>NZ_JAAIUZ010000017.1:0-260523 GCF_010894375.1 Stenotrophomonas sp. B1-1 | reverse complement strand
GGCCGGCAGCCGGCTTTGCCGTGCCTGTCTGCCAGACGGCCAAAATCCCATCCCACAACACAGTTGCTCCATGGACGGATTTACGGCGTCCCCCGCAACCGGACCCACCCCGCCATCCACGGATAGCCCGCTCTTGACGTTGACGTTGACGTTGACGTTGACGTTGACGTTGATTCAGTGGTTGCAGGGCGCAGCCCTGCCGTACCCCCTTCAGCATCCATGTCCGAAAATGGCGAGTATCCACCCGCCCCGCAGCCTAGACTGGCGCCATGGACAGCTCCCCCGCCCTCGACACCGCCGCCTGCGACCGCGCCCGCCTGGCCCGCGATGCGCGCTTCGACGGCGTGTTCTTCACCGCCGTGCGCAGCACCGGTATCTATTGCCGCCCGGTGTGTCCGGCGCCACCGCCGAAGCCGCGCAACATCAGCTATTACCGCACGGCCGCCGCGGCTGCCGCTGCCGGCTACCGGCCCTGCCTGCGCTGCCGCCCGGAACTGGCGCCGCAGGCGCAGCAGGCGCTGGCCGGGCAGACCGTGCAGCGCGCCCTGGCTTTGATCCACAGCGGCTTCCTGCAGGAACAGTCCATGGCCGAACTGGGCCACCGCTTGGGCCTGAGCGCACGCCAGCTGCAACGCCTGTTCGTCGAACACCTGGGCGCCACGCCCGCGCAGATCCACGCCACCCAGCGCCTGCTGCTGGCCAAGCAACTGCTGACCGAAACCGCGCTGCCGGTGACCGACGTCGCCCTGGCCGCTGGCTACAACAGCCTGCGCCGCTTCAACACCGCTTTCCTGCAGGGCTGCGGCATGCCGCCCACCGCGCTGCGCCGCCAGCATGCCCCGCTGGTCGGCGCCGACGATGGCCTGGTACTGCGCCTGGGCTACCGGCCGCCGCTGGATTTCCCGCGCATGCTGGCCTTCCTGCGCAAGCGCAGCCTGCCCGGCATCGAGCTGATCGACGAAGACAGCTACCAGCGCGTGCTGGGCACGCCCGAACGCCCCACCCTGCTGCGGGTAACCGCCGATCCCAAGCGCCCGGAACTGCGCCTGCAGATGGGCGCGGTCGATCCCCGCCTGATCCCTGACATCGTGCGGCGGGTGCGCCGGGTGTTCGATCTGGACGCCGACCTGCAGCAGGTGCATGCCGCCCTGGCCGAAGAACCGCTGTTGGCCCGCGGCATCGCCGAACGCCCCGGACTGCGCGTACCCGGCGGCTGGGATGGCTTCGAGGTGGCCGTGCGCGCGGTACTGGGCCAGCAGGTCAGCGTGGCCGCAGCGACCACCTTCGCGCGCCGGCTGGTGGATGCCTGGGGCGCCCACCTGCCGGGCATGCCGCCGGCATTCGACCGCCAGTTCCCGCTGCCACAGGTGCTGGCCGAAGCGCCGCTGGAATCGATCGGCCTGCCACGCACGCGCGCAGCCACGGTGCGTGCGCTGGCCGCGGCCTGCGCCAGCGGTGCGCTGGATTTCGGGCCAGGCCAGGCCCTGGACGAATTCGTTGCACGCTGCGTCGCGCTGCCCGGCGTCGGGCCATGGACGGCGCAGTACATCGCCCTGCGTGGGCTGGGCCAACCCGATGCCTTCCCCGCCGGCGACCTGGTGCTGCAGCAGGTGCTCGGCCACGCGCAGGGCCAGCGCCTGAGCGAACGCGCCACCGAGGCCCGCTCGCAGGCGTGGCGACCGTGGCGCGCCTATGCCGTGCTGCACCTGTGGCACCTGTCCGGCACCTTTGTTGGAGAACCGACATGACCCTGTTGTTCGATCGTTTCGACAGCCCGATCGGCGAGCTGACCATCGCCGGTAATGAGCATGGCCTGGCCCATGTACTGTTTCCGGAAAACCGGCACCCGGCACGCGGGCGCGGCGACTGGCAGTACGCGCCGGGTGCGCTGCCGCAGGCACGGGAACAGTTGCTGCAGTACCTGCACGGCGAACGCAGCCGCTTCGATCTGCTGCTAGCACCGCGCGGCACGCCGTTCCAGCTGCGCGTGTGGCAGGCGCTGGCGGTCATCCCGTTCGGCCAGACCTGGAGCTACCTGCAGCTGGCCCAGCACCTGGGGCAGCCCACGGCCACCCGTGCGGTGGGCGCGGCCAACGGCCGCAATCCATTGCCGATCGTGCTGCCCTGCCACCGCGTGATCGGCAGCAATGGCACGCTCACCGGCTTCGGCGGCGGGCTGGAAACCAAGGCGGCCCTGCTGCGGCTGGAGCAGCGGCAGGCACCGTTGTTTGTGTGAGGGGTGGGGTTTGCCGGCAGGGCTGCGCCCTGCACCCGCCGAGGCAACGTCAACGTCAACGTCAAAAGCAACAGCGGGGTATCCGTGGGTTGGCGGGGCGGTGTGGGTGGGCAGGACACGCCGCAAGTACGTCCTTGTAGGCTCGTAGGCGCCATCCATGGCGCCTGCGGTCCTGCCCACCCACACCACCCCGCCTTCGACAGGTTCCCGCGGCTTTTGGTAGGTGTCGACCTTGGTCGACACGCTGGATGGGGTTGCGGAGTGTCTCTGGTGAGGAGCCCCCTTTTTGTTGAAGGGGGCGCGCCGAAGGCGCGGGGATAAAGAAATATGCGCGGACACGGCGTGCGACAGCACGCCGTGTCTTGGGCACGTCATTGCCGCCGCTTATCATGTCGCGATGACTTCCGTACGCCTGACCTGTTCGCTGGCGCTGCTGCTGCCCCTGGCCGCCTGCACGACCACGCCCTCTTCGTCCGCGCCGGTTGCGCGCGCCGACGCGCCGCCACCGAAGCTGTTGCTGATTTCCATCGACGGCCTGCGCGCCGATGCGCTGGATCGTGGGCTGACGCCGAACCTGCAGCGCATCATCGATCGCGGCGTGCGCGCCCGCTGGATGACCCCCTCGTACCCGTCGCTGACCTTCCCCAACCACTACACCCTGGTCACCGGCCTGCGCCCGGACCACCACGGCATCGTCAACAACAGCATGGAAGACCCCGCGCTGGGGCGCTTCAGCCTGGGCGACCGCGAGGCGGTGACCAACAGCCACTGGTGGGGCGGCGAACCGATCTGGGTCGGCGCGGAAAAAGTGGGCGTGCGCACCGCCACCACTTCCTGGCCCGGCAGCGAGGCCGAGATCGACGGCACCCGGCCCAGCCGCTGGCAGGTGTACGACAGTAAGGAGCCGCTGCAGCAACGCGCGCAGACCGTGCTGGACTGGCTGGCACAGACCGATGCCGATGCGCCACGCCTGACCACGCTGTACATGGAAAACGTGGACAAGGCCGGGCACAACCATGGCCCGGATTCGCAGCAGTATGCCGATGCGATCGTGCTGGCCGACCAGGTGATCGGCCAGGTGCTTGATGGCCTGGACGCACAGGGGCTGGCGGCGTCGACCAACGTGGTGGTGGTCTCTGACCACGGCATGGCATCGGTACCGGAAGGCCAGGTGATCGCCACCGAGTCGATGGTCGATCCGGCGCTGGCGCGCAACGTCAGCCAGGGCCAGTCGGTGGGCTTCGAGCCGGTGACCGGCCGCGAAACGCAGGCCGAACACGCGCTGCTGGGCCGCCACGCACACTACGAATGCTGGAAGAAGGAGGCGCTGCCGCCGCGCTGGCATTACGGCAGCCATCCGCGCGTTCCGGCCATCGTCTGCCAGATGGATGAAGGCTGGGATGCACTGCGCGCCGAGCGTATCGCCAAGCGCGACCACCAGGACCGTGGCTCGCATGGCTACGACAATGCCCTGCCCTCGATGCGCGCGGTGTTCGTGGCGCGCGGCCCGTCGTTCCAGCAGGGCCTGCTGATCGACGGGTTCGACAACGTGGATGTGTACCCGCTGCTGGCGCATCTGCTGCAGGTGCCGGCGGCGCCGAACGACGGCGATGCCGAGACGTTGAAGAAAGCGCTGCGCTGACGGCGCAGCATCCGCCGGGCAGCAACACCGGGCACAAAAAAAACGCGGCGCCAGGCGCCGCGTTTTTTTCAAGCAACCGCCGGCCGGATCAGGCCTTGGCAGCTGCCTTCTTCGCCACAGCCTTCTTGGCCGGAGCCTTGGCCACGGTCTTCTTGGCAACCGGGGCGGCGGCGCCTACAGCGACCTTGCTCGCGGTATGCGAACGGGCGTTGCCGTAGCTGGCGTTGTAGCGCTTGCCCTTGGCGGTCTTGCGGTCACCCTTACCCATGTCTTCAACTCCTCAAGTGTGAAATCTGGTTACCCCGTACTGACACGGGTTCGGCGGGGCCGCCTTGCTGGGCGCCCCCGCGCACGATCGGAAAGCCTATCACGACGCGCCTAGTGCGCGCAGCTGGCGTCGTGGACGTGGCCGTGGTTCAGGCGCAGGTTCACCAGGTGCGCCACGCCCACCAGCAGGCCGCCGAGGGTCATCACCACTGCATGCGGCACCGCATTGTGGTGCAGCGGGTCGTACAGCACGCCCGCCCACAGTGCCACCAGGCCGGGAATCAGGAAGCCCAGCGCGCGCAGCGCGCCGTGGCGGCGGTAGCCCATGACCAGGCTGAACAGCCCCAGCAGCGTCACGAACACCACCAGCGCCATCTCCACCCCGTCGCTCAGCCAGAACGACAGGCCCAGCGAAGGCGCGATCGCAAGCAGCACCGGAATGACCGCGCAGTGCACGGCGCACAGCATCGAACCGGTGGCACCGAAGCGATCGAGCAGGCGGCGGAATGAGGAGGACAGGGACATGACTTCCAGCAGGGTCGGCGAATCGTTATGGAATAATATAACATTCACTCCTGCCCCGCACGGTTTCCCTCCCCCTGTCCTCCGACGGGATACGTGCGCCACCCAATTGATACAAAGTAACAAAGGACTTGCCGATGTCTGCCCATTTCCCGCGGTTGAAGCCGCATTCCCTGGCCCTGGCCCTCGCCGCCCTGCTGCCGTCGGCTGCGTTCGCCGCCGGCGACGATGCTGGCCAACGTGACCGCCACCTGACCGAGCTCTCTTCGGTGCAGGTCACTGCCTCGCCGCTGCAGGGCGATGCCGAGTCGCTGGCGCGCCCGGTGGACGTGCTGGCCGGCGAACGGCTGGACGAACAGAAGGCCGGCACCCTGGGCGACACCGTGGCCAAGCTGCCCGGCGTGCAGAGCACGTTCTTCGGCCCCGGCGTCGGCCGCCCGATCATCCGCGGCCAGGAAGGCCCGCGCGTGGCCGTGCTGTCCAACGGCATGGGCAACATGGATGCCTCCACCGTCAGCGCCGACCATGCCACCAGCATCGAACCGTTCCTGGCCGACCAGATCGAAGTGCTGAAGGGCCCGGCCACCCTGCTGTTCGGCAGCGGCGCGATCGGCGGCGCGGTGAACGTGGTCGATGGCCGCATCGCGCGTGACCTGCCGGACCGCCCGCTGAGCGGCCGCGCCGAGCTGCGTGGCAACTCGGTCAACGACGAACGCAGCGGCATGTTCCGCCTGGACGGCGTGAGCGGCAACGTGGTGCTGCATGTCGACGGCCTGGTGCGCAACGGCGATGACTACCGTATTCCCGGCTATGCGGTGATCGACAGCCTGGAAGACCATCACGACGACCACGACCACGCCGGCGAAGAAGGCGAAGAGCCGCGCCGCGGTCGTCTGGACAACAGTTCCATCCGTACCCGCGCTGGCGGCGTGGGCGCGACCTGGCTGGGCGAAGGCGGCTACTTCGGCGTGTCTGCCAGCACCTACCGCACCAACTACGGCATTCCCAACGGCGCCCACGTGCATGCCGAGGGCGATGACCACGACCATGATCACGATCACGACCATGGCGAAGAGGAAGAAGGTGACGAGCACGACGTGCGCATCGACATGGTGCAGAACCGCTTTGAAACCAAGGCGGGCATCTACAACCCGGTGTCGTTCCTGAAGAACGTCAACGCGCGCGTGGCCTACACCGATTACGAGCACGTGGAGCTGGAAGCCGGCACGCCGTCCACCCGCTTCACCAACCGCGGCATTGAAACCCGCCTGGAAGCGGTGCAGCAGCAGATCGGCGGCTGGGACGGTGCCTTCGGCCTGCAGTTCGGCAACAGCGATTTCGGCGCACGCGGCGAAGAAGCCTTCGTGCCCGACACCAACACCAAGAACGTCGGCCTGTTCGTGCTGCAGGAAAAGCAGTTCGGCCCGTTCAAGCTGGAACTGGGGGGCCGCCATGACCAGGTGAAGCTGGACCCGACCGGTGACTACCGCCGCCGCTCGTTCGATGCCACCAACCTGTCCGCGGCCGGCATCTGGACGCTCAACGATGCGGTGGACCTGCGCATCGGCGTGGACAGTTCCGAGCGTGCGCCGACCAATGAAGAGCTGTATGCGGCCGGTGCGCACATCGCCACCCGTTCGCTGGAAATCGGCGATGCCAACCTGAAGACCGAGCGCGGCCAGCGCGTGGAGCTGGGCATCCACACCCACAGCGAGCGCCTGGACTTCTCTGCCGCCATCTACCAGACCCGGTTCAAGGACTTCATCTACCTGGCCGACACCGGCGTGACCGAAAGCCTGCCGGTGCGCGCCTGGACCCAGCAGGACGCGGTGTTCAAGGGCGCCGAGGCCGAAGCACTGGTGCACCTGTTCGAAGGCGGCGCCGGCGATTGGGACCTGCGCGTGTTCGGTGATTACGTGCAGGCCAAGCTGGACGGCAGCGGCAGCCGCAACCTGGCGCTGGCGGTGCCCCACGGCGACCACAACCACAACTACACCGTGGAATTGGCCAACACCGGTTACCTGCCGCGCATCGCCCCGGCACGCGTGGGCGCGGACCTGCGCTGGGCCAAGGACGGGTGGCGCGCGTCGGTGGGCGCGGTGCGCTACAGCCGGCAGAAGGACGTGGCGCAGAACGAGGAACCGAGCGACGGCTACACCCTGGTCGATGCGCACTTCGCCTACCGCTGGGACCGCAACGACAGCAACAGCTACGAGGTGTTCCTGGACGGCAGCAACCTGACCAACCGCGAAGTGCGCCCGCACACCTCGCTGCTGCGGGATTACTCGCCGCTGCCGGGCCGTGGTGTCGCGTTCGGTATTCGCGCGTACTTCTGACCGGCTATCCACGCATGGCGTGGATCTACTGGGGTCGGATCCCTTTCCGCAGGAAAGGGCTCTGACCCCGTTCCAACACGGCAAGCATCCAAGGGGCCTTCGGGCCCCTTTTCCATGGCGCGCGATCCTTCACGCCATTCTCACAAAGATGTGCGTAGAGCAACAAACGGACACTCCCGTCACTGAACGTCTCGCCAACCGGACACTATTGTCCGAAAATAAAGCCATGACCGCACAACGCGCTGATGCTGCCGCCCGCCGGGCCCTGATCCTCGATGCCGCCGACCATGTGTTCGGCCAACACGGCGTAACCGCGCCGCTGGACCTGGTGGTCGAGCGTGCCCAGGTGGGCCGCGCCACCCTGTACCGCAACTTCCCCGACCGCACCGCCCTGATCCAGGCCCTGCTGCAGCGCACGGTGGACCGCATCCGCCGCCAGGTGGAACAGCTGGGCGACCGCGACGACGCCCTGTTCGAAGTGTTCGAAGGCATGGCCCAGCGCATCATCGATTCGCCGGCGCTGGCCGACTACTGGCGCGCGGTGGATTCGGACGTGGCGGCCATGCGCATCGCGCGCGAGACCGTGCGCGACCTGCTGGAAGCACCGATCGCGCGCGCCAAGGCCGCCGGCCTGTGCCGTCCGGATCTGGAGAAGACGGATATTTCACTGATCTCGGGCATGCTGGGTGCAGCCCTGCGCGGCAAGACCCGCGAAGAACGCGCGCAGTTGGCCGGGCGCGCCCTGCAGCTGCTGCGCGGGGGCCTTCAGGGAGCAGCCAGCGGAGACCGCTGATGGTGCAGCCGTATCTCAAACCGATTCCGGATTGGGAGGAGCACGAAAAGCCGACCATGCCAGGCTCGGCCTCGATGCCCTGGCACCCGCCGCAGCGGCGGGCGGCCTACGCGCTGGTGTCGCTGCTGGTGGCGATCACCGGTGGCCTGGGCAATGCGCTGGTGACCGCCAACCTGCCGTTCCTGCAGGGCCAGCTGGCGCTTACGCCCACCCAGGGCAGTTGGCTGGTGGCCGCCTACGCCATGGTGAACGTGACCGCCAACCTGCTGGCCTTCAAGTTCCGCCAGCAGTACGGCATCCGCCTGTTTGCCGAAATCGGCCTGGGCCTGTATGCGGCGCTGGCCGTGCTGCATCTGTTCGTGGGCAGCTTTGAGACCACCCTGCTCACCCGCGCCGCCAGTGGTTTCGCCGGCGCCGCCTGCTCCACCCTGGGCACGCTGTACATGCTGCAGGCCCTGCCCCGCCGCTTCACCGGCAACCTGCTGGTGGTCGGCGTGGGTCTGTCACAGCTGGCGGTGCCGATCGCCTGGATCGTTTCGCCCACCCTGGTCGATACCGGCCAGTGGCACCAGCTGTATTCCTTCGAAGCCGGCCTGGCGCTGTGCGCATTCGCCGCGGTGGTGCTGCTGAAGCTGCCGCCGGGCGTGCAGATCAAGGCGTTCGAACCGCTGGATTTCCTCACTTTCGCCCTGCTGGCGCCGGCCGTGGCACTGCTGGTGGTGGTACTGGCGCAGGGCTATACGCGCTGGTGGCTGGACACCGCGTGGCTGGGCTGGGCGCTGGTGGCGTCGATCGCGCTGACCACCACCGCACTGGTGATCGAACACTACCGGCGCAACCCGCTGCTGCAGATCCGCTGGCTGTCCACCCTGCCGGTGCTGCACTTCATCGTCGGCGCGTTCCTGATCCGCTTCCTCACCACCGAACAGTCCTACGGTGTGGTGAGCCTGATGCGCACGCTGGGCATGGGCCCTGACCAGATGCGGCCGCTGTTCGGCGTGATCCTGGCCGGGGTGATCACCGGCATCGCCGGGGCCTCGCTGACCTTCGGGCCGAAGCGGCTGATTCCGCAGCTGCTGATGGCCATCCTGCTGTTGGGCACGGCCGCGGTGCTGGACCAGCACCGCACCAGCCTGGACCGCCCGCATGATTTCTACGTCAGCCAGTTCCTCGCTTCGGTGGGCGCGGGCATGTTCATGGGCCCGCTGATCATGCTCGGCATCTCCGCTGCGCTGAAGCAGGGTGTGGACCACATGATCACCTTCCTGGTCACCCTGTCGATCACCCAGACCCTGGGCGGGCTGGCCGGTTCGGCCGTGCTCGGCACTTTCCAGCTGCACCGTGAACAACTGTATTCCAGCGCGTTGACCAGCCAGCTCGATCCTGCCGATCCGGTGGTGGCGCAGCGCCTGCGCATCCAGCAGCAGGTGTATGCGGCGCAGATCACCGACCCGGTGCTGCGCAGCGCGCAGGGCAGCGCACAGCTGGCACAGACCACGCGCCGCGAAGCCAATGTGCGCGGCTTCAACGATGTGTTCACCCTCAGTGGCTGGCTGGCCATCGGCTTCCTGGTCTGGCTGCTGCTGTTGTCGCTGCGCACCGCCGTGCTGAAGCAATGGCGCAAGCGCCACCCCGTTGCCACCGCTGCGACTGCCGCAGCGCCGCCCTGAGTACCTTTGCCATGTCTCCCGTTCCGCCCCGCCCCGACGACGCTGACAGCGCCGACAACGTGACCCCGCCGCCACCCACCGATGCCGCGTCGGCACCGGAAGCACGGGCGGCACCTGCCGCGCCCGCCGCGCCGAAGTACCTGCGGCCCAGCGCGCGCAGCGTGGTGGTGATGATCGTGGTGGCGCTGCTGGGCATCGCGCTGATCCTGCGTGCGTGGCACCTGTGGCCGTTCACCAGCAGCGTGATGGTGACTGACAACGCCTATGTGCGTGGGCAGATCACCGTGCTGGCGCCGCAGGTGAACGGCTACGTGACCGAGGTGCTGGTGAAGGACTTCCAGCACGTGAAACAGGGCGAGCCGCTGCTGCGGATCGATGATCGCATCTACGCGCAGAAGGTGGCGCAGGCCGAGGCGACGCTGGACAGCGCGCGTGCCGCGCTGGCCAATTCGGACCAGTCGCAGGCGCAGAACCGTGCGCAGATCGGCTCGGCGCGTGCCACCCTGGCCGCCGGGCAATCGGAACTGCAGCGCTCGCGCAATGAGCTGAAGCGCTACGAGGAGCTGGCCGCGCAGCAGCTGGTGTCAATCAACGACCGCGACAAGTTCCGCACCACCCAGGCCTCGGCGCAGGCCAGCGTGCAGCAGTCGCAGGCACAGATCCGCATTGCCGAGGAAACCCTGGTGTCCACCCAGGTGGCACGCAAGGGTCTGGAAGCGCAGGTGGAAAGCGCGCAGGCGCAGCTGGAACTGGCGCGCATCGACCTGGCCAACACAGTCATCCATGCCCCGCGCGATGGCCAGATCAGCGAGGCCAGCGTGCGCGTGGGCCAGTACGTGGCGGCCGGTTCGCAGCTGCTGTTCCTGGTGCCCGACACGCTGTGGGTGGTGGCCAACTACAAGGAAGGCCAGACCTGGCAGATGCGCATCGGCCAGCCGGTCACGTTCACCGTGGATGCCTTCCAGGGCCAGGTGCTGCACGGCCATGTGGAACAGATCGCGCCGGCGACCGGTTCGGAATTCAGCGTGCTGAGGCCGGACAACGCCAGCGGCAACTTCACCAAGGTGGTACAGCGGTTGCCGATCCGCATTTCGATCGACCCCGACCAGGAACTGGCCGCGCGGCTGCGCCCGGGCATGTCGGTGATCGCGCGGGTGAATACCGCCGCGGAGCCGGCGCCCGTGGCAAACCCGTAACGCGCACGTGCGGCTGCGCCGACGGCTGCGAACGGCGGCGCCCCTCGTGGCTGATCGTTGCGGTGGGATTGCGGGGTTTGGCCGGGTGGGTGGGCTGCGCAGGGGACGCTGCAAGTACGTCCCTGTAAGCTCGGTCGCCGCATCCATGCGGCTCACGCCCCTGCCCAGCCCACCCACCCGGCCACGGACATTCTCCGTGCGCGTCAGCCACGTGAATCAAAGAAACAAGGTCAAAAGCAGGGCTTGCGGCTCCGCTTTGTTTTTGTAGAGTCGAGCCGTGCTCGACTGCCTTGCCCAGGAACCATCGAAACCGGCACGGTAGAGTCGACTGTCAGTCGACTGCTTTTGCTCCGGGATTGTCGCGCTAGTCGACTGACAGTCGACTCTACCTGATCGACTCCCCCCTGCTCGACTGCCTTACCCCAGGAACAATCGAAAGCAATGAAATTCAACGCACTGGCCAGGAAGGCAGCCAAGGGACCGGCGCCGCGCGAACATGGCGGCACTGTGGAGGTGGAGGATCTGATCCGCTTCGTGCTCGAGCACGGTGCCGAGGGTGCGACCGAGATCGAGCGCCTGTGCGCGCTGCACGGCTGGCGCGAGGAAGTGCAGTACAACCCCGATGGCACGCACTTCGCACCGATGGCGCCGTGGGCGCGGGCCTGTGCGGCGTTCGGCCATCGTGGCGTGGCGGGGCTGCAGCCACTGCTGGACAGCCCGCATCTGGCGACCTATGCAATCGGGGTGCTGCAGGATGTGCGCAGCGAGGCGTCGGTAGCGGCGCTGCTGGCTTTCTGCGAACAGGCCGATTTCAGCCAGGACGATCCACTGTCGGCGCCGTCGCGCGCGCTGGCCGCGCTGAATTTCCTGCTCTCCTTCGACAAGGCCGTTGTGGTGCCAATCGCTACGCAGCAGGCGCTGCTGCACCTGGTCCAGCGTGTGTGGGAACAGGCGCCGACCACGCGGGGCCGCAGCCTGGCGTTGTATGCCGTGCGCGGTGCGCCCGCGCATGAGGCGCTGCAGTGGGTGCAAACGCTGGTAGTGGAGGATGCGGAATTGGTTGCTGCGCGCAAGGTGGCGCTGAAGCGGTTGCGGTAGTGTTTGTGAGTAGGGGTCGGAGCCCTTTGCCCGTGGCAAAGGGATCTGACCCCAAACCTCATGTTTGCCTTGGCAAAAGGGCTCTGACCCCAGGATGCGGGTCTGTCAGCCCGCGCAGCGCGCGCAGAGACCGTGTACTTCCAAGGTCTGCGCCTGCGGCTGGAAGCCCAGCTCCTTGGCGCGCTTTTCCAGCTGGGTGACGATTTCGCGGTCTTCCAGTTCCACCGCGCTGTGGCAGCTGTTGCAGATCAGGAAGGGCACCGAGTGCGCCGCGCTGCTGGGATGGTGGCAGGCCACGAAGGCATTCACCGATTCCAGCTTGTGCACGAAGCCATTGGCCATCAGGAAATCCAGCGCGCGGTACACGGTGGGCGGGGCGTCGGCGCCCACGCCCTTGCCGCTGCGCACCCATTCCAGCAGCTCGTAGGCCTTCACCGGCTTGCCGGCCTCGGCAATCAGCTTCAGCACGTTGGCGCGGATCGGGGTCAGGCGCAGCCCGCGCTCGCGCGAGACACGCTCGACCACCGCCACGAAATCCGATGCGTCGTGGACGTGGTGGTGCGGGGCGGTACAGGCAGAGGCAGGTTTGGCGGGCATGCGCGTTCTCCGGTTCGGGGCTGGGCCGCAGGGCTCAGACCGTTGCTACCTTGGTAATGGCCACATCGATGCGTTTCAAGGCCTGCTCGCGGCCGGCCAGGTACACGGTATGGGAAATGTCAGGGCTGACCTGGGTGCCGGTGATGGCCACGCGCAGCGGCTGGGCGACCTTGCCCATGCCGATTTCCAGCGCGGCGGCGGCATCGTGCAGGGCCACGCCCACGGCCTCGGCGGTCCATTCCGGCAGCGCGGCCAGCAGCTCGCGGGCCTTGCCCAGCGGCAGTTCGGCGCCGGCCTTGAAGTGCTTGGCCACGGCCGCCTCGTCGTACTCGGTCAGCGGCTGGTACCAGACCACGGCCTTCTCGGCCATTTCCTTCAGGGTCTGCACGCGCTCGCGCAGGGCAATCACCACGTCCACCGGGGCCGGGCCGGCAGCCACGTCCAGGCCCAGCTTTTCCAGCTGGTAGACCAGGTGCGGCACGATGCTGGCCTCTTCTTCGGTCTTCAGGAAGTGCTGGTTGACCCAGCCCAGCTTGGCCATGTCCAGGCGCGAGGCCTTGGAATTGCAGTTGGTCACGTCGAACAGGTCGATCAGCTCCTGGCGGCTGAACAGTTCCTGGTCACCATGCGACCAGCCCAGGCGGGCCAGGTAGCTCAGCAGGGCGTCGGGCAGGTAGCCGGCGTCCTTGTACTGCATCACGTCGGCCGCACCGGTGCGCTTGGACAGCTTGGCGCCCTGCTCGTCCAGGATCATCGGCATGTGGCCGAACTTCGGCACCGGCGCGCCGATGCCTTCGTACAGATTGATCTGGCGCGGGGTGTTGTTGATGTGGTCGTCGCCGCGGATGACCTCGCTGATGCCCATGTCCCAGTCGTCCACCACCACCGCGAAGTTGTAGGTGGGGTAGCCGTCCGGGCGGAAGATGACCATGTCATCCAGCTCGCTGTTGGCGATCTCGATGCGGCCCTTGATCAGGTCGTCGAACACCACGGTGCCATCCAGCGGGTTCTTGAAGCGGATGACGCGGTTCGGGTCGTCCTTGCGCGGCAGGCCCAGGTCACGCGCGGCGCCGTTGTAGCGCGGCTTTTCCTGCTTGGCCATGGCGGCCTCGCGCATCGCGTCCAGCTCTTCGCGGGTTTCGTAGGCGTAGTACGCCTTGCCGTCGGCCACCAGCTGTTCGGCCACTTCCAGGTAACGGGCCACGCGGTCGGTCTGGTAGATCGGGCCGACGTCGTAGTCCAGGCCCAGCCAGTCCATCGCCTCCAGGATCGCGTCGATCGCGCCCTGGGTGCTGCGTTCACGGTCGGTGTCTTCGATGCGCAGCACGAACTCGCCGCCGCGGTGGCGGGCCTCCAGCCAGCAGTACAGCGCGGTGCGGGCACCGCCGATGTGCAGGTAACCGGTGGGGCTGGGGGCGAAGCGGGTGCGGCAGATCATGGGGCGCTCGGGGAACGGGAATCCGCCGATTTTACCACCAGCCCCGCAAGGGCAAGGAGAGGCGGACGCGTCCGGCCCCTCCTGCCCGCTTTCTCAGGGCTGCGGTTCAGCCTTGCGCGGGAACGAGGCCTCGCGCATCGCCGCGTTGTAGGCAAACGAGGCCACGATGGCCGCCGCCTGCTTCAGATCGTCCGGTTCGGCATGGTCCCAGGTGTCCAGGTGGCTGTGGTGGACATTGGTGAAGTAGTCCAGCCGGTCCTGGATGAACTGGAAGCCCGGCAGGCCGATGCGGTCGAAGCTGATGTGGTCGGTGCTGCCGGTGTTGCGGGTGGCCACGGTGGTGGCGCCCACATCGTGGAACGGCGCCAGCCAGGCCTCGAAGATCGGCATGGCCGCCAGGTTTTCCTGGGCGTAGATGCCACGGAAGCGGCCCGAACCATTGTCCATGTTGAAGTAGACTTGGAACTTGCTGTAATCGCGGGTCTTCTGCAGCGCGCCGGTGGGCTCGCGCAGCGAGGCCGGCAATGCCTTCTGGGCTGCGTCGGTGGGTTCGGGGAAGCGGCCGAAGTGCTTGGCCACGTAGGCCTGCGAACCAATCAGGCCCTGTTCCTCGCCGCTCCACAGCGCCACCCGGATGGTGCGCTTGGGCTTGGCGCCGGTAGCCTTGAGGATGCGCATGGCCTCCATCATCACCGCCACGCCGGCGGCGTTGTCGGCCGCACCGGTGCCGCTGTGCCACGAATCCAGATGCGCGCCGATCATCACCACTTCATCGGCCTTGCTGCTGCCACGGATCTCGGCCAGCGTGTTGTAGCCGGGCTGGTCGGCTTCGTCGGTGAAGCGAGCGGCCACATCCACGCGCAGGCGCACGCTCTGCTTGGCCGCCAGCGCGCGTACCAGCGGATTGAAGTGCTCGGCGATCATCGCCAGCTCGGGAATGCCCACCGATTCGCCGGCCTTGCGCGAGCCGCCACCGGCCACGCGGATGATGCCGTTGTCCCAGCTGCTGATGCTGATCGAGGCCAGCGCGCCCTCTTCCACGAAGAACGCATTGACCTTGGCCGCCAGTTCCTGGCGTTCCTTGTATTCCTTCACCCGCTTGGCCCGCTCGGCGGCGGCGTCCTTGGGCAGGGTGAATTCCTGCAGGCCTTCCAGCGATGTGGCGTCGTGGCGGTGCGAATCGGCCTCGGTACCGCGCTTGTACTCGCGCGCTTCGCCCAGCAGCAGGATCTTCCCGCGCAGCTTGCCGCGGTACTTCTCGATGTCCTCCGGCTTCTTGATCTCCACCTGCAGCAGTTCGCCTTCCACCGGCCCGTTCGTGCCCGGCGTCCACGCCTTGGGCAGGGCATGCAGCGGCTGCACGCGGTCGCCCAGCATTTCCACGCTGGCCGAGGTGAACTCCCAGCCGCGGCCGAAGTCATCGAAGGCTTCGTCGTGCACGTTGTCCAGCTTCCATTCGCTGAACTTGCTGCGGGTCCAGGCGTTGGCGCGACCCATCGCCGGCGAATTGGTCAGGCGCGGGCCGATGCGTTCGGTGAGATAGCCGAAGGTATCCATCACCTGCGAGCGGTGG
Source organism: Stenotrophomonas sp. B1-1 (assembly GCF_010894375.1). NCBI lineage: Bacteria > Pseudomonadati > Pseudomonadota > Gammaproteobacteria > Lysobacterales > Lysobacteraceae > Stenotrophomonas > Stenotrophomonas sp. B1-1. The sequence goes on along the minus strand of NZ_JAAIUZ010000017.1, from coordinate 245,155 downwards.
AACGCCTCCTGGCGGATACGGCTGACCATGTCCAGGTCGACCGCTTCGCGCTGCTGCGCCCCGGCATTGCCGCCCATCACCAGCGCTGCGGCCAGCACACCCCACTTCAGCCCACTCCACTTCACCACGCCGTACCCCTGCCCTTCGGCTCGATCATCAAGCCTTCGAGTCTAGCCAGCGGCGGCGGGTGCCCCCCGTCCCATCGGTCATGGGCCCGCCACTTCCGGCACGGGAACATCGATATGGGTTTCGCGAAAATCGCTGAACTCCAGCAGCAGTGTGCCCTCGACGAACACCAGTTCGTGGCGGAAGCTGCCGGCGCCGACCGCCACCAGCTCCTCCAGCAGCAGATCGCCGAATCCCGCCGAGGGCCCGCCGTGCTTGTCCACCCGCAGCCGCGACACCTGCCCGTAGCGCAGTTCGATGCGCCCGCCCCAGGCGCCCTGCAGCACCAGCAGGACCTGATGGGGGCGACCGTTCTCGTCTTCCCCCTCGCTGAGCGCCAGCTGTTCAAGCCGCGCGTCATGCAGGCAGCGGGGATCGCTGAAGTCGTAGCGCCACGGTGCCGCCACGAACGCTTTCACCGGCGCCGGAAGTCCCGCTTCGATCGACGCTACGTAGGCATGCCAGCCAGTGGTATCGATGTCATAGCCGTCGCGGGTCTCGCTCAGTCTTACGATGTCCATGGCATTGCGTCTCCTGATGACAGCGCATTGTGCCTGCCGCTAGCCGCGCCAGCCCAGCCACAGCTGCGCCCGTTCCGGCAGCAGCAGCAACCAGTGCTGCTGGTCGATGCTGCTGCAACCGTAGACCGATGCGTGCGCCGGCCAGTCCGCCGGCAGACCGTCAATGCCGATGGCCTGCAGCGCGGCCGCGCCGGCCTGCCAGGGCCGGTAGCGCGGCACCCGGCCGGCCAGCGCACCGCGCCCGTGGCGGGCGTTGTTCAACCACGCCAATCCCTGCTGCCGCAGCCCTTCGCAGCTCACCGCAGCCAGCTGGAAGCGGACCAGGCCGGGGGCGATCCGCGCCCCCGGCAGGGCCGCCAGCACGCCATGTGCCTGCAGCAGTGCATCCACTTCCAGCAGCGCAGGAATGCCCTGCTGTGCCCGTTGCCGCAATCCCTGGCGCCAGCCCATGGTGTGCTCCTTACTTCAGCTCGCTGCCCAGCGCGTACCAGTCCACGCGGCGGGTCACCCACATCGCCACGGCCAGGATCGCGAACAGCAGCAGCGAACCCATCAGCAGCGCGTTGTTTTCCGAAACCAGCAGCCCGTACAGCGCGCCGTACAGCAGCGTCAGCATCGCCGCAAAGCCCAGCCCGCGCTTCCAATGCCCCAGCACGTTGGCCAGGTACACCGCCTGCAGCCCGATGCAGGCCACGGCCGAGGCCAGATAGGCCAGCCAGAACGCGATGTGCTCGGACAGGCTGATCAGCAGCAGGAAGAAGATCGCCAGCGCCAGGCCCACCATCAGGTACTGCAGCGGGTGGATGCGCAGCGCCTTGATCAGCTCGAACAGAATGAAACCGACGAAGGTGAGCACGATGAACAGCACGCCATACTTGGACGCGCGATCGGCCTGGGTGTAGCTGTCCACCGGGTCCACCAGCGAAACCGCCACGGCCTGTGCGTCCAGATCGCCGCCCTTGCGCAACTGGTGCTGCGCATCGGACGCCAGCGAAGATACCGCCCAGCGTGCATCGAAGCCCTGGCCATCGACGCGGCGCTCGTTGGGCAGGAAGGCACCGGTGAACGAGGGGTGCGGCCAACTCGAGCGCAAGGCGATCTGGTTGTCATCGCCCAGCGGCACCACCGACAGCGCACGGCTGCCGTCCAGGCGCAATTCCAGTTCCACGCTGCTGGCGGCCAGGGTGCCGCCACCGGCATCGGCAAAACCGGCCACCGGCGCATGCAGGCCACGGCCCAGCACATCGGCCGCGCCCACACCCGGCTGCAGGCGCACCTGCTGGCCATCCACGCGCAAATTCGGCGTGCCCACCAGACCGCGCGCGTCGGACACGCCCAGCGCCACGTACGGCTGGCCGTAGCTGCGGCCGGCCTTCACCGGGTAATCGTCGGCGGCGAAGCTGGCCTTGACCTGGCCATTCCAGCTGTACACCGGCACCTTGAACAGCCCCACCGAGCGCTGGCTGGGCAGCAGTTCGCCGTTCACTTCCAGCGTGGTCGGCACCTGCAGCCACTGCCCTTCGGTGGTCTGCATCTCGGTCTTCTTCACGCCCTGCGCGTCCACCACTTCCACCTGCTGGCGCTCCACCCACGGCACCACCCGCACCGGGCCGATCAGCCGCTGGGTGCCGGCGCGGCTTTCGGCCACGCGCGAATACGCTTCATCGCGGTATGCGCTGCGCTCGTTGATGACGCCGCGGATCATCATCAGGGGAATCAGCAGCAGCAGGATCAGGCCGCCCACAATGGCGAACCGCAGCAGCATCTTCAGGGATTTCATGGTCCATCCTCGTTGGAGAGGCCTGCAGGATGGACGCCGCCGGTGAGCAGGGTTTGTGGCGAATTTGAAGTGAGTGTGAAGTCAGCGCCGGGGGCGCGTGGCCGGGCTGCCAGCGGGCAACCACAGTTCGGCCAGGGTGCCGCCACCGTCGCGTGCCGCCAGGGCAGCGCGGCCGTCGTGCAGACGGGCCACTTCCTGCACGAAGGGCAGGCCCAACCCGGAACTGCGGCGACCACTGCCGGGCCGGGCCAGCGAGTAGAAGCGTTCGAACACCCGTTCGCGCGCGTAATCGGGAATACCGGCGCCACGGTCGGCCACCTGCAGGCGCACGCCCTGGCCCTCGGTCTGTGCCGACAATTCCACCACCGAACCGGGCGGTGAGAACGCCACCGCGTTGTCGATCAGGTTGTGCAGGGCCTGGCGCACCAGGTAGCCGTCGCCGTGTACGCGCAGGCCTGCCGCAGCGTGGGCCACGACCTGTACGCCTGACGCCTGCGCGGCCACCTGTGCGGCGCCGGCGGCCTCATCCAGCAAGGCAGCCACCTCGATCGGCGCACGGGTCTGCAGCCAACCGTGCTGTTCCACTTCGGCCAGCGCCAACAGCTTGTCGATGGTTTCGGTCAACCGCTGCTGCTGGTCGACGATGCTGCGCGCGAAATGCGCGCGATCCGCATCGGGCATCGGTTCCTGCAGCAGCTCGGCCGCGCCACGGATCGCCGCCAGCGGGCTCTTCATTTCATGCGTGAGCGACTGCACGTACTGTTCAACATAGGCCTTGCCTTCCAGCTTGCGGCGCATGGTTTCCAGCGCCTGGCCCAGTTCGCCGATCTCATCGCGGCGCCGCCGTGGCGGCGGCACCGGCTCGCCATTGGTCACCGCGCGTGCGTAGCGGCTGAGCTGGCCCAGGCCACGGGTCAGCCACACGGTCACCAGGATGCCCACCAGCGCCGAAAGGCCGATCAGCCACGCACCGCGCTCGATGATGGCGCGCTGGCTGGCGGCGATGAACGGGTCGATGCTGCGGTTGGGCTGGGCCAGGCTGAGCACGCCGATCAGGGTCTGGCCATCGGCCGGGTCGTATACCGGCGCAGCCACGTGCATCACCGTGTTGCCTTCTTCGCCCGGAATCTCCGGGCTGGACCGCGCGCCGTACTCACCGCGCAGGGTGCGGTAGACATCGTTCCAGCGCGAATTGTCGCGCCCCACGTCGCGCCCCAGCGAATCGTAGATCACGATGCCGCGGGCATCGGTGATGGTGACCCGGTAATCCAGCGCGCGCTTGGGAAAGCGCCAGACCATGGCCTTCAGGTCGCGCTGCCGCGCCTTGGCCAGGTTGCGGGTGAAGCTGCCGCTGCCGATGGTGCCGGCCTTGACGTCGGCAGCGGCCATTTCGGCCAGCACGTTGGCCGCATCCACCAGGGTCGATTCCATCGCCTGGCGCACGCCGGGCTTCACTTCGTTCACGAACACGCGCATCACGAAGAACGCGGCGATGCCCACGATCAGGAAGAAGCCCAGGAACAGTTTCAGCATCAGCCGCATGGCTACACCTGCAGGGCGTAACCCACGCCGCGGTGGGTGCGGATCGGGTCGTCGCAGGCACCGGCCGCGCGCAGCTTGGCGCGCAGGGTCTTCACGTGGGTGTCGACGGTGCGGTCGGCGCTGTCGGCGCTGCTGTCCCAGCCACGGTCCATCAGCTGGGCGCGGCTGAGGATGGCGCCGGGGCGCTGCAGCAAGGCGTCCAGCAGGGCGTATTCGTAGCGGGTCAGCTCCAGCGGCTGGCCCTGGAAACGGATGCGCCGGCCCTCGCGATCGATCGCGAAGGCACCGGTTTCGCGCCAGCCGCCGTCCTCAGCCGGGCCCGGGGTGGCGATGACGGGCGCTGGCACCCGGCGCAGGCGTGCCCGTACCCGCGCCACCAGCTCGCGCGGCGAGAACGGCTTGGTCATGTAATCGTCCGCGCCCAGTTCCAGGCCCAGCACCCGGTCCAGCTCGTCGTTGCGGGCGGTCAGGAAGATCACCGGCAGCTGCGCCACCGCGCCGGGCAGCGCACGCAGGCGCCGGCAGACCTCGAAGCCGCCCAGGTCGGGCAGGCCCACGTCCAGCACCAGCAGGTCGATGCCCCCGTCCTGCAGGCGCTGCAGCGCTTCCCCGCCCAACAGGCAGTGGCTGGCCGCATAGCCTTCGCTGCGCAGGGCGTAGAGCACGGTTTCGGCAATGGCGGCTTCGTCTTCGACCACCAGCACATGGGCAACGGGCGCTGTCATGGCGCGCAGCATAGCCGCTGCGGCCGCCGCCCCGTACACTGCCGCCCATGAACTATCGCCACGCCTTCCATGCCGGCAACCATGCCGATGTCCTCAAGCACATCGTGCAGTTGGCCCTGATCGACAGCTTCAAGCGCAAGGACAGCCCGTTCTTCGTGCTGGACACCCACGGCGGCGCCGGCCGTTACCTGCTGGCCAGCGAAGAAAGCCGCAAGACCTTGGAAGCCGAATCCGGGGTCATGCGCCTGATGGCCCAGCCCAAGCTGCCCGAGGTGGTCGAGCGCTACCTGAAGGCGGTGCAGGCCGACAACCCGGTGGGGGCGATGATCACCTACCCCGGCTCGCCGCTGCTGACCGCCCAGGCCATGCGCGCGCAGGACCGCATGGCGGTGTGCGAACTGCAGGAGGACGAGGCCGCTTCGCTGAAGGCCCTGTTCGCCCATGACAGCCGGGTGGGCGTACACCCCGGCGATGGCTACGGCCAGCTGCGCGCCCTGCTGCCGCCCAAGGTCAATGGCAGCAAGATCGGCCGCGGCCTGGTGCTGATCGACCCGCCCTACGAGGCGCAGGATGCCGAGTACCAGGCGATCCTGGCCGCGCTGGCCGAAACGCTGGCACGCTGGCCGCAGGCCACCTGCGCGGTTTGGTTCCCGATCAAGCAGCGCCGCACCATCCTGCATTTCCTGCGCAAGGCCACCGCCCTGCCGGTGAAGTCGGCCCTGACCATCGAATTCCTGGTGCGCCCGGACGATTCCCCGCTGCGCCTCAACGGCAGCGGCATGCTGGTGCTCAACGCCCCCTGGCAGTTCGACCGGGTGGTCGGCCCTGCCCTGCCGGCGCTGCGCCAGCACCTGGGCGAACCGGGTGCCACGACCCGCCTGGACTGGCTGAAGACCGCCGAATAAGCGACGATCTGCCATCTTCACGAGGCTGTACGTGCGTGAGCCTTTTGTTCACGGAACGCAGCCTCGGTGATGCCACAATCGATGGACCACCAAGGAACCACCCGGTATGGCCACTCGCAACCGCATGCCGCCCTGGCATGAGATCTTCAAGGCTCCCAGCGGCCACGAGCTGCTGATCCGCCCCATCCGCCCGGAAGACGGCGCGCCGCTGCAGGCCGCCTTCAGCCTGTTCGGGCCGGAAGAAATCCGCGACCGTTTCCTGCAGGCGGTCACCGAGCTTTCGCCGGAAACCACCCAGCGCCTGACCCACCCCAATCCGAAGACCGAGATCACCCTGGTCGCGGCCGAATCGCTGCCGGCCGGCGAAGCCGTGGTGGGCGCGGTGGCGCGCGCCTCGATCATTCCCGGTACCCGTGAAGCCGAGTACGCGATCCTGATCAGCCGCTTCCTGATCGGCCAGGGCCTGGGCCGTCAGCTGATGCGCAAGCTGGTGAAGTGGGGCCGCGGCAAGTACCTGGACCGCCTGTACGGCGATGTGGCCGCCGAGAACGAGCCGATGAAGCAGCTGGCCGCCTCGCTGGGCTTCAAGCCGGTACCGCACCCCAACGGCGCCGAAGGCCTGGTGCGCATGGTGCTGGAACTGGACAATTGAGGTGACGCCGGGCACCGCCCGGCGTGCCACGTTGCGACAGACATTCCGGTAGCGCCGGGCATGGCCCGGCGCCACCGCGACCTTACGCACACGGTCACGACAAGGGCATCTGTTAAGATCGGCGGTCCATGTCGCGTACTCCATACCCCGCCCCGCCGCTGCCCCGTGCCGGCCAGCTTCGCGCCTGGTGGCGCGCCCCCGCCTCGCCCACTGCACTGGCCTGGTACCTGGTGCAGGCCGCACGTGCGCACACGGCGCCGCTGCTGGTCATCGCCCGTGACAACCACGGCGCCAGCCAGCTGGAAGCCGATCTGCACACCCTGCTGGGTGCCGATCCGTCGCTGCCGGTGGTCGCCTTCCCCGACTGGGAAACGCTGCCCTACGACCGCTTCAGCCCGCACCCGGACATCATTTCGCAGCGCCTGGCCGCCCTGCACCGCCTGCCTACGCTGAAGCGTGGTGTGGTGATCGTGCCGGTGCAGACGCTGCTGCAGCAGCTGGCACCGCAGAGCTATGTGATCGGCGGCAGCTTCGACCTGAAGGTCGGCCAGCGCCTGGACCTGGAAGCCGAGAAGCGCCGCCTGGAAAGCGCCGGCTACCGCAACGTGCCGCAGGTGATGGACCCGGGCGATTTCGCCGTGCGCGGTGGCCTGCTGGACGTGTTCCCGATGGGCGCCGACGAGCCGCTGCGGGTGGAACTGCTGGACGAGGACATCGATTCGATCCGCGCCTTCGACCCGGAAAGCCAGCGCTCGCTGGACAAGGTCGAGGCCGTGCACATGCTGCCCGGCCGCGAAGTGCCGATGGACGAGGCCAGCATCGCCCGCGTGCTGGCCACCCTGCGCGAACGCTTCGACGTGGATACCCGCCGCAGCGCGCTGTACCAGGATCTGAAATCCGGCCTGGCACCGGCCGGCATCGAGTACTACCTGCCGCTGTTCTTCGAACGCACCGCTACGCTGTTCGACTACCTGCCTGCAGGCAGCCTGCCGGTGCTCTGTGCCGGCGCCGGCGAGGCCGCCGAAACGTTCTGGACCCAGACCGCCGAGCGTTACGAACAGCGCCGCCACGATGTGGAACGGCCGCTGCTGCCGCCGTCGGCGCTGTACCTGTCGCCGGATCTGCTGCGCGAGCGCCTGAACGATACCGCGCGCATCGAAGTGTGGGCCGCCGACCATGCGCGCATCGCCGATGCGCATGCGCTGGGCGACCAGCCGCTGCCGCCGCTCCCGGTGGCCGCGCGCGAAGCACCGGCCGGCGATGCACTGAAATCCTTCCTGGCCCATTACCCGGGCCGGGTGCTGATCGCGGCCGATTCCCCGGGCCGCCGCGAAGCCCTGCTGGAAGTGCTGCAGGCGGCCGAACTGAAGCCGCCGGTGGTGGCCGATCTGCCGGCCTTCCTGGACAGCGCCGAGCGCTTTGCCATTACTGTGGCCGCACTGGAAGACGGTTTCGCGCTGGACGAACCGCGCATTGCGGTGCTTACCGAGCGTCAGCTGTTCCCCGAGCGCGCGGGCAGCACCCGCCGCACGCGCCGTGCCGGCCGCGAACCCGAAGCGATCATCCGCGACCTGGGTGAGCTGACCGAAGGCGCGCCCATCGTGCACGAAGACCATGGCGTGGGCCGCTACCGGGGCCTGATTGCGATGGACGTGGGCGGCATGCCCGGCGAGTTCCTGGAAATCGAGTACGCCAAGGGCGATCGCCTGTACGTGCCGGTGGCCCAGCTGCACCTGATCAGCCGCTATTCCGGCGCATCGGCGGAAACCGCGCCGCTGCACTCGCTGGGTGGCGAACAGTGGAGCAAGGCCAAGCGCAAGGCTGCCGAAAAGGTGCGCGACGTGGCCGCCGAACTGCTGGAAATCCAGGCGCGCCGCCAGGCCCGCGCCGGTCTGGCGCTGCACGTGGACCGCGCCATGTACGAACCGTTCGCGGCCGGCTTCCCGTTCGAAGAAACTCCCGACCAGCTGGCCGCCATCGACGCCACCCTGCGCGACCTGGCCAGCAGCCAGCCGATGGACCGCGTGGTCTGCGGCGACGTCGGCTTCGGCAAGACCGAAGTGGCCGTGCGCGCCGCCTTTGCGGCCGCCAGTGCCGGCAAGCAGGTGGCGGTGCTGGTGCCGACCACGCTGCTGGCCGAACAGCACTTCCGCAATTTCCGCGACCGCTTCGCCGATTACCCGATGAAGGTCGAAGTGCTGTCGCGCTTCAAGACCAGCAAGGAAATCAAGGCCGAGCTGGAGAAGGTCGCCGCCGGCACCATCGATGTAATCGTCGGCACCCATCGCCTGCTGCAGCCGGACGTGAAGTTCAAGGACCTGGGCATGGTCATCGTGGACGAGGAGCAGCGTTTCGGCGTGCGCCAGAAGGAAGCGCTGAAGGCGCTGCGCGCCAACGTGCACCTGCTGACCCTGACCGCAACCCCGATTCCGCGCACCTTGAACATGGCCATGGCCGGCCTGCGCGACCTGTCGATCATCGCCACCCCGCCGCCGAACCGGCTGGCGGTGCAGACCTTCATCACCCAGTGGGACAACGCGCTGCTGCGCGAGGCCTTCCAGCGCGAACTCTCGCGCGGTGGCCAGCTGTATTTCCTGCACAACGACGTGGAAAGCATCGGCCGCATGCAGCGCGAGCTGTCCGAGCTGGTGCCCGAAGCGCGCATCGGCATCGCCCACGGGCAGATGCCCGAACGCGAGCTGGAAAAGGTGATGCTGGACTTCCAGAAGCAGCGCTTCAACGTGCTGCTGTCGACCACGATCATCGAATCGGGCATCGACATTCCCAACGCCAATACCATCATCATCAACCGCGCCGACCGCTTCGGCCTGGCCCAGCTGCACCAGCTGCGCGGCCGCGTGGGCCGTTCGCACCACCGCGCCTATGCCTATCTGGTGGTGCCCGACCGCCGCTCGATCACCCCGGATGCGGAAAAGCGCCTGGAAGCGATCGCCTCGATGGACGAACTGGGCGCCGGCTTCACCCTGGCCACGCACGATCTGGAGATCCGCGGCGCTGGCGAGCTGCTGGGCGAAGACCAGAGCGGGCAGATGGCCGAGGTGGGCTTCAGCCTGTACACCGAACTGCTGGAACGCGCCGTGCGCAGCATCCGCCAGGGCAAGCTGCCCGACCTGGATGCCGGCGAAGAAGTGCGCGGTGCCGAGGTCGAGCTGCATGTGCCGGCGCTGATTCCGGAAGACTACCTGCCGGACGTGCACACCCGCCTGACCCTGTACAAGCGCATTTCCAGCGCGCGCGACAGCGCCGAGCTGCGCGAACTGCAGGTGGAGATGATCGATCGCTTCGGCCTGCTGCCCGATCCGGCCAAGAACCTGTTCGCCATTGCCGAGCTGAAGCTGCAGGCCAACACGTTGGGCATCCGCAAGCTGGATCTTGGCGAGAACGGCGGCCGCATCGTGTTCGAATCCAAGCCGAACATCGACCCGATGGCGGTGATCCAGCTGATCCAGAAACAGCCCAACCTGTACGCGATGGAAGGGCCGGACAAGCTGCGCATCAAGCACCCGCTGCCGTTGCCGGAAGACCGTTTCAACGCCGCGCGCGCCCTGCTGCTGACCCTGGCCGTGCGCTGACTGCAATCCCCCGGTGCCTTTCCGCTGCGGGCGGTGGAAGGGCACGCTTTTCGTTCCTGCGCCCGCGACAAGGAGTGTTGCTGTGAATCGATTCGCCCCTCTTCTGCTGGCCACCAGCCTGGGCCTGCTGGCCGCCTGCCACAGTGGCATGAGCAACCGCGATTACCTGTACGAGAACGTTGCCAGCTGGAACAGCATGGTGAACACGGTCCAGCTGTGGACCGAAGGCGCGCGTGGCGAAGCCTTCCATGCCGCGCTGCAGGACGGCAAGAGCCTGGAACAGTTCCGCTTCGGCCTGGGCAACGCCCACAAGGAAGCCACCGACCGGCTGGCCCATATCGAGCTGCTGACCCACGGCAAGGATGCCGACGCCCTGCACCAGGACCTGCGCGATTCGGTGCAGAGCACCGCCGACATGTTCGCGGTGATGCAGAAGATCGCCGCCCTGCCCGATGGCTACAGCGAGGAGCAGGTGACGCCGCTGCTGCAGGCACTGGATGAAGCCACCACGAAGATGGACACCGACATGCAGGCACTGAGCGATGCGCAGGACGCCTTCGCCAAGGCCAACCGCATCCAGCTGCAGACCACCGGCTGATCGCCCGCGCGGCCAGCGCGCCACACGGTGCACAGGCCGCACGCGTTACCCTAGGTGCCACTCTTCCAGACCGGCCCGCTGCTGCGGGCCGGTCGCTTTCGCGCACTGCCTGCGCCTGCACACCGATGCCCCACTCCCAAGCCCCAGACCTGCTGCACGAACACGCCTGCCTGATCGATGCACTGTCGATGTCGCTGCAGATGCGCGATGCCTACACCCGCTACCACTGCGACCGCGTGGGCGTACTGGCCCAGCGCCTGGCCGCGCACTGCGACCAGCAGGACGAGACCTGCGCGTTGATCGGCCTGGCCGCGCGTTTCCACGACATCGGCAAGATCGGCATTCCCGATGACGTGCTGCTCAGCCCGCGACGCCACACCAGCGAAGAGCGCGACATCATGCGCGAACATCCGGTGCGCGGCGAACACATCTTCCTGGCCACCGGGCGCAGCGATGCCACCGCCGTGGCGCGGGTGATCCGCGCCCACCATGAAGCCTTCGATGGCAGCGGGTATCCCGATGGCCTGCACGGCGAATCGATTCCGCTGGGCGCACGCATCGTGGCCATCGCCGATGCCTACGACGCAATGACCAGCGCGCGCCCCTACCGCGGCGCGATGGAACACGACGCCGTGCTGCGCATCCTGGAAGAACAGTCCGGCGGACTGATTGATCCGTATGTGCTCAAGCGCTTCCACGGCATGCTGAAGCGCGAACCAGCGCTGGCCTGATCGCCCGCCAATGCGCGGTAGCGTCGACTGGGTAGAGTCGACTGGGTAGAGTCGACTGTCAGTCGACTGCTCTTCCCACAGGCCGCGAAAAAACCCGCGCTGCGCGCGATAGTCGACTGTCAGTCGACTGCTCTTCCCACAGACCGCTAAGAAACCCGCGCTGCGCGCGATAGTCGACTGACAGTCGACTCTACCGGGTCTGCGCCCTGCCAAACAAAAGGCCCGGCGTTCGCCGGGCCTTTCTGCAACTACGCTACTGCGGCGGGGATTACCAGATCACCACGCGCTTGTCGTCGGCGCGCACCATCGCATCGCCGGCCTTGCACTGGAACGCCGCGGCGAACGAAGGCATGTTCGACGGTGCACCGTTGGCACGGAAGTTGGCCGGTGCGTGCGGATCGGTGTTCAGGCGCACGCGCAGCTCGCCATCGGTGAAGTTGCGGCGCCACACCGTGGCCCAGTTCATGAAGAAGCGCTGGTCTTGGCTGTGGCCATCGACGTCGACATTCGCCTTCGGGTCTTCCTTCAGCGCCATCTGCAGCGCGTCGTAAGCCACGGTCAGGCCGCCCAGGTCGCCGATGTTCTCGCCCAGGGTCAGCTTGCCCTTCACGAACACGCCCGGCACCGACTCGTAGCCGTCGAACTGCGCCACCAGCTGGTCGGTGCGTTCGGTGAAGGCCTTGCGGTCAGCGTCGGTCCACCAGTTGTCGAAGTTGCCGTTGGCGGCGAACTGGCTGCCCGAATCGTCGTAGCCGTGCATCATTTCGTGGCCGATGACCGCACCGATACCGCCGTAGTTCAGCGCCGGATCGGCCTTGGCGTCGAAGAACGGCGCCTGCAGGATCGCCGCCGGGAACACGATCTCGTTCTTGGTAGCGTTGTAGTAGGCGTTCACCGTCTGCGGGGTCATGCCCCACTCGGTCTTGTCCACCGGCTTGCCGATCTTGTCCAGCATGTAGCGGTAGTTGAACGCGCGTGCCGCCTGCATGTTGCCCAGGTAGCTGTCGCCGTTGGTCTGCAGGCCCGCCCAGTCACGCCACTTGTCCGGGTAACCGATCTTCGGGGTGAAGCTGGCCCACTTCTCCAGCGCCTTCTTCTTGGTTTCCTCGCCCATCCACGGCAGCTGCTCCAGGCGCGCCTTCAGCGCCTGCGACAGGTTTTCCACCAGGTGCTGCATGGCCACCTTCGACTCGGCCGGGAACACCGCATCGACGTACAGCTGGCCCAGGGCTTCACCCATGCCACCGTTGACCGATTCCAGCACGCGCTTCCAGCGCGGCTGCATTTCCTTCTGGCCACGCAGGGTGGTGCCGTAGAAATCGAAGTTGGCCTTTTCGAAGGTGCTGCTCAGGTACGGCGAAGCATCGTCGATGGTGTGGAAGCGCAGGTAGGCCTGCCAGGTGCTGGCCGGCACGTCGGCCAGCATCTTGTCCATTTCACCGAAGAAGCCCGGCTGGGCCAGCGAGAACTTCTGCGCGGCCGGCACCTTCAGGGTGTCAAACAGCGCGGTCCAGCTGAAGTTAGGGGTCAGCTTGTCGGCGTCGGCGGCGCTGAGCGGGTTGTAGCGCTTGGCCGGGTCACGCATTTCGATGCGCGACATCGACGCCTTGGCCAGGCGGGTTTCGAAGGCCATCACGGCCTTGGCCTGCTCGGCGGCCTGCGCAGCGTCTACGCCGGACAGGGTCAGCACCTGGGCGATGTAGGCCACGTAGGCATCGCGGATCTTGGCCTGCGCCTCGTCGAAGTAGTAGCCCTTTTCCGGCAGGCCCAGACCGCCCTGGCCGACGTAGGCGATCACGTTGGCCGAATCCTTGTAATCGGCATTGGCAAACAGCGAGAACAGCACGCCCTTGCCCTCGGCCTGGCTGTCGCGCAGGTACTGGGTGATGGCCGTGGTGTCGTTCAGCGCGGCGATCTTGTCCAGCTGCGGCTGCAGCGGTGCCAGGCCGGCGGCTTCGATCTTGGCTTCATCGTTGCCGGTCTTCCAGATGTCACCGATCTTGGCTTCCACCGAACCGGCCTTGGCCTGGCTGGCGGCGGCCTGCTGCACCAGCGCGTGCTGCACTTCCAGCGAACGCTCGCGCAGGATCTCGAAGCTGCCCCAGGTGGTCTGGTCGCCCGGCACCGGGTTGGCGGTCAGCCACTTGCTGTTGACGAAGCCGTTGAGGTCGGTACAGGCGGCGATGGACGGGTCCAGGTCGGCGCTGTTGAGCGAGATCAGCGGGGTCTTGATCTGCGACAGATCGAAGGCCGGCTTGGCATCGGCGGTGGCCGCCGGCGCGGTTTCATTCTTGCCACAGGCGGCCAGCGAGGCAGCGATGGCGATGGTCAGGCCCAGCGGGACCAGGTTGCGGACGTTCATGGAGTCTCTCTCCGACGGCGAATCCTCAAGCCTAGCGGGCATGGCGGTGCGGGGGACCGGCCAAAGGTCACAGGGCGTATGCTTGGGAATCGGGCCGAACCGGCCACACCAGGTGATTGCATGGAAAAGTATGGGCTTGTTCCCCAGCAGGATGAATGGGGCTGTGGTGCTGCGTGCGTGGCATCGCTATTGGGCATTTCCTATGCGAGGGCAAAGAAGAGGCTGGAGGCTATCAAACGGAAGCCTTTGGATAGCGAGCCAGAAGGCCTTGAGATCCACGAAATCTGGATGTGCCTTGCAGAGGAGGAGCTGCATTACATCGCAGTGTGGCAAGAGCCGAAGAAGTACGTCCCGGGCACAAACGCCTGCATTCATGGAGAATCGCCCTACGACGGGTATCACTACCTGCTGATGACGCCCTACGGCTGGATGGACCCCTATAGCAACATGGAAAGTCAGGAAGACGATTACCGAAGCAGCATCTATCGACAGTCGCTCCCCGTAGGCACAGCGCTTTCGGTTGCCCTGGTTCCGCGGTAACCCTCGGGCCGGGGGAGACGGGGGCTGCTACGCCATCTCAGTGGCGCATGGATTGGCTTTAAGGACTCCGATCATTCGGCACGTGCTGCTGACGCATTCGATGCATGGCAACTACCATCGTCGGCCATGAAGACCCTGACCCTCGCCACCCGCTTGGACGCGCCGCTGCGACTCCATGCCAACAATCCCCAGCTGGTGGGTGTTGAACAGCTGCCAGGCGCCATTGCCGCGCAGATGGCCGAAGCGCCACGCGCGCACCTGCTGGCCTGGTCGGCGGTGGAGGCCGGGATCGCGGGGTTCAGCCAGCACGGTCGCCATCTACTGCTGCCGCTGCCGGTACTCGGTGCCGGCATTGGCAGCATGCGGCCGGCCAAGGGGCGCGGCTTCATCACCCTGTTCGTGCGCACCGACCACGCGCATATGCTTGATGTGCTGGGCAGCGATACGTTCGATCAGGCGGCGCTGGATGGACTGCTTGGGCAGCGCGCGCCGTTGGGGGAGCTGCTGGGGTGTGCGCTGGATGTGGAAGACTGGGGGTATGACTGCTGAGGGCGCAGCCACCCATGGGGTGGCTCTACTACGCGTGCGCACCTTCTGTAGAGTCGAGCCATGCTCGACGCCACAAAAGGAAAGGCCGGCTTGCGCCGGCCTTCTGTTTCTTATTTCGCCTTGCCTTGGTTGGCCACGGCCTCGGCGGCCTTGCGCGCCGCTTCCGGGTCGCCCAGGTAGCGGAACGACTTCACGGTCAGGTCGTCGTTCAGTTCGAACAGCAGCGGGATGCCGGTCGGGATGTTCAGCTCGAGGATTTCCTCGCGCGACACGTTGTTGAGGTATTTGTACAGCGCGCGCAGCGAGTTGCCGTGGGCGGTGACCAGCACGGTCTTGCCGTCCTTCAGCTGCGGCGCGATGGCGTCGTGCCAGTACGGCAGCACGCGGTCCAGGGTGGTGGCCAGCGATTCGGTGCCCGGCAGGGCGTTGCGGTCCAGGCCGGCGTAGCGACGGTCGTGGATCGGGTGGCCCGGGTCGTCCAGCTCCATCGGCGGCGGCGGGATGTCGTAGGAACGGCGCCACACCTTGACCTGGTCTTCGCCGTGCTTGGCGGCGGTCTCGGCCTTGTCCAGGCCCTGCAGGCCGCCGTAGTGGCGCTCGTTCAGGCGCCAGGATTTGTTGACCGGCAGCCAGTCCTGGCCCAGTTCGGCCAGTGCGCCCTGCAGGGTGTGGATGGCGCGCTTCAGCACCGAGGTGTGGGCGACGTCGAACTGCAGGCCTTCCTCGCGCATCAGGCGGCCCGCATTGGCGGCCTCGCTGCGGCCCTGGTCGGTCAGGTCAACATCGACCCAGCCGGTGAAGCGGTTGTCCAGGTTCCACTGGCTCTGGCCGTGGCGCAACAGTACGAGTTTACGGGTCACTGCAGGATCTCCAACGCGAGGAAAGGCAGGCGGGCATTGTAGCCCCGCCGGGCGCAACAGGGTCAGTTGGCCGGCCAGGTCGCGAGGAAGGCAACGCCAACCGATAGAGTCGACTGTCAGTCGACTGCTCTTCCCTCGGCCATCGAAAACCCCGCGCTGCGCGCGATAGTCGACTGACAGTCGACTCTACCGCCGGTATCCCGGTCGCTAGCGGTGTACGTGGCCATGATGCCCCTGCGCATCATGGTCATGGTCATGGTCATGGTCATGGTCATGGTCATGGTCATGGTCATGATCGTGGTCGTGCTTCGCCGGTTGCCCGCAGGCTTCGCCGCAATGGTCGGCCTCGATCTGCAGGGTCACGTGATCGATGCCGAACTCCTCGTGCAAGCGCGTGCCCAGCGTGCGGCGCAGGGCATCGGCATCGCTGCCTTCGCGCATCACCACGTGCGCGGTGAGCGCCGGCGTGCTCGAGGCCAGCGCCCAGATGTGCAGGTCGTGCACATCCAGCACCGCCTCGTGGTCGCCCAGCCGTTCGCGTACCCGCGCCACATCGGTGCCCTTGGGCACGCCTTCCAGCAGCACGTTGATCGCCTCGCGCATCAGCACCCAGGTGCGCGGCAGCACCCACAGGCCGATCAGCACGGCCAGGATCGGGTCGATCGGCTTCCAGCCGGTCCAGCGGATCAGCAGCGCGCCCACGATCACCGCCACCGAACCGAGCATGTCGGCCCACACTTCCAGGTAGGCGCCCTTCACGTTCAGGCTTTCACCGCTGCCGGCCTGCAGCAGGCGCATGGAAATCAGGTTGATGACCAACCCGATCGCGGCGATCACCAGCATGCCGGTCGAGGCGATCTCCTGCGGCTGGCGGAAGCGCTCGATCGCTTCCCACAGAATGTAGGCGGCCACCACGAACAGCATGGCGCCATTGATCATCGCGCCCAGTGCTTCCAGCCGCGCATAGCCGTACGTTCGCCGCGCATCGGGCGGCCGCCGGCTCAGCCGCACCGCCACCAGCGCGATCATCAGCGCCAGCGTATCGGTGGCCATGTGCGCCGCGTCGGACAGCAGCGCCAGGCTGTTGGTCCAGAACGCGCCCACCACTTCCACCAGCAGGAAGGTGGTGGTCAGCCCCAGCGCCCACCACAGCGGCTTTTCATGGCGGATTTCGGATGGCAGGTGATCGTGGTCGTGGCCCATGGCGAAGTTCCTGTGCAATGCGGTCAGGCTACGCCGCGCAGGCGCGGGAGACTATTACGCTGTTTATAACATTGCAGTGCGGGCCAACCCTCACGCGCGCCGCGCAGGCTGCACCGCACGTAAACTGGCGGCGCAACCGCGCTCAACCGCGCACGCCCGCAGCCGATACCGCTACGCCGCCTTACACCGCACGAGAACACCGTGGACACACCCCATCTGGACGATGCCAGCCAACCGCTGGCCGAGGCCTGGCAGCACAGCCTGCAGCAGGCCGGCCCGGCTGCCACCGCACTGCTGCATCGCGTGGCCAGCGACGCCCCCCCGCTGCTGGCGCAGCGCTTCTATGAAGTCTTGCTGGACGATGCGCGCGCCCGTCGCTTCCTGTCCCACGAACAGGTGAAGCATCGCCTGCAGCCGGCCATGCAGCGCTGGCTGGTGCAGCTGCTCACCACGGACGCCGGCGCGGTCGCCAGCGCCGTTGCGGCGCAGCGGGTGATCGGCGATGTGCACGCGCGCGTGGGTATTCCGGTGGATCTGGTCACCCGCGGCGCACGGGTACTGAAACACGATCTGTTCGCACGGCTGCAAGCGCAGGCCAGCGACAGCACCACCGCGTTTGCTTCCATCACCTGCCTGAGCACGGTAATGGACATTGCCATGGAAGGCATGACCCTGGCCTACACCCATGCCCGCGAGCGATCATCGCGTACCGATGCGGCCTATCGCCTGTTCTCGCTGGTGCAGAACGTGAGCACCGAACGCGAGCGCCAGCGCGCCCTGCTGCTGGATTGGGAAAACGCTCTGCTGTACACGCTGGCCGGCCACGCCAGCAGCAGCGACAGCGCCAGCCTGGCCACCTCCGAATTCGGCCTGTGGTTCACCCACAAGGGCATTCCCAGCTTTGGTGAAAGCAGCGAAACCCAGCAGGTGGGGCAGCTGATCGCCCGCATCGACAGCGGGCTGCAGCACGCCATCGCAGACAACCCTGCACAGCGCCTGGCGCAGCTGCCGGCCATCCGCGAGGACCTGGCCAGCATCCGCACGCTGATGACCCTGTTGTTCGAGCGCATCGGTGAACTGGACGCCGGCAGTGACACGCTGACCAACCTGCTCAATCGCCGCTTCCTGCCCACCGTACTGCGCCGCGAGATCGAACTGGCCACCCGCCACCAGACCCCGTTCTCGCTCCTGCTGCTGGACCTGGACCACTTCAAGGCCATCAACGATGGCCACGGCCACGATGCCGGTGACCGCGCCCTGCAGCACGTGGCCACGCTGCTCAGCCAATCCACCCGGGGCAGCGACTATCTGTTCCGCTACGGCGGCGAGGAGTTCGTGGTGGTGCTGGTGGCCGCCAGCCAGTCGCAGGCGGCGGTCATTGCCGAAGGCCTGCGCCGGCAGATTGCGCAATCGCCGGTCGCGTTGGCCGATGGCACGGTGCTGTCGTTGAGCACCAGCATCGGCGTGGCCGGCCACGATGGACACCCCGATTACGAACGCCTGATGGCACGTGCGGACGCGGCGATGTATGCGGCCAAGCGGGGCGGCCGCAACCGCGTGGTGGTGGCCGATGCTGCATTGCCCGAACCGCCGGGACGGCGCGCACAACCGCGCTAGCGCACGCCGGCGCGGCGCCAGAGCCCCCACCAGCCCAGCGCCAGCAGGGCAATGGCCGCGCCGGCCGCACACACGGCCGCCCAACCCCAGCGCATCTGCAACCAGGGACCCAGCGCCCCGCCCACGCCGCTGCCCAGCGCATAGAACAGCATGTACAGCGCCACCAGGCGCCCATGCTGCTGTGGCGGCGCGCGCAGCAGCAGCGCCTGGTTGGACACGTGCAGGGCCTGGCCGCCCAGATCCAGCACCACCACGCCCAGCAGCAGCACTGCCACCGACTGCGGCAGGCCCAGCAGCGGCCACCATGACAGCAGCATCAGCAGCAACGCCGCCAGGCTCACGCGATGGGCGAACCCGCGGTCCATCCACTGCCCCACGCGCGCGGCCAGCACGGCACCGAACGCGCCGGCCAGACCCAGCGCACCGATGGCGGCGGTGGACCAACCCAGCGCCGGGGCCGACAACGGCAGCGGCACCGCGGCCCAGAACACGTTCAGCCCAGCAAACAGCATCAGTGCCAACGGACCGCGTTCGCGCAGCGCCGGGTTGTCGCGCAGCATGGCCAGCATGCCGGCATACAACGCACGTACAGACGGCAGCACCGTCGGTGCTGGCATGGCCGGCAGCCGTCGCCACAGCAGCAGCCCCACCGTCGCCACCAACACCGCCGACAGCAGATAGACCGCGCGCCAGCCAGCCACCGTGGCCACGGCACCCGACACCACGCGCGCCAGCAACAGGCCGATGAACACCCCGCCCTGTACCGTGCCCACCGCACGCCCCCGTTCGTGCTCGGCGGCCAGACCGGCCGTGCAGGCAATCAGGCCCTGGGTCAGCGCCGTACCCAGCAGCCCCACCAGCACCATGCCCAGCAGCAGCCCTATGGAGCTGTTCGCCGCTGCCAGACCCAGCAGGGCCAGCACCAGCGCGCCCATCTGCAGTCGCAGCAATCGCCGGCGATCCAGCCGATCGGCCAGCGGCAGCAGCACCAGCAAGGCCAGCACGCTGCCGGCCTGGGTGGCCGCCACCACCCACCCGGCCAGCGCAGGCGCCAGCGCGAACGCGTGGGCCAGCTCGGCCAGCAAGGGCTGCGCGTAATAGACATTGGCCACGCTGGCGCCCGCGGCGATGGCCAACAGACCCCGCAGCGAAGAAGAAAGAGACGAAGGCGTGATTGTGGTTTCATTTTGCAACCAGATGCACGATAGCGATTCCGGTTTTAAACTGCAACCAGAATCCGGAGTCGCCCATGCACGCTGACAGCCCCTGCCCCGTTGCCCGCACCGTCGATCTGCTCGGCGACCGCTGGGCCCTGCTGATCCTGCGCGATGCCTTCGACGGCGTGGCCCGCTTCAGCGATTTCCAGCGCAGCCTGGGCGCGGCCCGCAACATCCTCAGCGACCGCCTGCGGCGCCTGCTCGACGCCGGCCTGCTGCAGCAGCAGCCCGCCGCCGATGGCAGCGCCTATCACGAGTACGTGCTGACGGCCGCGGGCCAGGACCTGTTCCCGGTGCTGGTGGCCCTGCGCCAGTGGGGCGAACGCCACTGCTTCGCGGCCGGCGAAGCCCATTCGCTGCTGACCGAGCGCAGCAGCGGCCACGCCCTGCCCTACATGCAGCCGCGGGATCACAACGGCCAGCCGTTGCCCGCGCACGCCACCGTGGTGCGCAAGCTGTAGGCGGTGGCATCCCCCGAATGGGGGACTCGACAGGGTCACCGGTGTCAAATAGCATTCAATTGCAATTGCACACGGTTCTCATTGACATCGGCGATGGCCGCTCCTACCTCTCCTTCTGTTGCCGGCACTGCGCCGGCCAAGCGTGTGGCGCGCGGTAACGGTCATGCCCTGCTGTGGGCACGTGGGCTGCTGGCGCTGCTGGGCGGTTACGCCGTGGCCGCCTGCTGGGCCGCCGCATTGGCGCGTCTGCTGCCCGGCGCGAAGGCCGATGCCACCCTGGTGGCCACGATGGCCGCGTTCGTGGTCTACGCACTGGCCGCCATCTGGGCCTACGCCGCGCGCAGTACCCTGCGTGCCGCCATGGGTCTGCTGGGCGCGGGCGCTCTGGGCGCGCTGATCGCCTGGCTGTTGCGCGGGAACATCGCATGAGCAGCGCCGACAATCTGGGCGGCATCCGCCAATCGCAATCGGTGCTGCACACCTGGTCGGGCCTGGTGGTCGGCTGGGTGCTGTTCCTGATCTTCATTGCCGGCACCGCGTCGTACTGGAAGGAAGAACTGACCCGCTGGATGCAGCCGGAAATCGGCCTGCCCGCCGATGCCAGCACCGCCGTGAACCAGGCCCAGCAGTTCCTGGCACGCACCGCACCGGACGCGCAGCGCTGGAGCATCGAACTGCCCGATTCACGCAGCAGCGCCACCGCGGTCAGTTGGCAACCCAAGGGCGAGAAGGAACGCCGGCGCGGCCAGCGCAATCCCAACCAGGCCACCCTGGATGCCAACGGCACGCCGGTGCAGGTGCGCGAGACACGCGGCGGCAACTTCTTCTACCGCCTGCATTTCGATCTGCACTACGTGCCGGTGCTGTGGGCGCGGTGGTTCATCAGTGCCTGTTCCATGCTGATGCTGGTGGCGATCATCAGTGGGGTCATCACCCACAAGAAGATCTTCACCGACTTCTTCACCTTCCGCCGTGGCAAGGGCCAACGCAGCTGGCTGGATGGCCACAACGCGCTGGCGGTGCTGTCGCTGCCGTTCCATCTGATGATCACCTACACCGGTCTGATCACCCTGATGACCCTGTACATGCCGTGGGCGGTGGATGCGAACTACCCCGGTGGCCGCGATGCGTTCTTCGCCGAGCTGTTCCCGCGTGCGGAAAAGGTCGAGCCCAGTGGCGTGGCCGCTGTGCCGCCCGCGCTGGCCCAGGTGCTGCGCCGTGCGGAACTGCAGTGGGGAGGTGGCCATGCGGCGTCGCTGCAGATCGACCAGCCAGGTGATGCATCCATGCGCATTGCCGTGCGCCGCCAGCAGGCCGACCAGATTGCCGGGGCCAACGACACGCTCACCTTCGACGCGCGCGGCGAACTGCTGGATGCTGCCCCACCGCGCTCGGCCGCCGTGGTCACCCGCGACGGCATGATCGGGCTGCACGCGGCACGTTTCGCGCCCACCACGATGCGCTGGCTGTTCTTCCTGTCCGGCGTGGCCGGCACGCTGATGGTCGCCACCGGGCTGGTGCTGTGGACGGTGAAGCGGCGCACCCAGCTGCCCGATCCTGCGCGTCCGCACCTGGGTTTCCGCATTGTGGAACGCCTGAACATCGGCTTCGTCAGTGGCCTGCCGGTGGCCATGCTGGCCTTCCTGTGGGGCAACCGCCTGCTGCCGGTGGAACTGGCCAACCGCAGCGATGCCGAAGTGAAAGTGTTCTTCTACGCATGGGCGGCCTGCCTGCTGCACGCGCTGCTGCGCCCGGCCCGTCGCGGCTGGGTGGAACAACTGGCAGTGGCCGGCGTATTGGCGCTGGCCCTGCCGCTGTACAACCTGGTGGTCTGGCACGGTGGCGCGGTCAGTGCGCTGGCCAACGGTGATGGCGCCCGGGCCGGCATCGACATCGGCCTGCTGCTGATCGGTGCCAGCCTGTTGTGGGCCGCGCGCAAGGTGCATCGTTTCGTGCCGGCACAACGCAAGCCGCGTGCCGCACGCGCCGCCCCGGCGGCCGAGGCCAGCGCATGAGCGCGCTCGCCCTGCTGCTGGCGGCCTTCGGCTTCGTCTGCCTGGCGCTGGCAATGGAACGCCACCATCGCGACGTCACCGGTCATGCACCGGCCGCGCCGCGCCGCCGCGTGCTGCGCCTGCTGGGCGCGGCCGCGCTGGCGACCAGCCTGGCACCCAGCATCGCCGCCTGGGGCGTTGCCCAAGGGTTCGTGGGCTGGTGTGGCGTGCTCGCCGCCGGCGCCGGCGCCATGGTGCTCTGGCTCAGTTTCCGCAGCCCGGCCAAGCCGGCGCCACGCCCGTCTTCCCGTTCCTGAACTAGAAAGGTCATTGCATGAAGCACACCCACTCTGGCGCCCTGCGCCGGAACGCCCTCGCCTTGTCGCTCGCCTGCGCCGCCGCGCCGGCGTTCGCCCAGGACGCCGCGCCGACCACCACCGAGTTGGACCGGGTGATGGTGACCCAGCGCACCGAGGGCTACCAGGTCTATGGCACCAACACCGCCACCAAGCTGCCGCTGACCCTGCGCGAAACACCGCAGTCGCTGACCGTGTTCACCCGCCAGCGCATCGAGGATTTCAACCTCATCACGATTTCCGAAGTGCTGCAGCAGACGCCGGGCGTCACCATCCAGTCGTATGACAGCAACCGCACGCTGTTCAACGCGCGTGGCTTTGCCATCAACAACTTCATGTTCGATGGCATTCCCACCAACTACACCACCGGCGCCGGCGGCAACTCGATCCTCAGCGACACCTCCATCTACGAACGCATTGAAGTGGTGCGCGGCGCCAGCGGCCTGGTCACCGGCTCGGGCAACCCGTCGGCCACGGTGAACATGGTGCGCAAGCGCCCGACCGAAACCTTCCAGGCCAGCACCAGCCTCAGCGCCGGTTCGTGGGATTACAAGCGCGCCGAGGTGGATGTGTCCGGTCCTCTAAGCAAGAGTGGCCGCGTGCGCGGGCGCTTCGTCGGCGCCTACACCGACAAGGAAAGCTGGGTGCGCTTCCAGCATGACAAGTCGCCCAGCCTGTACGGGGTGATCGAAGCGGACCTGACCGACAGCACCCGCCTGCGCGCGGGCATCGATTACCTGAAGACCGGTTCCGACGGCGGCGCCTGGAGCGCCTCGCCGCTGTACTTCCGCGATGGCAGCCGCGCGCACATGCCGCGTTCCTACAGCGCGGCCGCACGCTGGAACGAATGGAACCGCGAAAGCACCAACTACTTCGCCACCCTGGAACAGCAGTTCGGCGCCGGCTGGAGTGGCCGCCTGGCCTACAACCACCGCGCCACCGATAGCGATTCGCTGCTGCTGGCCGGTTCCAACACCGGCAACTGGGCCGACCCGGTCACCGGTCTGGGCCTGCGCATTGCCGATACCTATTCGGTGTCGGAAACCCGCGAAGATGCCTTCGACCTCTACGCGTCCGGCCCGTTCCAGCTGTTCGGCCGTTCGCTCGAACTGGTGGTGGGCATCAACCACTACGACCGTGACCTGGACACCATCCGCGCCGGCATCACCTCGCGCCCGTACAACGTGGCCGCCTTCCCCAGCATCTTCAGCTGGGATGGCAACATCGGCAAGCCGACCACCTACAACTACGGCATTCCGTCCAGCACGGTGAACACCACCGAGACCGGCTACTACGCCGCCGTGCGCCTGAACCCGATCGACCCGCTGAAGATCATCGCCGGCGCGCGCTATTCCGATTACCGCACCACCACCGACAACTACAACATCGACGGTGTGTTCACCAGCCGCAGCGCGCGCACCACCGCCCATGAGCTGACCCCGTACGTGGGCGTGCTGTACGACCTGGGCAGCAGCATCACCGCCTTTGCCAGCTATTCGGACGTGTTCCAGGCCACCGCCCGGCGCGATATCAACAACCAGCTGCTGGACCCCACCACCGGTGGCAACTACGAGTACGGCCTGAAGGCCGACTTCTTCGGCGGCCGCCTGTACGCGGCGTTGAACGGCTTCTACATGAAGCAGGACAACGTGGCCGAGCTGGACCCGAACGGCGGCGAGACCAAGCTGCCCGATGGCAGTTCGCCGTACATCGCCAGCCGCGGCATCACCACCCAGGGCGGTGAGTTCGAAGTCTCCGGTTCGATCAACGACCACTGGAGCATGACCGGCGGCTACACCTACAGCTACAGCAGCAACCCCGATGGCAGCCGCTTCGCCAGCACCAGCCCGATGCACCTGGCCCGCTTCAACACCACCTGGACCCATGGCCAGTGGACGCTGGGCGGCGGTGTCAGCGTGCAGAGCGAGATCTACCAGATGCAGCCCATCCCCACCGGGCGCTTCAATGCCAACGGCACCCCGGTTACCGCCACCGGCAAGATGAGCCAGGGCGGCTACGTGCTGTTCGACCTGATGGGCCGCTACCGCATCAACGACAACCTGAGCGTGGGCGTGACCGTCACCAACCTGTTCGACAAGGTCTACTACCGCAACGTCGGCTTCTTCAACTCCGGCTACTGGGGTGAACCGCGCCGCGTGCTGTTCAACCTGCGCGCGAAGTTCTGAGCAACGGCGTAGCATCAGGGGCGGGCCTTCGGGTCCGCCTTTTTTTTGCCCGCCAAGGAAACTCACCATGCTGCACCGTGCCCTGTCCCGCCCTGCCCGCCTGCTGCTGCCACTGGCCCTGCTGCTGGGCGCGCCGCTGCTGCAGGCCCGCGAGGTGGCCACACCGGCCGAACACGTGGATGCCGATGGCCCCTATGTGTTCCGCGTGGGCGAGCAGCTGCGCGCGCAGTGGATCTGTGGTGACCAGGTACAGATGCGCACCCTGCCCGCCACTGCCAGCGGCACCGATTTCAGCCCGCAGTGCGGCTACACCCACAGCGTGCACGTGGCGCCGCCGGCGGCACCCTCGGTGTCGGTACTGCCGGCCGCACCGCGCATCGTCGCCCTGTCCGATATCCATGGCCAGTACGGCCTGCTGGTGCGCCTGCTGCGTGCCAACAAGGTGATCGATGCGCAGGACCGCTGGGCGCTGGGCACCGACACCCTGGTCATTGCCGGCGATGTGTTCGACCGCGGCCCGTAGGTGACCGAGGCGTTCTGGCTGCTGTACGGCCTGCAGCAACAGGCTGCTGCCGCCGGTGGCGCGGTGCACTTCGTGCTGGGCAACCATGAAACCATGGTGCTGTACGACGACCTGCGCTACGTCAACGCCAAGTACCTGCGCAGCGCACGACTGCTCGGCCGCAGCTACCCGCAGCTGTACGGCGCCGATTCGGTGATCGGGCAGTGGCTGCGCACGCGGCCGGTACTGCTGAAGATCGGCGACACCCTGTTCCTGCACGGCGGCATTTCGCCCGACGCGGTGGAACTGGCGCTGGACCCGGCCGCCACCAACCACGCCTACCAGGCTTCGCTGGGCACGCCGAAGGCAGAGGTAAAGGCCAACCCGGCCACCGCCCCGCTGTACGACGGCAAGACCAGCCCGATCTGGTACCGCGGCTATTTCGACGGGCGCCTGGATGCGCAGGGCGTGCAGGCCGTGCTGGACCGCCTGCAGCTGAAGCGCATCGTGGTCGGCCACACCTCCATGCCGCACGTGAGCACTTTCCACGGCGGCCGGGTGATCGCCATCGACAGCAGCATCAAGAACGGCGAGAACGGCGAACTGCTGTTCATTGAAAACGGAACGCTGAGCCGTGGCCTGCTGGATGGAAGTCGCGTGCCGCTGGCCGAAGGCGTTCCCGGCGCGGATGGCTGACCGTTGGTAGAGTCGAGCTTGCTCGACTGCCGTTGGCCATTGGTAGAGTCGAGCTTGCTCGACTGCACAGCCGCGCGAAACGCCAGAGCCAAAGCAGTCGAGCAAGCTCGACTCTACCGAATCGCGCGCCTTAGAGCGGGCGCTGCTGCATCGGCACAGCGCTGCCTTCACTGCGCGCGCGGGCAGCCAGCGGCTCACGCACGCGCTGCGCCAGGTAGCCCAGGCTGGCGGCCAGGATGAAGGTGTAGCCCAGCAACTCGGTGGTTTCTTCGATGGTGTTCTTGAACACGCGGATGTACTGGTCACCCAGCAAGCCCGTCCACAACGAGGTCATGCCGATCAGGCGCGAGTAGAACAGCAGCAGCACCAGGCCGATGGTCATCACCGTGCCGGCGCGCGAGGTGAGAAAGCGCACCAGACCGGCCACGGCACCGCGCCAGTCACGGCTGGCCCAGGCCAGCGAACCGACGATCAGCAACGTCACCGGATACTTCCAGAACCCGTGCGCGATCAGGTCCAGCGCCTCGTCCATCTCGCGCAGGAACATGCAGGCGAACAGGGCCGCAGCCAGCACCGCGAAACCCCGGTCCTCGGCGCGGCGCCACGCCAACCGCGCGAACGCCAGCACGCTGGCCGCCAGGAAGCCTTCCTGGGTCAATTCCACCAGTGACCACTCGCCCACTGCGTCGCCCAACCAATGAATGTCCAGCCAGGCCAGCAAGGGCGGCAGGGTCACCATGAAGCCGAAAAGGAAGGTGCGTCCCAGATGGGACAGCAGGAGGCGGAGATCATTCTTCATTACGTACTACCTGCGCCGGAAGCGGCGAAACTGCGGAAAACAAAGGCGACAGGGGGCAGGTCCACGAACGGGCCCGCGCGGCGTGTCGCGGCGGTTCGTTATTGTCTCGTTAAAGGCGGCGCCTGACGACCGCACCAATGGAATGGAGAGGTCCGCCTGCGCGTGCAGCGCGCGATGTCAGCAGGCAATCCAGTAATCGACCTGGAACAACCGCCCGTGCGCATCGAAGCGCAGGTCATAGCGCTCCTCGAAGCGTCCGCGCGGATCGGCGGTCACATGCACGGTGCCATCGCTGGCGTGCGCGCGCGGCAACTGCTGCATGACACTTGCCCCGGTACTGCGCAGATCGATCCGCTGCCCGTTGGACAGCAGCAGCGCGCCCGCGCGCCCCGGTTCGAAGCGGCGCAGCACCGCGGTCAGGCCATCGCTTTCCCAAGCCTGCCCGGCCCAGCTCAGCAGCTGGATATCGCCGTGATCGTATGCACTGCCGCATTCGTATGGCGACGCCTCGCGTTGCAGCGGCGCACCCAGCGCCTGCAGCACGCGCGGCAGCGGCACCTGTTCGCCGTGCGCGAACCGGCCCAGGCCCTGCACCTGCACGCCCACGATGGCCGGCTGATCGTCTTCGTCGGAGGGCTCGGCCTGGGCCAACGCAACAGGCTGCACCACCAGCAGCAGGGCCGCGGCAATCAGGCAGACACGTCGACGATGGCGGAGCCGTTGTTCCATGGCGGCGACTGTACTGCAGTTTCCGCCGCACGCACCCGCGGTACCTACAACGGCTTCACGGCATACCGACTAATTTTTGCCGGACACTTTACGGATGACGGACCCACGTGCATCGGCATCGCCCCACCCCGTGGCTGCAACGCGCAGGCGCGCCCCTGCTGATCTGTGCGCTGTGGCTGCCCACAGCCGGCGGCGCGCAGTCCCTTCCTGACAGCGCGGCACCACCGGCACTGGACTGGGAACAGGCGCGGCAACGGCTGGAACAGGTGTCCGACGCGCTGGCCGCCGCCGATGCCGGCGTGCGCAACAAGCAGGAACTGCAGGAAGCCACCCGCCTGCTGCGCCTGCCCGAGATCACCGGCGAAGTACGCCGCCTGCAGTTCCAGAAGACCCTTACCCTGCCGCTGGGCTCGCTGGCACCGGTGGCCGAGGCCTACGGCATCGACTCGCCGTTGACCTTCACCGAACGCGACTGGCGCACCCGCCCGGTGGTGACCGCGGTACTGCCGCTGTACACCGGCGGGGTGATTCCCGCGGCGCAGCGCGCAGCCAGCGCCGCCAGCGAACAGGCCAGTGCCGAGCGCGAAGCGCAGCGCCAATCAATCACCGTGCAACTGGCGCAGGCCTACTTCGGCCAGCGCCTGGCCGAACAGGCGGTGGACGTGCGCCGCGATGTGCGCGACGGCCTGGAACGCCATCTGTCCGATGCGCAGAAACTGGAACGCGAAGGCTTCGCCACGCGGGCCCAGCGCCTGCAGGCCACCGTGGCCCGCGACAAGGCCGAGCGCGAGTACCAGAAGAGCGTGAACGATCTGGCCACGCTGCAGGCCGCACTGGCCACCCTGCTGCGCAGTGGCGGCCAGGTCCGCCCCACCTCGCCGCTGTTCGTGCAGCGCGCGCCGCTGGAACCGGTGGCCAGCTTCGAGCGCACCGCGCAGGCGCGGCAACCGCAGATTGCGCGCCTGCGTGCGCTGGTGGCGCAGGCCGAACAGGGCGTGCGCGTGCAGCAGGCCAAGCTGAAACCGCAGATCTTTGCCTTCGGCCAGTACGACTTCCGCCGCCGCGATGAAATGCTGACCGACCCGGACTGGGCGTTCGGCATCGGGCTGAAGTACACCTTCCTGTCGCCCAACTCGCGGCCGGCGCAGATCGGTGCGGCACGTGCGCAGCAGGAGCAGGCCGAGGCCGGCCTGCGCGAAGCCGAGAACCAGGTCGCCCTAGGCGTGCGCAAGGCCTGGAACGAACTGGAAACCGCCCGCCAGCAGTTCGTGCTGCTGGACAGCAGCATTGCCCAGGCACAGGAAAACCTGCGCCTGCAGGAACTGGCGTTCCGCGAGGGCCAGGCCACATCGCTGGACGTGATCGATGCACGGCTGGGCCTGGGCGGCGCCCGCGTGGAGCGCTCGCAGGCGGCCTACCAGTACGACGTAGCCCTGGCGCAGTTGCTGGAGATCAGTGGCCAGATGGACCGTTTCGAAGACTACCGGCGGCGCGCGGACGAGGTGATCGACCATGAGTGATGTATTGCACGATGACGCAGCAACGCCGCCGGGCAAGCGCCGTACCGGCCTGATCCTGGTGGTGGTGTTGCTGCTGGTGGTGGTGCTGGGCCTGTGGCTGGCCTGGCGCAGCCCGGCCGACCAGATCCAGGGCATGGCCGACGCGGACACGCTGAACGTGGCCGCCAAGATCACCGCCCGCGTGGCCGAACTGAAGGTGCGCGAAGGCGACCGCGTGCAGGCCGGGCAGATCGTGTTCCTGCTGGACAGCCCGGAAGTGGCGGCCAAGGAACAGCAGGCCCACGGTGCGCTGGCCGCCGCCCAGGCGGTGGCCGACAAGGCCGACGAAGGCGCGCGCCGCGAAGACATCCGTGCCGCCGAAGCCAACTGGAAGCGCGCCGAGGCCGGTGCCACCCTGGCCGAGGCCACCGCCGGCCGCGTGCAGAACCTGTTCAACGAAGGCGTGATGACCCGGCAGAAGCGCGACGAAGCCCACGCCCAGGCCACGAGCTCGCGCGAACTGGCCCGCGCCGCGCGCGCGCAGTACGACATGGCCCTGGCCGGCGCACGCGAACAGGACAAGCGTGCCGCACAGGGCCAGGTGCAACAGGCGCAGGGCGCGGTGGCCGAAGTCAACGCCGCCCGCGCCGAAGTGGAAGGCCGCGCCCCCGTGGCCGGCGAGATCAACAAACGCATGGCCGACCCGGGCGAACTGGTGCCGGCCGGCTTCCCGGTGTTCACCCTGGTCGACATCGATCGCATGTGGGTGTCGATGAACCTGCGTGAATCGCAGATGCAGGGTCTGAAGGTCGGCAGCCGCCTGCAGGGCCGGATTCCCGCGCTGGAAAAGGATGCGACGTTCGAGGTGTACTTCATCAATCCGGCCGGCGACTACGCCACCTGGCGCAGCACGCGCCAATCGTCGGGCTACGACGTGCGCAGCTTCGAGGTGCGGGTACGCCCGGTGCAGCGTGTCGAAGGCTTCCGGCCCGGCATGAGCGTGCTGTTCGCATGGCCGCAGGACTGAACCCGGACAGCACCGGCATCGGCGCTGCATGGCGGCGCGAACTGCGTGCGCTGCGCAGCAACCGTGCCGACCTGGCCCTGGTCACCCTGCTGCCACTGCTGATGCTGGCGGTGATGGTCTGGATGTTTTCCGCATCGGTCATGCGCGATGTGCCCATTGCCGTGGTCGATCTGGACCACAGCAGCGACAGCCGCCTGCTGCTGCGCATGCTCGATGCCAGCCCCGGCGTGCGCGTGGCCACGCAGCCGGCCAGCCTGGACGAAGCACAGGCGCAGCTGCGCAGCCTGCAGGTGTTCGCGGTGGTGCTGGTGCCGCGCGATGTCACCCGCCAGGCCCTGCGCGGGCGCCAGGGCACGGTGTTCGCCTATTACAACGCCACCTACATGACCACCGGGCAGTCGGCCGCGCGCGATATCGGCGATGCGGTATCGGCCTGGGGCGCGCGCCTGCTGCGCGAGCGCATCGGCCTGCAGGTCGGCCCCGGCAAGCTGCGCGCCGCGCCCATCGCCGTGCAGTCGGACATCCTCTACAACCCGGCGCGCAGCTACGAACTGTTCCTGCTGCCGCTGATCTTCCCGGCGGTGTTGTCGCTGGTGCTGGCCTTGGCCGTGGCCGGCAGCCTGGGCCGCGAGATCCGCGATGGCACGCTGCGCGCTTGGCTGGGGCGCACGCCATGGTCGGCGCTGCTGGGCAAGATCGCACCCTACGTGCTGCTGTTTTCCATGTACGGCGCCGCAGGTGTCGCCTACCTGGCGTGGCTGCGCGGCGATGGCATTGCCGGCAGCGTGCTGTTGCTGCTGCTGGCACAGCCGCTGTTCTACCTGGCCACCGCCAGCTACGCGCTGTTCTTCGTCGGCGTTACCCGTGACATGGGCACCGCATTGTCGGCGGTGGGCCTGAGCATCGGCACCGCACTGGCGTTTTCCAGCGCCACGTTCCCGGTCATCGATGCGCCGCTGTTCACCCGCATCTGGCACCTGCTGCTGCCGCTGAGCGCCTACATCAAGCTACAGACCCAGCAGCAGTTCGTCGGCGCGCCGCTGGCGGTATCGCTGTGGCCACTGGCCACCCTGCTGCTGATGATCGTGGTGGCCGGCGGCACCGGCGGCGCACGGCTGATCGCCTTCGCCCGCAGCACGCCGGCCACGCAAGCGGCCAGGGCCAGCGCATGAACGAGGTGTGGCGCAGCCTGCGGCAGACCCTGATGGCCGTGCTGCTGGACCGCTACGCCATCGTGGTGATGGTCGGCGCGGTCATCCTGTACTCGTTCTTCTACCCGGCCGCGTATCGCCACCAGGTGGCCGGTGACCTGCCCGTGCTGGTGGTGGACGAAGACCACAGCGCCACCAGCCGCGAACTGCTGCGCACGCTGGATGCGCTGCGCGTGGCGCGCGTGGTCGGGCAACCGGCCGATATCGAAAGCGCGCGCCAGCAACTGGAAGCCGGCCACGCCGAAGGCATCGTGCTGATTCCGGCGAACCTGGAGCGCGACATCCTGCGCGGCCACCCCGCGAAACTGGTGCTGCTCGGCAATGGCGCCTATCTGGGCCGCGCCAGCTGGGTACTGGGCAGCGTGGCCGATGCGCTGGGCGCCTTCGGGCGCGATGCCGCCGTCACCCAGGCCGCCTTCATGGGCGCGCCGCAGGCACCACCGGTCACCCTGGTGCAGCGGCCGCTGTACAACACCCAGGAAGGCTACGGCAGCGCCATCGTGCCGGGCGTGGCCGAACTGATCGTGCACCAGACCCTGCTGATGGGCATCGGCGTGCTGCTGGGCGGCCGCCGCCTGGCGCTGGGCCGGCGCCTGCGCCTCGACCGCCCCACCCTGCTGGGCATGGCGCTGGGCTTTGGC
This sequence comes from Stenotrophomonas sp. B1-1, assembly GCF_010894375.1. Taxonomy (NCBI): domain Bacteria; kingdom Pseudomonadati; phylum Pseudomonadota; class Gammaproteobacteria; order Lysobacterales; family Lysobacteraceae; genus Stenotrophomonas; species Stenotrophomonas sp. B1-1. The sequence goes on along the minus strand of NZ_JAAIUZ010000017.1, from coordinate 213,494 downwards.
CTCATCGGCCTGTTCGGGTTGTTCTACTACGCCGGTTTCACTGCCTGGGTGCAGGACTACCCGCGCGGCGGCAACCCGCTGGGACAACTGCTGGGCGGCACGTTGTTCATCGCCGCCACCGTGGCCTTCGGCCTGTTCGTCGGCAGCTTCTTCCGCACCCGCGAACGCGCGTTCCAGTACGTCATCGCCACCTCCATCCCGCTGTTCTTCCTGGCCAACCTGTCATGGCCGGCGGTGATGACCCCAACGCCGCTGGTCTGGCTGTCGCAGCTGCTGCCCACCACCGCCGGCATCAACCTGATGGTGCGCCTGACCCAGATGGACGCCAGTCTGGCCGATGTCCGCCACGAACTGATCACCCTCGGCGGCTTGCTGCTGCTGTACGGCACGCTGGCCTACCGGCGCCTGCACGGCGGCGCGCCACGCAGTTCCGACTAATTCTTGCTGTCGTCGGGCGTGTACCAGAACGGAATGCAGTACTCACGGCGACGGTCGGGCCCCGTGCGTTCGCCCTGCGCGTGCCAGACCAGGTGCAGGTCGTGCCGGCCCGGCGCCAGGCCCTGCAACGGCAGGTAGCCCACCAGCCCGCGCATTTCCAGATCGCGGCGCTCGAACGGCACGAAGTCGGCCAGGTTTACCGGCTTGCCATCCAGGGTGACGGTCCAGATCAAGGCCAGGCAGTCCACTGCCGCACGTGCCGCCGGCGCACCTTCGGCGCTGTTCTCGCCCCCGGGCAAGGCCGTGCAGTAGCGCCGCGCCAGCGGATTGTCGCGCTGCGGGCGATGCGGAATGAACAGCCGCAGGCGCGAACTGCTGATCGTATCGGCCGGAATCATCGGGTAGGCCAGCAACTGATCATGCGTCGAACGTAGTGATTCGTAGTGCGCGCTCAGCATGCCGTTGTCCACCGCTTCCTCGGTCAGCACCTGGTAGCGGTTGAACAGCGAGAACTTCACCGAACCGGCCACCTGCACCGCGGCCAGCACCATCGCCACGCCGATGGCCAGCAGGTAGCCCACCATGAACGAGCGCGAGCGCAGGTTGCTCTGGATGGTCAGCTGCATGGTCTGCATCAAGCGCAGCAACGGCACCCGCTGCATGCCGGCCAGGAAGCGCTGCAGCGCGCGTTCCAGCCCCTCGCTGGCGCGGCCACGTGCGTGGCGGCGGGCGATGGCCTTTTCCAGCATGAAGGGCACGAAGGCCAGCGCCAGCAGGCTCACCAGGCACGCGCCCACCACCGCCATCGCCACCTGGTCCGAACCACCGGCCAGGAAGGCGATCAGCATCGCAATGGCCAAGGTCACCATTGCCAGCACCAGGGTGCCGGCCAGGGTCTGCACGCAGATCAGCGTGGTGGAGAACAGCAGCGTGGCCAGGCGGTCCGCGCGCTGGATGCTGCTGTCCAGGCCGCCATCGCGCGCGCGCAGGAAGGCACGCGACACCGGTCCCATCTTCTGCAGCGCGGCCCAGTCGATGCCCTCGGGGAAATGCGATTTCAGCCCGACCAGGCCGATCCAGTAACCACGCACGGTCAGGTGCGCGATCAGCGCCACCGCCAGCACGTAGCACATGCCCACCACCGTGCTGAAGGCAAACCACAGCAGCTGGAAGTACATGCCTTCGGTATGCAGGCTGCTGCGCGCCCAGGCATCGAACAGATAACCGGGCACGGCCAGCAGGGCAAACGCCAGCAGGCCGGAAATGAACAGCTCCAGCTCGTCCGCACGCTCGCGCAGCCGGCTGAAGCGGGTGTTCGCTTCCGGCTCGGCGTGGGTCGGTGTGGGCACGGCTTGCGGCGCAGCAACGGGTGATTCGTTCACAGCGCGTTCATCCTTGGAAGTTGGCGCAGTATAGGCCGCCGCCCGGCCCCGTGGTACGCCCGCGCAAACGAAGAACGCCGGCACGAAGCCGGCGTTCGGGTACTGCAGGTGGAAGGGACTACAAAGGGTTTATCGGTACACGCGTTCGCAGCGGCGCTCGACCACGCGGTCGCCAGTCTTGCTCTGGTGGTTGCCCTGGATCTGGCGACCGGCAGCACCGCCGGCCACGGCACCAGCCACGGTGGCCAGCTTCTTACCGTTGCCACCGCCCACCTGGTTACCCAGCAGGCCACCCACCACCGCACCGGTCGCGGTACCGGTAATGCGGTTCGGGTCACGCGAATTGCGCTGCACTTCCACGTTCTTGCACACCACGCGGCTGCCGTCGTTGAACTTGCGGCCTTCATCGCGCGGGCCATAAGTCTGTGCACCGGCAACCGACGACGCTGCCAGAAGGCTGCCCAGCAGCAGTACGCGGATAGAAGTATTCATGGCGGTCTCCTGTGTTGCGGTATGGCGCAAGTGTCTCGTGGGCGGTGGCAACCACAGGTGAAATCCAGATCACTGCGCGCTGAACGGCCATGTGCGGTTCATCTACGCCGTGCCGCATTGCTACAGTGATGAAACCGTCGATTGAGGCTCCTGCATGCACAACGATGCGCCGCTGGAACTGGTGCTGGAAGGCAGCGCCGTGCATGACATCGCCAGCTTCTATGCCGAAATCAACCGCGTCTTCATGGCGGGCGAAGACTGGCAGCTGGGCCCAAGCCTGGATGCCTTGGACGACCTGCTGTATGGCGGATACGGGGTGCTGGCCGGGCACGCCACGGCAACGCTGGTCTGGAAGGACATCGCCCAGACGCGCCACGCGCTGGGTGAAGCCACCACCCGGGCATGGCTGAAGGACAAGCTCGACAACACGGCCACGTTCAACACCGCAGCCATCACGCGACAACTTCGGGCGCTGCAGCGCGGCGAAGGCGAAACCTACTTCGAGATCGTGATGGAGATCTTCGCCGGGCATCCGAACATCAGCCTGCAGATGCAGTGAGGGCGCTTGGCGGGGGCGCGCCGAGCCACCCCTAGCCGTTACCATGGGCAGCCCTGTACCCGTCTCCGCCCTGCGGCCTGCCCGCGGCGGACACCCCAGATCCACGAGCCCCATGTCCAAAGACAAGTCCGCCGAACACACCCCGCTGATGAAGCAGTTCTTCGCAGCCAAGTCCGACTACCCGGACCTGCTGCTGTTCTTCCGCATGGGCGACTTCTACGAACTGTTCTACGACGACGCCCGCAAGGCGGCGCGGCTGCTGGACATCACCCTGACCCAGCGCGGCAGCTCCGGCGGCGCGCCCATTCCCATGGCCGGTGTGCCGGTGCACGCCTACGAAGGCTACCTGGCGCGGCTGGTGGCGCTGGGCGAATCGGTGGCCATCTGCGAACAGATCGGCGACCCGGCGCTGGCCAAGGGCCTGGTGGAACGCAAGGTGGTGCGCATCGTCACCCCCGGCACCGTTACCGACGAGGCCCTGCTGGACGAGCGCCGCGACACCCTGCTGATGGCGCTGTCGCGCAGCAAGCAGGGCTATGGCCTGGCCTGGGCCGATCTGGCCGGTGGCCGCTTCCTGGTCAACGAAGTGGAAACCGACGACGCGCTGGAAGCCGAACTGGCCCGCCTGGAACCGGCCGAACTGCTGGTGCCCGACGAAGAGAACTGGCCCGAGTTCCTGCGCCAGCGCACCGGTGTGCGCCGCCGCGCGCCGTGGCTGTTCGATGCCGACAGTGGCCGCCGCCAGCTGCTGGCCTTCTTCAAGCTGCACGACCTCAGCGGTTTCGGCATCGACGACAAGCCGCGTGCCACCGCTGCCGCCGGCGCCCTGCTCGGCTACGTGGAAGAAACCCAGAAGCAGCGCCTGCCGCACCTGACCTCCATTGCGATGGAAACCGCCGGCGAGGCGATCGCGATGAACGCCGCCACCCGCCGCCATCTGGAACTGGACACGCGGGTGGACGGCGATACCCGCAACACCCTGCTGGGCGTGCTCGACAGCACGGTCACTCCGATGGGTGGCCGCCTGCTGCGGCGCTGGCTGCACCGCCCGCTGCGCCTGCGCGATGTGCTGGTACAGCGCCACCATGCGGTGGAAACGCTGATCGACCGCGGCAGCGATGCGGACATCCGCGAACAGTTCCGCCGCCTGGGCGATCTGGAACGCATCCTGACCCGCGTGGCGCTGCGTTCGGCGCGTCCGCGTGATTTTTCCACCCTGCGCGATGGCCTGGGCCTGCTGCCGGCCGTGCGCGAGGTGCTGGCACCGCTGGATTCGCCGCGCCTGCAGACCCTGCACGCCGCGCTGGGCGAGCACGACGAATGCGCGCACCTGCTGGCCAGCGCCATTGCCGAAATGCCGCCGCTGAAGCTGAGCGATGGCGGCGTGCTGGCCGATGGCTTCGATGCCGAACTGGACGAGCTGCGCCGCCTGTCCACCCACGCCGACCAGTTCCTGGTTGACCTGGAACTGCGCGAGCGCGAGAGCAGCGGCATTCCCACCCTGAAGGTGGGCTACAACCGCGTGCACGGTTACTACATCGAAATCAGCAAGGGCCAGTCCGATCGCGCGCCGGTGCACTACACCCGCCGGCAGACGCTCACCAATGCCGAGCGCTACATCACCGAAGAACTGAAGGCGTTCGAAGACAAAGTACTGTCCGCGCGCGATCGTTCGCTGTCGCGCGAAAAGTACCTCTACGAACAACTGCTGGACACCCTGGGCGGCCAGCTGGAACCGCTGAAGCAGTGCGCCGCCGCGCTGAGCGAACTGGACGTACTGGCCGCCTTCGCCGAACGCGCACAGGCGCTGGACTGGGCGCGCCCGGAACTGCAGGCCGAGCCCTGCCTGAAGATCGAACGCGGCCGCCACCCGGTGGTGGAAGCGGTGCGCGAACAGCCCTTCGAACCCAACGATCTGGACCTGCACCCGGACCGTCGCATGCTGGTCATCACCGGCCCGAACATGGGCGGTAAGTCGACCTACATGCGGCAGAACGCGCTGATCGTGCTGCTGGCCCACATCGGCAGCTTCGTGCCGGCCAGCCGCGCCCTGATCGGCCCGATCGACCGCATCCTCACCCGCATCGGCGCCGGCGACGACCTGGCCCGCGGGCAGTCCACCTTCATGGTGGAAATGGCCGAAACCAGCTACATCCTGCACCACGCCACCGCGCATTCGCTGGTGCTGATGGACGAGATCGGCCGTGGCACGTCCACCTACGACGGCCTGGCCCTGGCCGATGCGGTCGCGCGCCACCTGGCCTACCAGAACCGCTGCTACACGCTGTTTGCCACCCACTACTTCGAACTGACCGCGCTGGCCGACGAGCAGCACGAAGGCGGTGCCAGTGGCATTGCCAACGTGCACCTGGATGCGGTCGAGCATGGCGAGGCACTGGTGTTCATGCATGCAGTGAAGGACGGCCCGGCCAACCGCAGCTTCGGCCTGCAGGTAGCCGCGCTGGCCGGCCTGCCGCGCGCCACCGTGGCGCAGGCACGGCGCCGCCTGGCCGAGCTGGAACAGCGCGGTGGCGAAAGCCATGCGGCCGCCGTGGCCCCGCAGGCGCTGGATGCACCGCAGCAGTTCGGCCTGTTCGCCGCGCCATCGAGCAAGGCGCAGGAAGCGCTGGCGGCGATCGATCCTGACGAGCTGACCCCGAAGCAGGCGCTGGAAGCGCTGTACCGGTTGAAGGCGTTGTTGTAACGGCACCCGCCGGGCATGGCCCGGCGCTACCTGTCGGCATGGCGCCCGCCCCGGCGCCATGAACCCTTCGCATTTCCGTCGTGTACCCGGCGTTATGCTCAGGCGGTCCTTCCTTCACTGAACGGAGACCGCCATGAATACCCAATCCCTCGCCGCATCCCTGTTCCAGCAACTGCAGCAGGGCCAGGGCCTGCAGCAGGTATCGCAGCAGCTTGGACTGGACAGCGCGCAGACCAGCCAGGCCGTGGGCAGCGCCCTGCCCCTGCTGCTGGGCGCAATGGGCCAGAACGCCAGTGAACCGCAGGGCGCGCAGTCCCTGCTCAATGCCCTGCAGCGCGACCACAGCGGCGGCGGCGGCGGCTTCGACCTGGGCGGCATCCTCGGCGCGGTGATGGGCGGCGGCGGCAGCGGTGCCACCGACGGCGCCGGCATCCTCGGCCATGTGTTCGGCGGCCAGCAGCCGCAGGCGGCCGCGGCCCTGGGCCAGAAGACCGGGCTGGACAGCGGCACCTCCGGCAAGCTGCTGGCGATCCTCGCCCCCATCGTCATGTCGTTCTTGGCCCAGCGGTTTGCCCAGCAGGGCAATGCCAGCGAACTCAGCAGCGCGCTGGGGCAGGAAGCGCAGAGCGGCGGCGGCCTGGGCAGCCTGCTGGGCGGCGTCCTGGACCAGGACGGCGATGGCCAGTTCGGCGCCAGCGACCTGATGAAACTGGGCGCCGGCCTGTTGAAGCGCTGATCGGCCACGACCGTCCTATGCAGACGGCCCCATAGGTCACCACTATCGCATTGGTTGAATCAATCGAATTTACCGATCGCCAGGCCCTGCCTATCGTGGGCTTGAACCCGATTCCCATTTCGCCAGCCCACAGGTAGATACCCATGAAAAGCGAAGCCAAGTGCCCCTTCAACCATGCCGTGGTCGGTGACGCCACGACCAACCGCGACTGGTGGCCGAACCAGTTGCGCGTGGACCTGCTGAACCAGCACTCCGCGCGCTCCAACCCGCTCGATGCCGGCTTCGATTACGCCAAGGCGTTCCAGGGCCTGGACTACGCCGCCCTGAAGGCCGACCTGAAGGCACTGATGACCGATTCGCAGGACTGGTGGCCGGCCGACTTCGGCCACTACGGTGGCCTGTTCATCCGCATGGCCTGGCACAGCGCCGGCACCTACCGCATCGGCGATGGCCGTGGCGGCGGCGGTCGCGGCCAGCAGCGCTTCGCTCCGCTCAACAGCTGGCCGGACAACGTCAGCCTGGACAAGGCCCGCCGCCTGCTGTGGCCGATCAAGCAGAAGTACGGCCAGGCCATTTCCTGGGCCGACCTGCTCATCCTTACCGGCAACGTCGCACTGGAATCGATGGGCTTCAAGACGCTGGGCTTCGCCGGCGGCCGCCCCGATACCTGGGAACCGGACCAGGACGTGTACTGGGGCCGCGAGACCACCTGGCTGGGCGGCGACGTGCGCTACAAGCACGGCTCCGAAGGTGTGCAGGAAGACCACGGCGTACTGGTGTCCGACGATGATGCCGACGGCGATGTGCATTCGCGCAAGCTGGAAAACCCGCTGGCCGCAGTGCAGATGGGCCTGATCTACGTGAACCCGGAAGGCCCGGACGGCAACCCCGACCCGGTGCTGGCCGCGCATGACATCCGCGATACCTTCGGTCGCATGGCCATGGACGATGAAGAAACCGTCGCCCTGATCGCCGGTGGCCACAGCTTCGGCAAGACCCACGGCGCCGGCCCGGCCGACAACGTGGGCAAGGAACCGGAAGCGGCCGATCTGGAAAACCAGGGCCTGGGCTGGGCCAACAGCTTCCGCAGTGGCAAGGGTGGCGACACCATCACCAGCGGCCTGGAAGTCACCTGGACCCGCACCCCGGCACAGTGGAGCCACGACTTCTTCGAAATCCTGTTCGGCAACGAATGGGAACTGACCAAGAGCCCGGCCGGTGCCCACCAATGGGTGGCCAAGAACGCCGACGCGGTAATTCCCGACGCGCACGATCCGTCGAAGAAGCACCGCCCCACCATGCTCACCACCGATCTGTCGCTGCGCATGGACCCTGCCTACGAAAAGGTGTCGCGCCGTTTCCTGGAAAACCCGCAGGCCTTCGCCGATGCCTTCGCCCGCGCCTGGTTCAAGCTGACCCACCGTGACATGGGCCCGCGCGCGCGTTACCTCGGCCCGGAAATTCCGGCCGAACAGTTCATCTGGCAGGACCCGCTGCCGGAAGCGCAGCACCCGCTGATCGACGCCAAGGACATCGCCGCGCTGAAGCAGCAGATCGCCGCCAGCGGCCTGAGCGTGGCCGAGCTGGTGTCCACCGCCTGGGCGTCGGCCTCCACCTTCCGCGGCTCGGACAAGCGCGGTGGTGCCAACGGTGCACGCGTGCGCCTGGCCCCGCAGAAGGACTGGGCGGTGAACCAGCCGCAGCAGCTGGCCAAGGTGCTGGCCGCGCTGGAAAAGGTGCAGGCCGCGTTCAATGCCGGCAGCAGCAAGCAGGTGTCGCTGGCCGACCTGATCGTGCTGGCCGGTGGCGTGGGCGTGGAACAGGCGGCCAAGGCCGGTGGCCATGAGGTCAGCGTGCCGTTCACCCCGGGCCGCACCGATGCCAGCCAGGAACAGACCGATGTGGAATCGTTCGCGGTGCTGGAACCGGCCGCCGATGGCTTCCGCAATTACCTGAAGGGCGCCTACGCGGTGCCGGGCGAAGCGCTGCTGATCGACAAGGCACAGCTGCTGACCCTGACCGCGCCGGAGATGACCGCGCTGGTCGGCGGCCTGCGCGTGCTCGGTGCCAACGCCGATGGCGGCAAGCACGGCGTGTTCACCGCGCGCCCGGGCACGCTCAGCAACGACTTCTTCGTGAACCTGCTGGACATGGGCACGCAGTGGAAGGCCACTGGTCGCGAAAGCTACGAAGGGCGTGGCCGCAACGACGGCGCCGCCCGCTGGACCGGCACCCGCGTCGACCTGGTGTTCGGTTCCAACGCCGTGCTGCGCGCCCTGGCCGAGGTGTATGCCAGTGCCGATGGCGAGAAGAAGTTCGTGCAGGATTTCATCGCCGCCTGGACCCGGGTGATGGAACTGGACCGCTACGACCTGCACGGCTGACACGTTTGGTAGGTGCCAACCTTGGTTGGCACGTTTGGTAGGTGCCAACCTTGGTTGGCACGTTTGGTAGGTGCCAACCTTGGTTGGCACGCTCTCCGGTGCGAACCGTTGGTTCGCACGGTCTCAGCAGCCGGGGCGCTCTCAACGCGCCCCGGCCTTCAACCGCTCCAGAATCGGCGCGAACACCGCCGCCTGCATCGATCGCGGTGGCTGCGCCACCCCACCCTTCTCCACCGCCTGCCAGTACGACCACGGCAGCGCCTTGTCACCCAGCTCGTAATCCATGCCGTCCCAGCCATCCTCGCGGAAGGCATAGAACGCCCAGTGCACCTGCTGCTGCTCGGCTACGGCCAGCACGTCACGCAGGTAGGCGCCACAATCCGGCCAGCGGCGCATGCAGCCGAACTCACCGATCACCATCCGGTTGGCACCGATGCCATGGGTCTTCGCCCAGTCCATCGGCTGCTGCAGGTAACTGCGCACGCGCTCCGCATCCCAGCGCTGCTTTCCCGCGCCGAACCGCACCACGGCCGGGTAGCGGTACGGCGTGGCGCGCTTCTGGTTGGGCGCACTGGTGGCCGCATAGGGCTCATACATGTGCACGCTGTACAGCAGCTTCGAATCGTCCAGCGGCCCCGGCCAGTAATCGAAGGCATCGGCCGCCGCGTACCAGCCGGCATCGAGCATCAACGGCATGTCCGCATCCACCGCACGCACGCTGGCGATCAGCCCGCGGTACAGCACGCGCAGATCGCGCGGGCCGTCCTCCACATCGGCATACCACTGCTTCATCGCCTCGCGCGGGGCGTGCTCGGCCAGCGCGGTGCCGTATTCCGGCGCCGGCTCGTTGATGAGGTTGTAGGCGGCCAGCGCGGGGTGGCCCTTCAACGCGGTGGCCAGGTCGCGCCAGAAGCGCTGCGCAGGCAGGTGGTTGTCCATCGACTGCCACAACCGCTGGTCGACCACGTCATTGTTCTTCTGCCTCCAGCGCAGCAGGGGCAGCGACAGCGGCACCAGCACCACCTTCAGGCCCGAGGCATTGGCGTCATCCAGCGCGCGGCGCAGGGTGGCCACGTCGGCCTGCACCAGCCCTTGGTAGTGGTCGGCATCGCCCATCAGGAAGTCGCGGCCGCTGGCACTTTTCCATTTGTCCGGGCTCAACCGCACCCAGGTCGCGCCGGTGTCCCGCAGCGCCTGGAAATAGGCACGGTCGGGCGGGTTTTCGTTGAAGCTGTTGCCACCGCGCTGCGGCGTATCCCAGAAGGTGATGTCAGCGGCGAACGCCGGAGCGGCGGTGGCCAGGGCCAGGCACAGCAGGTTGCGGCGTAGGAACATGAGGATCTTCCATGCAGAGGAAGATCCAACGTGCGGGGTGAAAACCGAATGCTGGCTGAGTGCGCGCAGCGGCCATGAACCGGTAGATGCCAACCTTGGTTGGCATGCGCCACACGACGCCCATCAAGGTGGGCGACTACCGTCAAAGGGCGTCCAGGTCACCCAGCGCGCGGATCAACCGCCGCGCGCGCTTGTCCGGCTTGTGCTCCGGCGGCTGGAAACCATCACGGGCGGCGATGCGCAACGCACGCTGCTCGGCCCGCCGCGCCTTCGACGCTTCGCTTTCCACGTACAGCTGCTGCGCCACCGGCGCCGGGCCACGCTGGTCGCTGATGCCCAGCACCTGGATCTCGAAATGTTCCTCGCCACGGTCCACCTGCACCTGCTCGCCCACGCGCACCGCGCGTGAGGATTTCGGGCGCTGGCCGGCCACGCTCACCTTGCCGGTTTCAATGGCCTGCTTGGCCAGGCTGCGGGTCTTGAAGAAACGGGCCGCCCACAGCCAGATATCCAGGCGGACACTGGGCGGCAGCGGGGAAAGCGCATGCATCGGCGGAAACTACTCCGGGGGTCGATTCAAGGGACGCGGGTTGTCCGGGTCGACCCGGCAGCCGGTGCCGCCGATCAACGGCTTCACACCAGAGGCCAGGTCCTGGCGTTGGCTGCCCACCAGGCATTCGGGTCGGTCGGTCGGCCGTATCTGGGTATCGCCCAGGCGGTCGTCCATGGAACATGCGGGCAGCACGGCCACGATCAAGGCCAGCGCGATCCCGCACACCCCCTGCTGTTGCTGATGCATTGCCACACCCCGCAAACCGGCTTGGTGCTAGTGTGCGCCTCCCGGCATTCGATCTCCAGCCCATGGCCAAAGCGCCGCTTGACCTGACTTCCGGCCCGATCGGGCGCAACCTGCTGCTGTTCGCGCTGCCCATCCTGGCCGGCAACATCGCCCAGTCACTGAATGGTTCGGTGAACGCGGTGTGGGTCGGGCGCTTCCTGGGCGAGGCCGCGCTGACGGCCACCGCCAACGCCAACAACATCATGTTCTTCCTGATCGGTTCGGTGTTCGGCTTCGGCATGGCCGCCACCATCCTGATCGGCCAGGCCATCGGCGCGCGCGACATCGGCCAGGCGCGGCGCGTGGTCGGCACCAGTGCCACGTTCTTCATCGGCCTGTCGGTGGTCATTGCCATCGCCGGCTGGTTCCTGGCCCACCCGCTGCTGGAAGCGATGGGCACGCCGGCCGCCTCGCTGCCGCTGGCCGAGGCCTACCTGCGCGTCATCTTCCTGGCCATGCCCACGCTGTACGCGTTCGCCTTCCTCAGCGCCGCGCTGCGGGGTGCCGGCGATTCGCGCACGCCGTTCCGCTTCCTGCTGGTATCGGTGGTGCTGGATATCGCGCTGAACCCGGTGCTGATCTTCGGCCTGGGCCCGTTCCCGGAGCTGGGCATTGCCGGCTCGGCCTGGGCCACGCTGGTATCACAGACGCTGTCGCTGGCCGGCCTGCTGCTGTACATGCGGCACAAGCGGCACACGCTGTGGCTGGGGCGCGCCGACATGCACCTGTTCAAGCTCGATTTCACCATCCTGCGCGCGCTGGTGGTCAAGGGCGTGCCGATGGGCCTGCAGATGGTGCTGATCTCGCTGTCGGTCATCATGCTGATGACCATGGTGAACCAGTACGGCACCGACACCGCGGCCGCCTACGGCGCATCGCTGCAGTTGTGGAACTACGTGCAGATGCCGGCCATGGCCATCGGCGCGGCGTGTTCGTCGATGGCCGCGCAGAACGTGGGCGCGCAGCGCTGGGACCGCGTGCGCGGCACCGCGCGGCAGGGCGTGCTGTTCAACTTCCTGCTGACCGGGGCGCTGATCCTGCCGCTGGTGGCGCTGGACCAGTATTCGCTGGCGCTGTTCCTGCCGCAGGGCAGCGAATCGCTGCAGATCGCCCGCCATTTGAACCACGTGGTGATCGGCTCGTTCCTGTTCTTCGGTGTCAGCTTCGTGATCTCCGGCGTGGTGCGCTCCACCGGTGCGGTCATTCCGCCGCTGCTGATCCTGGCCGCCTCGCTGTGGGGCGTGCGCGTGCCGTTCGCCGAATTCCTGCAGCCGTACTGGGGCGCCGATGCGATCTGGTGGAGTTTCCCGGCCGGTTCGCTGGTGTCCATGCTGCTGTCGCTGGCGTATTACCGCTGGGGTGGCTGGCGCAAGGCGCGGATGATCACCCCGCCGGCGCCGGCCGAAGTACTGGCCACGCCGTCGGAAGTGCCGGCCTGCCCACCCTCGCCGGTAGCCGACCCGGATGCCGTGACCCGGTAGCGCCGGCGCTACCGTTCTACTTCGCCGCGTTGTGCTTGGCCGCAGCGCGGATCAAAGCCTTCAGCGCGGTCGCGTTGGGCATCTCTCCTTCGTGGATGTCGATCGCGCGCCGCGTATTGCCTTCCAGGCTGGCGTTGAACAGGCCCTTCGGGTCGGGCAGCGCGGCGCCGTGGGCGAAGGTCAGTTTCACTGCCTGCTTGTAGGTTTCGCCCGTGCACAGGATGCCGTTGTGTTCCCACACCGGCGTGCCGCGCCATTTCCAGGTTTCTTCCACGTCGGGCAGCGCCTGGTGGATCAGCGCGCGCACGCGGGCCAGCGTCTCGCCGCGCCAGTCGCCCAGTTCGGCAATGCGCGCATCGATCAGTTCAGAGGCAGGGCGTGTTGCTTCGGTGGCTTCCACAGCTTTCCTGGGCATGTCTGCACTCGCACGGTACGGTGGGAAAGGGAAACTACATGCGCGCGCCGGGCAGCGCACGTGCCTGCTGCAGCCAGTCCAGCAGTTGTGCGCGGTCCAGCACGGTGTCTTCGTACAGGTGCAGATAGCGCGTGGTAGCCTGCTTCGAAGGCTCGGGCGGCTGCGGCTGCAGCAGCGCGCCGTGGAAAAACGCCACCTTGATGTAACGCGTGCAGCAGTGGAAGCTGAGGAACCAGCCCTGCCCTTCGGCCACGCCATACATCGGTGAATTCCAGCGCACGGCCTTGTGCACGCCGGGCACGGCCTGGGTGATGAGGGCATCGAGCTGCTCGCCAAATGCACGCTTCCAGCCGGGCATGGCGGCGATATAGGCCTGCACCGGTGCATCACCATCGCCCTTGGCGATCTGCGGATTACCGCCGGACAACAGCTTCGGCGCAGCGGGGGCGGATGGCTTGGAAGGCATTGCGCAGCGCTCCGTGGTCGCAGGTCAGCGGCTGGGTGCAGCCGGCAGGTCACGCCACAACGGCAGACCACGGCGCAGGCGCATGACGCGCATCACGACCGCCATCAGCAGACCGAACAATACGCCGGCGAGGAGCGCGCTGAACACCGCCACTGCCAACGGCAGGCTGGTGTTGCGCCAGACCAGCAGCCACATCAGCACGCCCCAGCCCAGTGCGAACCAGATACCCATCAGCAGTGCATTGGACGCCACGCTGGCGATGATCGGCGGGGGCGCGTTGACGCCCATGCGCCACAGCAGGCGATGCAGTGGCGGCGCCGAGTGCCGGCGCTGCACGCCCGCGGCGTCAAGATGGCGCAGGGCGGCCTGCACCTTGGGCGGGTAACGCTGTTCAACGGTCGTCATGCCGCGAACATAGCGCCGGCCGGCGCACAAACGCAAACGGCCACCCGAAGGTGGCCGTCGCGGCAACAACCGAAGTTGTTTATCAGGCCTTTTCGGCCAGACGGGCAGCCTTGGCGGCAGCAGCGGCAGCCAGGTCTTCCTTGATGCGGGCAGCCTTGCCTTCCAGGCCACGCAGGTAGTACAGCTTGCCGGCGCGGACCTTACCACGACGCTTCACTTCGACCGAGTCGATGATGGCGCTGTGGGTCTGGAAGACGCGCTCGACGCCGTAGCCGTGCGAGATCTTGCGCACGGTGAACGAGGAGTTCAGGCCGGCGTTCTTGGTGGCGATCACAACGCCTTCATAGGCCTGCACGCGCTCGCGGCTGCCTTCCTTCACCTTCACGTTGACGACAACGGTGTCGCCCTGGCTGAACTTCGGCAGTTCGCGGGTGATCTGGGCGGATTCGAATTCCGCGACGATGGACTTGTTCAGCTTGCTCATGGGTTACACCGATTCTTGTTCGGGTGGGCGTGTCGTTCTGACAACGTAGGCTCATGCAGTCACGGAACTGTGCTGCACGTTTGTTGTGGGTACTGCGCGCGCCGGCCGGGGCTGGCGGGAATTGGCCATGATAGCCGATAAAGCCAGCCCTGCGCTAGGGGCTGGCCTTGTGTTTCTGGGCCTGCCGGCCCTGTTCCAGCAGTTTGCGGTCGGCCTTGCCCAGCGCCTGTTCATCCAGCAGGTCCGGGCGCCGTTCGGCGGTACGGACCAGCGACTGCTGGCGGCGCCAGGCGGCGATGGCCGCGTGGTTGCCCGAACGCAGCACGTCCGGCACGTCGCCCAGCGGGTGCTGGGCCGGCTGGCTGTAATGCGGGCAGTCGAGCAGCCCCAGGTCGCCTTCGAAGCTGTCCTGGGCGGCCGATTCGGCGTCGTTCAGGGCGCCGTCCTGCAGGCGGGCCACGGCATCGATGATGACTGCCGCACCCAGTTCGCCGCCGGACAGCACGTAGTCGCCCAGGGAAATCTCTTCATCGACGTTGGCTTCCAGGAAGCGTTCGTCGATGCCTTCATAGCGGCCACAGAGCAGGACCACGCGCGGCAGCGCCGCCAGTTCCCGCACCTTGGCCTGGGTGAGCGGTGCGCCCTGCGGGCTGAGGTAGATCACCCGCGCCGGGGTCGGGTCGGCGTCGCGGATCGCCTGCAGGCAGGCCTGCAGCGGCTCGATCAGCATCACCATGCCCGGGCCACCACCGAACGGACGGTCGTCCACCCGGCGGTAGTTGCCTTCGGCGTAATCACGGGGGTTCCAGCCGTGCAGGCTGAACAGGCCCTTCTCCTGTGCCCGGCCGACCACGCCCAGCCCAGCGGACTGGGCCAGGAAGTCGGGGAACAGGGTGATGACGTCGAAGCGCATGCTCACACTCAGAACTCGGGGTCCCAATCGACCACGACCAGATTGGCCTCGAAGTCGACCGATTTGACGAAGTCCGGCAGCACGAACGGGATCATCCGCTCGCGGTCGCCACGGACCACGACCACATCGTTGGCGCCGGTGCTGAACAGGTGCGAGACCTGGCCCAGGGCAACGCCCTCGACGGTCTTCACATTCAGGCCTTCCAGATCCACCCAGTAATACTCATCGGGTTTCGGCGGCGGCAGCGCGCTGCGGGCCACGTAGATCTCGGTGCCGTGCATGGCCTCGACCGTGTCGCGATCTCCGATGCCGGGGAACCGGGCCACCAGATGCTTGCCGCTGTCGCGGCCACGAGCGCCTTCAAGCGTCGATTCCTGCCCGTTGGGGCTGCGCAGGATCCACGGCTGGTAACGGAAAATAGCGGAACGCGGCTCGGTCCAGGACTCGAGCTTTATTTCGCCGCGCACACCAAAAGCGCCGACAATCCTGCCCAGCAGGATGCGGCGCTCGTTATCTTTCATCTGCGTTCAATCAGATGGGCCGCGCCAGAGCGCGGCCCGTCAGGATCAGGCCGCAGCGGCCTGGGTCTTGGCCGCTTCCTTGATCAGGTTGCGGACCTTTTCGGTCGGCTGGGCGCCGTTCTTGACCCAATGGTCAACGCGGGCCAGGTCCAGCTCGATGCGCTTCTCGCCGCCCTGGGCGACCGGGTTGTAGAAACCAACGCGCTCGATGTTGCGGCCGTCGCGCGCGCTGCGCACGTCGGTCACGATGATGTGGTAGAACGGACGCTTCTTGGCGCCGCCGCGGGTCAGTCGAATCTTGACCATGGTGTTTTTCCTATTGCCCAGTCGCCGGAATGGCGAGGTAAGCGGGCGATTATAGCGGCAGATGGCGGCCGGGCCAACCCCTGGGCCAGCCATCGGGTCAGATCCCTTTTGCCGCGCAAAAGGGCTCTGACCCCAGCACGTCCCACGGCACGCCCGCCAGCACCGCCCTGCCCTGTTCAGCCAGCGCCTGCGACCCCGGCAGTTCCTGCCCATCGATGGCCTCCAGTGCCCATACCCCACTGGCATTGCAGGCAAAGGCCGCCTTCACACCGGCCAGATCGGCCAGCCGCAAGGGCTGGATGGCCTGCGCCCCGGGCCAGTACCGCTGCAGCAGCGCCTCGGCGGTCCCGCGCAGGGCCGGCGCCTGCGGCCAGAGCAGGCGTTGACCATCGTGCACGGCCAGGTTCCAGGTACTGCCCTCGCTGACCTGCCCATCGGCCGTCACCAACAGCGCATCGTCAAACCCCGCCGCCAGCGCCGCACGGCGCTGGGCAAACAGACCAAACGTTCCCACGTGCTTGATCTGCGGCCAGTCGCGCTGCCAGACCACGCTGCGCACCCGTTTGGGCGCCACCAGGGCCACCGGCGCCGACACCGCCACCAGCACGTCCACCGGCACGGCGGCCAGCGGGTTGCGGAAATCGAAGCGGCGCGAAAACACCGTCACCCGCATGGAGGCATCGCCCTGCCCCGCCTGCTGCAGCGCCTGCGCCATCCACGCCTGCACCTGGCGCAGGTCCAGTTCACTGCCGAACAACTCGCGCGTGGCCTGCGACAGCCGCGCCAGATGCAGCTCCAACCCCTGCACGGCATGGCCACGCACCTGCAGCGAGGTGAAGTGGCCGTAGTTCACCAGCGCCGGCAGCAGATCGTCGGCCTGCGCGGGCTGGCCATTGCAGGTCACGGTCACCGCAGCAGGGCCTGCGCGTCGCGCCACACGTCGGCCAGCACCTCGGCGGCCGGCCGCGCCGGCGCCATCCACGCTGACTGCCCGGCCCAGGCCTGCATCGCCGCCAGATCATTGCGCTGCGCCGCCTGCTTGCGCATCGGCGCGGTCAGCCCGCGCTGCACCGGATACGGCCGCGGTGGTGGCGCAGCATCGGCCGCCGCCGCACGCACATACGGGGTGGCCAGGCCGCGGCCCAGACGCCCACTGAAGGCGCGGGTCGGCCAGGTGTCTTCGGGTTCGGTCACCGCCAGTGCGTCGGCCCAGGCCGGGGCAATCGCCGCTTCGGGCGTGCGCAGGAACGCGGTGCCGATCTGCACGGCGCTGGCACCCAGCGTGAGCGCCGCGGCGATGCCACGCCCATCGGCAATGCCGCCGGCGGCGATCACCGGAATCTGCAGATGGTCGGCCAGGCGCGGCAGCAGGGCGAACAGCCCCGCCAGTTGCCGTTCGGCCAGTGCCGGATCGAAGGCGCCGCGATGGCCACCGGCTTCGGCGCCCTGCGCCACCACCGCGTCGGCGCCGGCGTCCTGCGCAGCGCGCGCTTCGGCCAGCGTGGTCGCGCAGGCGATCCAGGCAATGCCAGCATCCTTCAGTTGCTGCACATGGCGCGGCGACAGCACGCCCATGATGGTCGAGGCCACCGCAGGGCGCGCGGCCAGCAGCGCGGCGAACTGTTCATCGAAATCGGCCGGGGTGGCATCGGCGGCGCTGGCCGGCACCTCGGGGCCCCATTGGGCCAGGAAGGCGCGGCTGGCGGCTTCGGCGGCCACGTCGCGGGCCGGCGCCGGGTCCGGCAGCCACAGATTCACCTGCGCGGGGCCGCCCGAAGCAGCGCGGAACGCGTCCATCCACACACCGATATCGGCTGCGGACGACAGCACCGCCCCCATCGCGCCCATGCTGCCGGCGTTGGCCAGCGCAGCCGACAGCGACACCGGGCAGGCGCCGGCCATCGGCGCCAGCAGGATCGGAACGGAAACCTGGAAGCGCCGGCAGAACGCCTCGACGCGGGAAGTGACAGCAGACATCAGCAGGGCGGCCCATCGTTGCAGACAGGCCCCCATGGTGCGCGCAGCAAGGGGGTAGAGTCGAGCTTGCTCGACTGAACCGCGCGCCACGTAGAGTCGAGCTTGCTCGACTGAACCACCAACAGCAGTCGAGCAAGCTCGACTCTACCAATGCGTGGCCTCAGCAGCGCATCAACGGAACGGCATGCCGCGGCCGCCCATGGCGCCCATCATGCCCTTCATGCTGCGCATCATGCCCTTCATGCCGCCGCCGGCCATCTTGCTCATCATCTTTTCCATCTGCATGTACTGCTTCATGAGCTTGTTGACGTCGGCCGGGGTCACACCCGAACCCTTGGCGATGCGCGCGCGGCGCGAGCCGTTCAGCAGGTTCGGGTTGCGCCGTTCCTTCTTGGTCATCGAATTGATGATGGCGATCATGCGCGGCACTTCCTTGCCCTGGCTGACCTGCTGCTTCAGGTGGTCGGGAATGTTGCCCAGGCCCGGCAGCTTGTCCATCAAGCCGCCGATGCCGCCCATGTTCTGCATCTGCTCCAGCTGGTCGCGCATGTCGTTCAGGTCGAACTTCTTGCCCTTGGCGACCTTCTCGGCCAGCTTGGCGGCCTTGTCCTTGTCCACCTGCTGCTCGACCTGCTCCACCAGCGACAGCACGTCGCCCATGTCCAGGATGCGGCTGGCGATACGGTCGGGATGGAACACATCCAGACCTTCGGGCTTTTCGCTGACACCGACGAACTTGATCGGCTTGCCGGTGATGTAGCGCACGCTCAGCGCGGCACCGCCACGGGCGTCACCGTCGGTCTTGGTCAGCACCACGCCGGTCAGCGGCAGCGCATCGCCGAAGGCCTTGGCGGTGTTGGCCGCGTCCTGGCCGGTCATGGCATCGACCACGAACAGGGTTTCGGCCGGGTTCACCGCCGCGTGCAGGGCCTTGATCTCGGCCATCATCGCTTCGTCGATGGCCAGGCGGCCGGCGGTATCGACCAGCAGCACATCCACGAACGACTTGCGCGCATCGTCGATGGCCGCGCGCACGATGGCTTCCGGCTTCTGGTCGGCGCTGGACGGGAAGAACAGCACGCCCACCTGCTCGGCCAGGGTCTTCAGCTGCTCGATCGCGGCCGGACGGTAGACGTCGGCCGACACCACCATCACTTTCTTCTTGCGCTTTTCCTTCAGGTGCTTGGCCAGCTTGCCCACGGTGGTGGTCTTGCCGGCGCCCTGCAGGCCCGCCATCAGGATGATGGCCGGGGCGGGAACGTTGAGGTTCAGGTCGCTGGCTTCGGCGCCCATCACCGCGGTCAGCTCGTCGCGCACCACCTTGATCAGGGCCTGGCCCGGGGTCAGCGACTTCAGCACTTCCTGGCCGACCGCGCGCACCTTGATGCGTTCGATCAGGGCCTGCACCACCGGCAGCGCCACGTCGGCTTCCAGCAGCGCAATGCGCACCTCGCGGGTCGCCTCGCGGATGTTCTCCTCGGTCAGGCGGCCACGGCCACGCAGGCGCTCGATGGTGCCGGAAAGGCGCTGGGTCAGGGACTCGAACATGCGGCGCAACCTGTCTGAAAGCGGGGGACAATAAGGCAGACAGTATAGCGGGTCCGCCCCGGTTCCCGGGCTGCGACGCTGCGGCCGTCGCCAGCTTCCCGGGGGTATGCGAAACTGCCACGATGACAATCGTTCTCATCGCGATCCTGCTGTACCTGGCCGCCAGTGTCCTGCTGGTGCGCGCGCTCGGCCGCGACGAGGCAATGGGCTCGCCCACCTGGCTGTGGCCGGCGCTGCCGGCCATGCTGCTGCACGGCGGCTACCACGTGCTGGTGGCGCTGCGCACCAGCGGCGGGCCGGACATGCATTTCTTCGCGGCGCTGTCGCTGGTCGGCCTGGGCATGGCCTGGCTGACTTCGCTGGTGGGCGCACGCGGGCGCATGTCGGCGCTGGGCGTGGTGGTGTTCCCGCTGGCCGCGCTGCTGCTGGCGGTGTACCACGGCTACGGCCACGCCCCCAGCAAGGTGCTGGGCTGGCGCCTGGCCAGCCACGCCTGGCTGGCCCTGCTGGCCTACGCCACGCTGAGCATCGCCGCGCTGCTGGCCATCATGCTGTGGCTGCAGGAACGCGCCCTGCGCCGCCGCGAGTTCCGCCCGTGGCTGCGCGCCCTGCCGCCGCTGGCCGATCTGGAATCGCTGCTGTTCCGGGTCATCACCGTGGGGTTTGCGCTGCTGACCCTGACCCTGGTGACCGGCGTGCTGTTCGTGGACGACCTGCTGGCGCAGAAGCTGGTGCACAAGACCGTGCTCAGCGTGCTGTCGTGGATCGTGTTCGGCGTGCTGCTGGTCGGCCGCCGCCGCTACGGCTGGCGCGGGGTGAAGGCCGTGCACTGGACGCTGAGCGCGATGCTGTTGCTGCTGCTGGCGTTCTTCGGCAGCCAGTTCGCCATTGAACTGGTGTTCGGGCATACCCGATAAAGGCGTGCCGACCAACGGTCGGCACCCACGATGCCGTCGGCTGTCAGGGCGCAGGCTGGGCAAGGATGCCGCGCACCGAGCGGCCGCTCTGCGTGATCACATCATCCACCTGCCAGCAGCCCTGGCCCTTGCGGACCATCGGCAGGCGGGTCACATACGGCTTTTTCCACACGGAATAGCGCAACTCGACCTGGCCGACCGTGGCTGACGTTTCGTTCCAGCCGTAGCGTACCGGACCCTCGATGTCGCCATCCTGCGCATCCAGCCACGGGTCCGAATCGATCGTGCAGATGCCTTCTTCGCGCGCCTGGCAGGCACGTTCTTCGCGCAGCGCCTTGCCGAAGGCCGGGCTGACCAGCGCGCGCGGCGCATCCAGCACGTAGCCCGCATCGCCGGAGGTGGCCTCGAAGAACGCCCGCGCCACGCCCACGGCATCCTCGCAGGCCGGGGCGGCCTGGGCGGCGGGTGCCAGCAGCAGGCCGGCGATCATGAACATCCCTGTCTTTCGCATGTGTTTCATTCCTTGTGCAGGGGCAACGCCGGGCATGGCCCGACGCTACCGAGGGAGGGCCGGGCGCGGGTACGCGGCGCGGCGGGCTTACAACCCGTACCGCTCGATCACATCCAGGTGCGGCTGGCGTTCCTGGTCGCAGGCTTCGGCCAGGCGCAGCCAGCACTGCGGGTGCTGCCACTGGGCGGTGTGCTGCTGCAGGAACCTGTGCAGCGCCAGCGGCGCGTGGTCCTGAGGCTGGGCGACGGTGAACAGCAGCCCCGGCAGGGTGCCCTCTTCCGCGTCCGGGTCGGTCACGGTGTAGTCGGCACGGCTGTGCCCCCAGATCTGCCAGCCCTGCGCCTGCACCGCTTCCACCAGCGCATCCCACGCGGCTTCGCCGGGGTGTGCGCCATCAATCAGCCAGCTGCGCGCGAAGCCGCCGCGCTCCAGCACGTGCACCTGCGCATAGGTGGGAATGAAGTGCTGGCGCGCCTCTTCCTCTTCCGGCGCCGGGTGCACCAGCGCGGCATCGAACACCACCCAGTCGCCCACCTGCTGGGCACGGTTGGCCGGTGCGTTTTCCACGATACGCGCGGTTACCGGGCCGGTACGGCGCGCGTAGTACTCCATCGGCTCACCCTGCTCTTCGCTGCGGATGATCACCCAGCCCCACGGCTCTTCCACCACGCCGTCCTGGCTGGACAGTTCCATGCCGATGGCCGCGGCCGAACGGCGCACGGCGTCCCAGTCGCGCGCGGCGCTGGCGGCACTCATGTGGTCCCAATGCGCGGCGTTGGGGTCCTCCTGCAGCTCCACCAGCTGCGCGTAGCACGCCTGCGCGTCGCTGAAGCGGCCAGTTTCCATGTACATGCGCGCCAACGTGCCACGCGCACCGTGCGAACCGGGCGACAGTGCCAGCAGCTGCGTGGCCGCCTGTTCCAGCGCCGGCCAGTCGGACACCCGGCGCGCCCGCTGCACGTCGCACCAGTGCGCGAACACCGGCACGCTGCCACGGTATACATCGGCCAGCTGGCGCAGGCCCTCGTCATCGCCCTGCTCGGCCAGCCAGCGCATCAGCGTGTAGGCGGCCGGGCCGTCTTCCTGCACATGCGCGCGCACGAACTGCCACAGCAGCGCGCGCGCTTCGTCCTGCGCCCCGCAGGCGTACAGCGCCGAGGCGGCCACTTCGGCCAGCCCTTCATCGTCGGGGCACTGCGCATGGCCCTGCAGCAACCACTGCGCCTCGCGCTCGGGGTCGCGCGACTGGTTCTGCTGGCCCTGCGCTTCCAGCCACGGCAGCAGTTCGGCGGCGGCCACCGGCAGCGGCGCGGCCTCGGGCAGTGCATCGATGCGCGCGGCCAGCGCGGCCACCTGTTCGGCGGCACCGCGGTCCTGGCGCAGCTGTACCAGGTGCGTGCGGGCCAGCCGCAGCTGCCGCTGCGCGACCCAGCGCGCGCCACGCTGCAGCGCCAGCTCCAGGCTCAGGGCGGCCATTTCAATCACCAGCCGGTGCGCGCCCACGCGCGCGAAGTGTTCAATGATGGTGTTGAAGCGCGTGCCCAGATCCCAGGTGTTGCGCGCCGGATCACGCTGGCACAGGATCGCCACCGTGTTGGCCCACATGCGCCAGGTATTGGGGGTCAGCTCGCTCCACGGCACCAGCTGCTGCAACGCTTCTTCGTCGCGGCCCAGCTGCGCCAGCGCCCAGGCGCGCGACAGGCGGCGCGGCACGGTGCAGTTGGCCGGTTCGTACTCGCCAGCGGCGGCCACTTCGGCCTCGCGCTGCTCGATCAGCACCAGCGCTTCGTCGGCACGGCCGGTGGCCAGCAGCACCTTGATCTGCATTTCCGGGAAGCTGTCGAACACTTCCTTGCCGCGCGCCTTGATCGCATCGGCCTGCGCCTGCAGGTAATCCAGCGCGTCCTGGCCGCGGCCATCGTCCAGCAGCGCATCGGCCTTTTCGCAGCTCAGGCACTGGAAGCACGCCCAGCTGGGATCGATGCGGGCCAGGGTCTCATCGCACACTTCAATGCGCTCGGGCACCCAGCCCGGGCCGTCGATGTTGCCGTAGCAGGCGGCCAGATCCTGGGTCACGCAGATCGACTGCGGGCAGTCCAGGGTGTCGGCACGGTGGGCGCGCTCGAACAGCGCCACCGCCTCGCCCAGCGCACTCTCGCCTTCCACGCGGTTGCCCACGCGGTTGCGCAGCGCCCAGTGGCCCACGTAGACATCCACCCAGGGGTTGTCCAGCGCCTTGCCCAGCGCACGCGCCTCGGGCAGCAGCGCATCCACGCGGTCCACCTGCAGTTCGCTCACCTCGTCGGCCAGGCGGGTCAGCAGGTGCGCGTTCTGCGCCTGCCCGGCCTGGCGCAGGTCCTCCTGCAGTTTTTCAACCCAGTTCCAGATTTCCATGATGTGCAAGTCTCCTGTCTAGCGAAGGCTGGATGAGAAAGTGAGCGGCACTCAGCGCAGCATCTGCTGCAGGGCACCGGCAATATCGGCGAAGGCGGCGTTCAGATCGGGCGTGGCTGCGCTGGCATCGCGTGCCAGCGGCCGCCCCTGCGCGGACACGATGATCTTCAGCGAACGCAGCAGGCGTGCTGCGGCGGGGGCCTGCGCATGGCCAGCGCGCTGCGCCTGCAGCAGCGCCTGCACGGCCGGGTTGTCCAGATTCACGTACAACCGCGACGGCGCACGCGCTTCGATGCGCGCAGTGAACTGGCGCGCCAGGCGCAGCGCGGCCATCGACACACGCTTGTCGTTCTCATCGTCTTCCAGGCGCTGTTTCAGCTCCGCCTCGCGGTCGGGCACCACCACCACCGGCAGCGCTTCGGGGCTGAAGCGCGCCGGCAGCAACTGTTCGCCATCGCCCAGGTGCTCGCGCAGCCAGGCCAACTGCGCCTCGTCCAGGCTGTCGTCGCTGCGGAACAGCGCGCGGTTGCCCTGTTCGGTGCCCAGCTCCACCAGGCGCAGGCCCTTGGCCTGGGTCCAGCGGCGCAGGAACGGCACCACCGCATAACGGTGCCCGTGCGCCACCGGCACGCCCATGGCACGGAACAGCATTTCCTCGAAGCCGCCGCCGTTGTCCAGGATCACGTGTACCGCGCCACGCGCCGGCAGCGCGCTGGCCGGCAGGTCGCCCTGCGAGGTCGGCACGCGCACGTGTTCCAGCAGCAGGTCGAACAGACGGTCGTCGCACAGCGCCGCGCCCAGCAGGGCCTCGTTGTGGCGGCTGAGCACGCGGCGCCAGGCCTCCGGCTGCTGCCGCGCCACGTCGGCCAGGCCATCAATCAGCGCTTCCAGCAGCGCGTGCTGCACCGCGCGGTAATGATCGTCGCGCTGCAGGTCTTCGCGGCTGGCGGTGGGGGTCAGCCGGGACGATTCGATCACCCCGCCGATGAAACCAGCCCACGGCGGCAGCAGGTCGCGCGCATCGTCGTCCAGCAGCATGCCGCGCACGAACACCGACAGGTTGCGGTTGTCGCTGGTGCCGTAGGTGGCGCCATCCTGCACCCACAGCAGGCCAGTGGCGTCACTTTCCGCATCGGCGCGCAGCGGCACGGTCACGATGGGTTCGAAGTCGTGTTCGAAGCGTGCGGCGAACTGCAGCGCCTGGCGCCGCGCCTGCACCGGGTGCAGCGCCACATCGCCCTGCGCGCGCCATGGCGGCGGCTCGGGGTTCAGCGCTTCAGCCGCGGCGCCAATGAAGATCGGTTCGGACAGCAGCGCGCAGTAGCGGCCCAGCACTTCGTACAGCCGCGCCTCGTTGGCCAGCGGCAGGAAGTCCGGGTGCAGTTCCAGCTCCACTTCGGTGCCGACCGCACGCGCCGGCACTTCGCTCACGGTGTACTGCTCGGCGTTGCTGGACACATACAGGTGGCCCAGTTCGGGCGTCTGGTACGAGGTGGTGCGCACGCTCACCCGCCGCGCCAGCACGAAGGCCGACAGGAAGCCCAGGCCGAACATGCCGATCAGGCCGTCCTGGTCATCGCCGCCCTGGCGCAGGCCGCGGGTGTAACCCACGCCCACCGTGGCCAGGTAATCGTGGATTTCCTGGCGGGTCAGGCCGGCGCCGGTATCGATGATGCGCAGCACGCCGGCGGCGGCATCGACCTGCACATCGATGCGCGAGGGCAGATCGCCACCGGTCTGTTCAATGCGGCGGCGGATGATGGAGTCGTGCGCGTTCTGCACCAGCTCGCGCAGCGCCACCATCGGGGTGGAATACAGGTGCTTGCCCAGCACCGTCATCAGTCCATTGAGATCGACCCCGGCCCGGCGGATTTCGGCGGCGGGGGTGGTCAGCGTCGGGTCCTGCATGTAATCGGTTACTCCTTGCCACACAAGGCGCCACGGGGCGCCATCGTCGAGCCGGGGAAACTAGCACAGGCACGCTGACCGTTGCTGTGCCGGGCGTTGGATTCCGCGCCACGGCGGGGGCCAGGCCAGGTAGAGTCGAGCTTGCTCGACTGCTCTTGCCTCGACGCGGAAAGCAGTCGAGCATGGCTCGACTCTACAAAAAGCAGTCGAGCAAGCTCGACTCTACAAAAGGCAGCCGAGCATGGATCGGCTCTACCGTACGGATGTCACGCGGCGTCGATCGCCTCGGACAGCCGCTCCACGGCGATCACTTCCATGCCCTTCACGCTGCCGCCCTTCGGCGCGTTGGCCTTGGGCACGATGGCGCGCTTGAAACCATGGGTGGCCGCTTCGCGCAGGCGGTCTTCGCCGTTGGGCACCGGGCGGATCTCACCGGACAGCCCCACTTCGCCGAACGCAATGGTCTTTTCCGCCAGCGGCCGGTCCTGTAGCGACGACAGCACCGCCAGCAGCACCGGCAGGTCGGCGGCGGTCTCCTGCACGCGAATGCCACCGACAACGTTCACGAACACGTCCTGGTCGCCCACCAGCACCCCGCCATGGCGGTGCAGCACCGCCAGCAACATGGCCAGGCGGTTCTGCTCCAGGCCCACGGCCACGCGGCGCGGGTTGGACAGCGGCGAGGCATCCACCAGCGCCTGCACTTCCACCAGCAGCGGGCGGGTGCCCTCGCGGGTGACCATCACGCAGCTGCCGGGCTGGTGCGCACTGCTGCCGGACAGGAAGATGGCCGACGGGTTGGACACTTCCTTCAGGCCCTTGTCGCCCATGGCGAACACGCCCAGTTCGTTCACCGCGCCGAAGCGGTTCTTGAAGGCGCGCAGCAGGCGGAAGCGACTGCCGCTCTCGCCTTCAAAGTACAGCACCGCATCGACCATGTGTTCCAGCACGCGCGGGCCGGCAATACCGCCTTCCTTGGTTACGTGGCCGACCAGGAACACGGCGGTGCCGGTTTCCTTGGCAAAGCGCACCAGCCGTGCCGCGCTTTCGCGCACCTGGCTGACCGACCCTGGTGCGGCGGTCAGGGTTTCGGTCCACAGGGTCTGCACCGAATCGGCCACGATCAGGCGCGGGCCGGCCTTGCTGGCGTGCTGCATGATCGACTCGACACCGGTCTCGGCCAAGGCATTCACGCCATCCAGCGGCAGCTCCAGCCGGTGCGCGCGGCCGGCTACCTGGGCCAGCGATTCCTCACCGGTCACGTACAGCACCGGCAGTTCGGCGGCCATCTTCGCCACCGCCTGCAGCAGCAGGGTCGACTTGCCGATGCCCGGGTCGCCGCCGACCAGCACCACCGCGCCCTCCACCAGGCCGCCGCCCAGCACGCGGTCGAACTCGCCAATGCCAGTGCTGACCCGGCGGTGCTCGGTCTGCTGCACGTCCTTCAGCGCGGTGATCTTCGGCGGATCGATCTTGCCCACCCAGCCATTGCGCCGGGATGCGGGGGCCTTCGCCGCTGCGGCGCTTTCCAGCACGATTTCCGACATCGAGTTCCACGCCCCGCATTCCGGGCACTGCCCCTGCCATTTGCTGGAATCGGCGCCGCATTCGTTGCAGACGTAAGCGGTGCGGGCCTTGGCCATCGGAAATCCTGCGTGGTGAACGGTGAAGGAGGATAGCCGAGCGCGGTCGCAGGCGCTGCGACAGGCCGCCCGGCGCACCCCGCCTACACATCTCCAAATACGAGATGAACATCACACTTTTTAACTGCTAAGGTTCAGCCCCCCGCCGCCGCTATAGTTCGCGGCTTCATGCCTGCCCTCCCCGCTTTCCCTGAAGGACCCGCAATGACTGGCACTTACAGCCAGAGCCTGGTTGCTTTCTCGCTGTTGGTGGCCATTCTCGCTTCGTACACCGCCCTGGACATGGCCGGCCGCCTGGCCACCGCACAGGGCCGGGTGGCCCGCTGGTGGCTGATCGGCGGCGCATCGGCCATGGGTCTGGGCATCTGGTCGATGCACTTCATCGGCATGCTGGCCTTCAAGCTGCCGATTCCGATCGGCTTCGACCTGGGCATTACCCTGTACTCGCTGGCGGTGTCCATTGCCGCCTCGGCCTATGCGCTGTGGCTGGTCTCGCGCCCGGAACTGCCGCGCCGGCGCCTGCTGGCCGGTGGCACCCTGATGGGCCTGGGCGTGGCCACCATGCATTACCTGGGCATGGGTGCCATGCGCATGCAGCCCGGCATCGACTACGACCCGCTGTGGTTCGCGCTGTCCATCGCCGTGGCCATCGGCGCCTGCACCGCCGCGCTGTGGATCGCCTTCCGCCTGCGCCGCGAAGACCAGCGCACCCTGCCGCTGCGCATTGCCGCATCGGCGGTGATGGGCCTGGCCATCGTCGGCATGCACTACACCGGCATGGCCGCCGCCAGCTTCCCGGCCGGCAGCATCTGCGGCGCGGTGATCGACGGCGGCATTGAATCGCACTGGCTGGCGGTGCTGGTGATCGTCACCACGCTGGGCGTGATCGGCATTGCGCTGGTGGCCTCGCTGTTCGACCGGCAGATGCGCGTGCGCACCGGCCTGCTGGCCGAATCGCTGGAAAAGGCCAACGACAAGCTGCTGCAGGCCGCCCTGCATGACCCGCTTACCCAGCTGCCCAACCGCATGCTGCTGCAGGACCGCATCGAGCAGTCGATCGAAAAGGCGCGCCGTCGCGGCCATGCGCTGGCGGTCATGTTCTGCGATCTGGACGGCTTCAAGGCGGTGAACGATGCCTACGGGCACCAACTGGGCGACCGCCTGCTGGTGAAGATGAGCCAGCGCGTCAGCGCGCTGCTGCGCCCGCAGGACACCTTCGCCCGCCTGGGCGGCGATGAGTTCGTGATCGTGTTGGCCATCGAAGAGCCCGACGACGCGGTGGTGGTGGCCGAGCGCATCATTGCCGCGGTGGCCGAACCGTTCCTGATCGATGCGGCCGAACTGCAGGTCAGCGCCAGCCTGGGCATTGCGCTGTACCCGGACGATGCCACCAGCGAACGCGAACTGATGGCCCATGCCGACGCGGCGATGTACCACACCAAGGAAGGCGGCCGGAACGGCTATACCTTCTTTACCCCGTCCATGCAGGTGAGCGCGAACCGCCAGCTGCGCCTGCTGCAGGACCTGCGCCGCGCCACCGAACGCGGCGAGCTGCTGCTGCACTACCAGCCCAAGTTCGTTGCCGCCGGCACCCCGGCGGTGGGCGCCGAAGCGCTGCTGCGCTGGCAGCATCCGGAACTGGGCATGCTCAGCCCGGACGTGTTCATTCCCATTGCCGAGCGCAGCGGGTTGATCCTGCCCATTGGCGACTGGGTGCTGGACCAGGCCTGCGCGCAGCTGCGCGCCTGGCACGATGCCGGTCAGCACGAATGGACCATGGCGGTGAACCTGTCGCCGCTGCAGTTCTCCTCGCCGGCGTTGCTGGACAGCGTGCGCGCTGCGCTGCAGCGGCACGGCATTGCGCCCGAGCGCCTGACGCTGGAAATCACCGAAACCACGGCGATGAAGGACGTGGAAGCCAGCCTGGTGATCCTGAACGACCTGACCGCGATGGGCGTGCATATCGCCATTGATGATTTCGGCACCGGCTATTCCAGCCTGCTGTACCTGAAGCGCATGCCGGCCACCGAACTGAAGATCGATCGCGCGTTCGTACGCGAGCTGGAACAGAACGCCGAAGACGCGGCCATCGTGTCGTCCATCGTGGCGCTGGGCCGTTCGCTGCAGCTGCAGGTGGTGGCCGAGGGCGTGGAGACCAAGGAACAGCAGGATTACCTGAGCGGGCTGGGCTGCGACCAGCTGCAGGGGTACCACCTGGGCAGGCCGATGGCCGCCGACGAGTTCCTGCGCAAGGTGGGTTGAACCGCGCATGGGGTCAGAGCCCTTGCCTGCGGCAAGGGATCTGACCCCGGACATATGACGGCGAGACCGGCGGGGTCGGATCCCTTGCCGCAGGCAAGGGCTCTGACCCCAGACGCATTGCACGCGCGCCGCCATCCACGCATGGCGTGGATCTACTACCGCCAACGAAAAAGGCCGCCCCGAAGGGCGGCCTTTTCGTGTGTGGCAACGTCGCGAAGACGTCAGTGCATCATGTGCACGTTCATGTTGTGCATGACCCACAGGGTACCGGCCACGATGATGCCGATCACCACCACGGTGAAGGCAGCAGCGTTGACGTTCCAGCGGCTTTCCGAAGAACGGTCCAGGTGCAGGAAGAACACCAGGTGCACCAGCATCTGCAGCACCGCGGAAACCGCGATCACCACACCGCTTACGGTGCGCGAGAAGTCGCCCGACATCACCACCCAGAACGGGATGACGGTCAGCACCACCGCCAGCACGAAGCCGATCAGGTACGACTTCACGCTGCCGTGGCTTTCGCCGCCGGTGCCGTGGTCGTGTGCATGGTTGTCATGTGCCATTACAGCGCTCCATTGAGGTAGACGACGGAGAACACGCCGATCCAGATCAGGTCCAGGAAGTGCCAGAACAGGCTCAGGCACGCCATGCGGGTCTTGTTGGTCGGGGTCAGGCCGTACTTCTTCAGCTGCACGAACATCACCGCCAGCCACAGCAGGCCGGCGCTCACGTGCAGACCGTGGGTACCGACCAGGGCGAAGAACGCCGACAGGAAGGCACTGCGGTCAGGGCCGTAGCCCTGGTGGATCAGGTGGTTGAACTCCCACACTTCCATGCACATGAAGCCGAAGCCCAGCAGCCAGGTGATGGCCAGCCACAGGTACATCTGGCCCACCTGCTTGCGGTGCATGGCAATCATGCCCAGGCCGAAGGTCAGCGACGAGGTCAGCAGCAGCGCGGTTTCCCACGCCACGAACGGCAGCTCGAACAGATCCTTCGGGGTCGGGCCGCCGTCATTTCCGCCCACCAGCACCACGTAGGTGGCAAACAGCGAGGCGAAGATGAGGCAGTCGCTCATCAGATACACCCAGAAACCGAAGACGGTGTTGCCGCCGGTGTCGTGGTGCTCGTGGTCGTCATGGCCATGGGCCGCCGCGTGCGCGGCGTGCCCGTGGCTCAGGGTCGAGGTATTGGTGCTCATGCCTTCAGCTCCGACTTCACCAGGCCCTGGGCTTCCAGGTGCTTGCGGTGTTCGTTCTCGATGCGTTCCACCTCGGCGGCCGGGACCCAGTAGTCCACGTCCTGGTCGAAGGTGCGGTAGATGAACGTGGCGATCATGCCGACGAAGCCGACGATGGCCAGCCACCAGATGTGCCAGATCATCGCAAAGCCAAACACCAGGCTGAAGGCACCGATGACCACACCCGTGCCGGTGTTGCGCGGCATGTGGATGTCGGTGTACTTGGCCGGCTTCGGCCAGGCTTCACCACGCTGCTTGCGCTCCCAGAAATCGTCCAGCTCGGTGACTTCCGGCAGGGTGCCGAAGTTGTAGAAGGCCGGCGGCGAAGAGGTTTCCCACTCCAGCGTACGGGCATCCCACGGGTCGCCGGTCAGGTCGGCGGTCTTCTTGCGGTCGCGGATCGACACAGCCACCTGGATGATCTGGCACAGAATGCCGGCACCCACGATGAAGGCACCTGCGGCAGCCACCAGCAGCAGCGGCTCGTAGGCCGGGTTCACGGTGCTCTGCAGGCGACGGGTCATGCCCATGAAGCCCAGCACGTACATCGGCATGAAGGTCACATAGAAGCCGATGAACCAGCACCAGAAGGCGCACTTGCCCCAGAACTCGTTCAGGCGGAAGCCGAACATCTTCGGCCACCAGTAGGTGATACCAGCGAACATGCCGAACACCACGCCGCCGATGATGACGTTGTGGAAGTGGGCGATCAGGAACAGGCTGTTGTGCAGCACGAAGTCGATGGCCGGGATCGCCAGCATCACGCCGGTCATGCCGCCGATGGTGAAGGTGACCATGAAGCCGATGGTCCACAGCACGGGCGTGGTGAACTGCACGCGACCGCGGAACATGGTGAACAGCCAGTTGAAGATCTTCACGCCGGTGGGGATGGAGATGATCATCGTCGTGATGCCGAAGAAGGCATTGACGTTGGCACCCGAACCCATGGTGAAGAAGTGGTGCAGCCACACGATGAACGACAGCACGCCGATGCAGGCGGTGGCGTAGACCATGCCCTTGTAGCCGAACAGCGCCTTGCGCGAGAAGGTCGCGATCACTTCGGAGAACACGCCGAAGGCCGGCAGCACCAGGATATAGACTTCCGGGTGGCCCCAGATCCAGATCAGGTTGATGTACAGCATGGCGTTGCCGCCACCATCATTGGTGAAGAAGTGCGTACCCAGGTAACGGTCCAGGGTCAGCAGCACCAGGGTGATGGTCAGCACCGGGAAGGCGGCGACGATCAGCACGTTGGTGACCAGCGCCGTCCAGGTGAACACCGGCATCTGCATCAGCTTCATGCTGGGGGTACGCATCTTCAGGATGGTAATGAAGAAGTTGATACCGCTCAGCGTGGTACCCAGGCCTGCGACCTGTAGACCCCAGATGTAGTAGTCCATGCCGACGCTTGGACTGTATTCGATGCCCGACAATGGCGGGAACGCCAGCCAGCCGGTGGCGGCGAATTCACCGATCCACAGCGACAGCATGATCAGCACCGCACCGGCCACGAACAGCCAGAAGCTGAGCGAGTTCACGAACGGGAACGCGACGTCGCGCGCACCGATCTGCAGCGGCACGGCCAGGTTCATCAGGCCGGTGATCAGCGGCATGGCCACGAAGAAGATCATGATCACGCCGTGGGCGGTGAAGATCTGATCGTAGTGGTGCGGCGGCAGGTAGCCTTCCGAACCGCCCACTGCCAGCGCCTGCTGGGTACGCATCATGATGGCGTCGGAGAAGCCGCGCAGCAGCATGACGAAGGCGACGATCAGGTACATCACGCCGATCTTCTTGTGGTCCACCGAGGTGAACCACTCCTTCCACAGGTAACCCCACAGCTTGAACTTGGTGATCAGGGCCATCACGCCCAGACCACCCAGCACTGCACCGATCAACGTCGTCAGGACGATCGGATCGTGGGGGATCGACTCAAGAGAGAGTTTTCCCAACATGTTCATTCTCCCGAACCCGCGTGGCCGGCATGGCCTGCGTGTTCGTGTTCGGTGGCATCCAGGTTTTCACCCGATTCCTTGGAATCATGCGCGTCACTGGGGGTGTGCCCCTCGTGCGCTTCATGGCTGGCAGCATCGGCGGCGGCCGCACCGGCATGCGAATGCTTCATGCCGTAGTGCTGGTTGTCACCCATGTGCTTGGCAATGACCCAGTCGAACAGGCCTTCTTCGGTCTTGCCGAAGTAGGTGACCGGGTACCACTCGGAATTCTTCGCATCACCCAGAGCCTTGAAGCTGGTCTTGTCCAGGGTCTGCGTGCCGGCACGCACCTGGTCCAGCCACTGGCGGTACTCGGCATCGGTTACCGAATAGGCGGTGAAATGCATCTTGGCGAAGCCCGCGCCGCTGTAGTGCGAGGACATGCCCGGGAATTCACCGGTTTCGTTGGCGATCAGGTGCAGCTTGGTTTCCATCGCCGCCATCGAATAGATCATGCTGCCCAGGTGCGGAATGAAGAATGCATTCATCACCGTGTCCGACGTGATCTTGAAGTTCAGCGGGGTGTTCACCGGGAACTTGATCTCGTTGACGACCGCAACCTTCTCTTCCGGATAGATGAACAGCCACTTCCAGTCCAGCGAGATCGCCTCGATGGTGACCGGCTTGACGTCCGATTCCAGCGGCTTGTACGGGTCCAGTGCGTGCGACGAACGCCAGGTCAGGACCGCCAGCACCAGCACGATCATGCAGGGGATCGACCACACCACCACCTCGATCGCCGTGGAATGCGACCACTTCGGCTCGTAACGGGCCTTGGTGTTGGAAGCGCGGTACTTCCACGCGAAGGTCAGGGTCATGACGATGACCGGGACGACGACCAGCAGCATGAGCACGACAGCCGTGATCAGCAGGGTCTTCTCGTCCTGGCCAATCTGGCCCTTCGGACTGAGGATGGCCACGGCATCGCAGCCGGTGAGCATCACCAGCAGTGCGAGCAGCAGGCCCGGGCGCAACCAGCGCCCAAGGGTTTTCAACGGAATCATCGGTCGATCCAATTGCGAGGGAATGCCGTTCCCCGTCCTGCCCGCTCCGGCAAAAGCCGGTCCCGCCTGTGGTTGAGACAGGCAGTGAGGTGGGGTCGAGTCAGCCTTTCAATTTTAGGCCGTCACGCATCATTTAAGAAAGGCATTGACAATGATCCAGCGCAGGAATCGGCCGGATATCGCTGCGACACGTTGTCGCACCGCGCGCAGGGCACCCCGTTTGCGGGCGCCGGGGACCGGATTCGGCAAAGTATGCTGAACCTGTTCAGCGTACTTGAAGTGGGCTGCTGCCGCACCAAGACTGCGTAGCACACGCCCCCTCTTCGCAAGGATGCCTGATGACTGCCCTGCTCCGCTGGCTCAGCACACCCGCCGTGCGGCGCACGCTTGCCCTGCTGGGCGCCGCACTGGTGGTGCTGCTGGCCTGCAACCCGGAACTGGCGCCGCTGCTGGGGCTGATGGATGTGCTGGGGCTGGACGTGCTGGCGCTGCTGCTGGGGGTGCAACTGCTGGCCACCCTGCCCTGGCTTCGCCTGCAGGCCGGGCGCGGGCTGCGGGTCGCGGGGCGGTTGGCCTGCGGCGCACTGGCCGGGGCCGCGGGCGGGTATCTGCGGCAATTGGCGCCGTTTTGTCGCGATCGCCTTGGGTTCGGGCTTCGGGTGCGCGGGGCGGGCTGACCTGTTCGATGCGGGCGGCGCTGGCCTGTTGAACCGGGCCTGATGGCCACCGGCCTTGCCGGGCGGGCGTTTCGGGCTGCGGGCCGGCGTGCCAAAATGCCGCCGAAGCGTAAAACATCCCCGCATTGACGCAATCTGCTCTTGGCAGCGGCTCGCGGGCCGTGCACACCATGGCATGCCACTGAAAACGAGTGGCCGGGTCGGCAAACCCGATGTCTGACGAGTGTTTACGCTTGCCAGTCGGCGCCACCTCTGCGTGGCACCGGCTGGCAATCCGTCCGCGTTCTTTGGCGGGCGGTGCGTGGGGGTGCGTGTTCGCATGCACCCGCCGGATTCGTCAGACCCGGTTTTTGCCGCCACGTACCGTCCGCCACCCCTGCGGTGGCGCTTTGTGTTTTGCACGGAGCATCTGCCATGAACGCATCGGAATTTCCTGATCTGAACGCCCGCCGCGCGGCGCCCGCTGGCGACGCCGGCGGCGAACCCAGCACCTTCATCCCCACGCTGCGGCGCATCCAGGCCGGTGCGGCCGCCAGTGGCCAGCCCTGGCCCGAACGCACCCTGCCACCCGGCCGGCGCCTGCAACTGGCCGACGCCGATTGCGCCCTGGCCGGCCTGGCCACCGTGCAGCAAATGCTGTTGGCGGCCGAGCGCACCCGCCAGGCCGGCCAGCCCGAGGACACCCTGGGCGACCGCAGCATGGAAGGGTTGATGCTGGCCTGCATTGCCCTGACCGCGCATGCGGCCAGCTGCCTGCAGGTGCAACCGTAGCCGGGGGCGCGGCGGCGTCCATTCCGACAGCCGTCGTGATGCTGCTAGGCCTGCTTGCCGGCCATCTGTATCTGCCGGAACCGGCACTCAGCGTAAACAGCTACAGCAAGCAGACCGTGCCGAACTTCCTGCAGATGTGGCAGGAAGCCGCACAGTTTGCCCAGGAACGCAGTGCCGACGGGCTGCGCGTCAGCCCCGCCGCGCGCGGGGCGAGGCATTTCGAACTCTATGCCGGGGATACACCGGTATTACTGGTCGATAACTCGCCGAAGCGCATGGTGATTATCGTGTTCGAGAATTCGCGCGAGCAGGTGCCGGATCTCTGGGAGCTGGAACATCAATGGTGGCGGGCCATGCGCCAGCGTGGTCAGTTCGTGCGGCATGGTGCGGGCGGGTGAGGAGAGGTGGCGAGCAGGGAGCTGGCCAGCCTGCTTCAGTGCCGCGCGGCCTCACGCGGCGGTGCGTACTCGAAGCGCATTTCCCGCTGCCCCTCGCCCACCACCGGCAGTACCGGGTCGGTGCCGGTGCAGCCCAGGCGCAGTCGATCACGTGCGGTCACGGGAACACTGCCACAGCCACCGGAATTACTGATATCCAGCTGCGGCAAGAGGGCCGCAGCAAAGGTTTCAACCTCGCCGCGCGCCGCCTTGCGGTTCACCGTTGCAGCCGGCACGCTGTAGCGCAGCTTGATGGCATACAAGCGGTCGATGGCGAGCAGCATTACCGAGCTGTACTGCTTGCCATCGCGCACGAAACCGAAATCCAGCACGCTGGCCTCGATACTGGCCACCGCATCCGATTGCGCCGGTGCGACCTTCAAGGTCACCGTCTGCACGCGCGACATATCATCGCGCCCCGCCATCGCTGCGCTGCGCGCCTCCAGCAAACCTTTTCGCTCACCTTCCAGCAGACCGGCCCGCTGTTCCTGGTCCAGCACGCCCACCGGGTAGAAGTACACATCGATCCAGCCGTCTTCGTTGCCGGCCTGCTGGAAGCGCACCGACGCACCGCCCGCGACATCGTCGTAGCGGCGCTCGCCCAACGCCTTCCACTGGCCCACCTGCAGGGGGTAAACCACGCTGGTCGTGCGCAGGAAACCGCCCAGGAACGGCGACGGCGCAGACGCGCCCTGCCCTGCCGTTTCCGGGTTGAGCATGACCGTGTTGTCGCTGGCACCGCATGCCGCCTTCACCACAGGCGCCAGATGCGCGCGCAGCGTGCCGGCCTTCTGCTGCGCAGCCAACGTATCCATGGCCGCAATGCGCAGCGCAGGATCGGCTGCAATGAAGGCCGCATAGGCGCGAAGCGCGCTTTCCACACCGGCCACCTGTCGGCTGAGCTGATCGCTGCTTTCGCGCTGGTCTATCTGGAAGGCCAGATTGCCGAAGCTCTGCTGCATCAGAAGGTCCAGGCCGATCTTCTTGGCCGCCTCATCCTGGTCAGGCAGGTTCATGACCTGGCAGAGGGTCACCATGTAATCCGGCGTTTCCGCCAGCCAACGCAGCATCGACACCCGCAGCTCCTGCGCGCCCGGCTGCTGGGGCGATGCTTCCAGTGACTGAGTGAGGCCAACGAAATTGGTGGCGTTGATGGGTTGCGCGGCGGTGGCCTGCGGCGCGGGCGGAGAATCAGGTGCGGCCCAGGCCGGAACGGCGAGTACCGAGGCGAGGCCGATGATGGAATATGCGGCCAGGCGGCGCAGTGCGTTTGTCGATGGCATGGTCTACGGTCCCTGTAACCGCGCGGCGCGGTGTCAGGGTGGAGCGTAGCAGGCGGCGGGGGTGGGTGGCAGGTGATTCGGCTGGCCCCTGGGGTCGCGATGAGTGCTCGCAATAGGCACCTCTGGCGTTAACATAGAAGACAGCTCTGAGTTACCCACGAGTTCCGAGCCGATCTAGGCAATACGAGTACACGTCAAAACATGGAGCATCCGAATGATCATAAAGGACGTCGTTGACGCCACCAGAATCAGACTGCGGTCACCCTACTTTGGCTACGCGGCATTGGCGTTCATAGGATTCAACTGGAAAGCAATTTTCCTTATCTGCCTGACAGAAGGAACTCCGACGCAGCGCCTCGATGCATTTGATGCCGCGACCTCTTTCACCAGACTTGTGATCTACCCCCTGCTTGTTGGGGCCGCTGTGGCCGCGACTTCGGAGTGGATGAGACTTGCGTTTAATTGGATTTCGTCCTACC
Organism: Stenotrophomonas sp. B1-1; assembly: GCF_010894375.1. Taxonomy (NCBI): domain Bacteria; kingdom Pseudomonadati; phylum Pseudomonadota; class Gammaproteobacteria; order Lysobacterales; family Lysobacteraceae; genus Stenotrophomonas; species Stenotrophomonas sp. B1-1. The sequence continues at coordinate 176,590 of NZ_JAAIUZ010000017.1, read as the reverse complement.
CAGGCCAACAGATAACCTCTCTGCAGTTGACAGCCGAGCATCGCCGCCTCCTTAGAATCGCCGAACTTGAAAAGGCGCGCTCCCTACTCACAGATGCCCGCGAAATGGAATTACTCCGACGAGCCAAACAGGATGAAGCCGCAGCCGAAATTTCAGATGACGAGACCAAGGAGAAATTGCTGTCAGAGATATCCCGCATCCGTCGAGAGGCGGACGCAAAGAGCCACGCACCCGCGCCGCCTTCCGAGGCGGCAACTGAGGTCCTACGAAGCGTCGCAAGCACAAGATCAGGCGAAGCCAGAATAGTTAGCTATCTGGAAGGGGACATCATCAGTGCCGGCAAGCTAGAGGTAAGCAACGGCGACAACGCGAGACGCTACGCATTCGTCTTAGATGGAATCAACGAGCTGGTTGACCGCGGACACCTAGTGAAGAGACACTCCAGCGACTCCATGGTGACATATACACTCTCTTCAAGCGGATGGAACGAAGCAGATAAACTAACGAACTCGGAGTCACCGAGCTCATCTACATCGTAGCTCTCCGCTCGAGTGAATGTGCGGACCTCACCAGTCAAACGACATAACAACTCAGTGATGTCACCGCACCAAATTCCGGCCGGACCGCGCGGTCCGCTCAAGATTCTCGGAAAAATGCGCCGGATATGGCAACCCAAACACACGCATTACGGGAGCAAAAATAAATGGAATTTCCCGATCAGAATGCTCAGCGACGGGAATCACAGCCCCCAGTCTTGGCCTTGCATCAGGCTTGTCGCGGACAATATCCCAACTTCTTGATCGATACCGCCCCAAATGATCCATGCCAACCACTGACAGTCGCTCCCCGGTGATGGGAAGCTTTTGAAAGCCTTGCGAGTAGGTGAACCCCTTCATATCTCGGACCCACATTTCGCCTATCATCACGACCAGTGTGGCCTTTGTTATCGAAACACGATCAGCAACACTTCGCCAGAAGATGAACTTATCAACGCTATCGCCGAAACACACACTCATCGTGTCCACGACAGCCATGGTTTCATCGTACATAAACACCATGGGAACATGAAATCCAGAGTTCTCGAAGTTGAATGAAGCCAGCGCGCAAAGAGCTTCAAATGTATCTCCTGCGTTTCGACTTGAAGTTGCCATAGCTTTAATTGGCTCCAAGAGAGCCTCTCGCTCTGGGGTGATTGCGCTCCTGTCAAACTTTACCTTCTTCATCCGTTGAAAGTGAACTTTCATATCTGATAGCTTCAGGTACGCAATCTGAAGGGCCGACTCCTTTTCTACAAAGAGCGAATCAGGAGCTGGCACTTCCTTGTCCAGCACCGCCCCCATTTGCGCCGCCAGGCCGTGACACATCCGGTAGAGTGCCCCGTAAATGTATGTGAATGCCTGAAGAAGCTCCCAGTTGGGCAATGTGTTCGCTACCCAACGCCTTTCGACGCGAACGGCGGACGAATCGACCACTCCTGACGGCAAGTTCCTGCGTGCAAACCTAATGAGTCGCTTCGTCCCTGCCTGCAGCAGCTCATCCCGCCCAGTGACAAGACTGATATCGTGCTCGGCGATGTACGACCAAAATAGAGTCATGCGCAATGCGCTGTGGAGATCTAGGTCCCCTTCTTTTTCGATCATGTTCCGAGAGTCTTTAGCCCACGTCATTACGGCATCCTTTGCCCACTCTGCGGTGATGGGCCGATACCAATCGTCGAATCCAGGAATCTGATCCTTGTTTTTCTGGATGATGAAAGTGACGGTTCGCGATGTCTGCAAGAATTGATTAGTGTTTAACCGAAATAGCTCCGGCTCCATATAGGTTGCATGACAGCGCTCTAGCAGCAGCCAGAGATCAGTGAGTCTTCGCTCCCAAGCTTGCATCCCCCCCCCCCTTGCCCGATCCGGCGAAGCTCGAGAGTACCGGAACCCGACGTTGAGCTGGAACCCGCAGAGGACGAACTCATACATCTTCGTCATACGAAATCCCCTCACTTTCTCGCGACTAGAAAGCTCAGCGATCCAAGCAAGAGCGAGACCGATCGATCAAATCGGGCCTTGGCGTACCGCGAAGACAAAGTCGATCCGCAGTCAGTGGAGCCAGTCGGCAGGCGGCTGTGCCCGGATCCATTCTCGATCAATCAGTTACAAAAGGCCCAAACAAAAAGCCCCGACCAAGGCCGGGGCTTTTCATACAACTGGTGCCGGAAACAGGAGTCGAACCTGCGACCTACGCATTACGAATGCGCCGCTCTACCAACTGAGCTATTCCGGCTGAGCAGGCGATTTTACGGGCAGCCCAGCCCTCCGGTCAATCCGCCCGCACCTGGTTCGCGCAGTCCCGCCCCGCCGCGAAATCGGCCAGGTTGCCCAGGGTGATCGCCGAGATCTCCTGCAGCGCCTCTACCGTGAAGAAGCCCTGGTGGCCGGTCACCAGCACGTTGGGGAAGGTCATGAGGCGCTGGAAGGCTTCGTCGTCGATGATCTCGCCGGACAGGTCCTGGAAGAACAGCGCGCTTTCCTGTTCGTACACGTCAATGGCCAGCTGCCCCAACCGCCGCGACTTCAGCGCGCGGATCACCGCGTGGGTGTCCACCAGGGCGCCGCGCGAGGTGTTCACCAGCATCGCGCCGGGCTTCATGCGCGCCAGCGAGGCATCGTTGATCAGGTGGTGGGTGTCCGGCGTCAGCGGGCAATGCAGCGACACGATATCGGCGCGCGCCAGCAGCTCATCCAGCGCCACGCTGTCGCCCACGTCGGCGAACGCAGCCGACGGGTACGGGTCGTGCCCCAGCACCGTGCAGCCCATGCCGCGGAAAATACGGGCGGTGGCCAGGCCGATCTTACCGGTACCGACGATGCCCACCGTGCGGCCATGCAGGGTGCGGCCCAGCAGGCCATCCAGCATGAAGTTGCCTTCGCGCACGCGGTTGTAGGCGCGGTGGGTATGGCGGTTCAGGGTCATGACCAGCGCCAGCGCGTGCTCGGCCACCGCTTCGGGCGAATAGGCCGGCACCCGCGCCACGAACAGGCCCAGCCGCTGCGCTTCGGCCACGTCCACGTTGTTGAAGCCGGCGCAGCGCAGCAGTACCGCGCGCACGCCGCCGGCGTGCAGGGCCTGCAGCACCGGCGCATCCAGCCGGTCGTTCACGAACACGCAGACCGCCGCGCAGCCCTGCGCCAGGGGCGCGGTGTGAAGGTCCAGCGCGGCATCGAAGTAGACCAGTTCATGGCCCTGCCCCGCGCCCTGCTGCGCGCTGGCCTCGTCCAGGAACCGGCGATCGTACGGGCGGGCACTGAATACGGCGATCTGCATGGGTGGGCCTGCGTGGGAATCCTGCCCCGACCATAGCGCGCCGGCGCTCATGCCGCAGCACCCGGCGCGGCGACATGACCGCCGGCACTTCTACCGCCCCGCGCGCTCAGGCAGAATCCGCACTGTGCCCGTGCGTTGCGCGGGCTACGCAAGGAGCTGGGCCGCAATCCTCTCCACCACCATGGAGACTGCGAATGATTCGCAACGAGAACAAGGAAGGGACCGTGGTACTGCAACAGCCGCCACGCGCCGCACCGCGTGACAGCGCTCAGGCAATGGGCCACCCCGTGCGCCGCCGCTGGCTGCCGTTGGCGGTGGCCGCCGGCATCGGCCTGGCCGCAACGGCCGGCTGGTTGCTGTACATGGACGGCAATCCGTCCACCCGCGTATACGCCAATACCACCCATGCCGTGCAGCGGCAGATCCTGGCCGATGGCAGCGTGGCCACGCTCGATGCCGGCAGCGCGCTCAGCGCCCGCTTCGGCTGGCGCACGCGTGAACTGCAGTTGGACCAGGGCCGCGTGCAGCTGGAAGTGGCACCGTCGTCGCGGGCCCTGCGCCTGCAGGCCGGCAACAGCAGCATCCGCGATATCGGCACCACCTTCCAGGTGGAACGCCTGAACGATGGCCGCGTGGAAGTGGCCTTGCTGGAAGGCGCGGTGGAAGTGACCAGCGGCAGTGCGCAGCACACGCTGGCACCGGGCCAGCAGTTGCAGGTGCTGGCCTCTGGCCGCATCCAGCCGGGCCCGCAGTTGTCCACCACCGCCGCCGCCGAAGGCTGGCCACAGGGCGACCTGGTGTTCGACGCGACGCCGCTGTCGGTGGTGGTGGAACGCATGAACCGTTACGGCAGCACGCCGCTGGTGATTGCCGACCCGGACATTGCCGATCTGGCCGTCAGCGGCAGCTTCCGCGCAGGGGATGCGCATGAACTGCTGTCCGCCCTGCAGCTGGGGTGGTCCATCGCTGGCCAGCCGCGCAAGGATGGCGCGCTGGAACTGCGCCGCGTGTACTGAGGCCGCGGCGCATGCCGGCCGCGCAGGCGCTGCGCGCGGGGCTGCTGCTGGCCCTGCTGTGCCTGGCCGTGGTGCCGGGCCAGGCGGGCATGGCGCACGCCGGCGAACCGGCCGCCAGCACCGATTACCACATTGGCGCCGGGCCGCTGGTACCGGCGCTGCAGGCCTGGGCGCGGCACAGCGGCGTATCGCTGATCTTCGATGCACGTGAACTGGCCGACCTGCGCACCACCGGCGTGCAGGGCCGGCAGAGCCCCGCCGCAGCGCTGAAGCAGCTGGTGGCCGGCATGCCGGTGAACATCCTGCAGACCCCGGCCGGTGGCTACGTACTGCGCCGGCATGCGGCCGCGCCACCACCGCCGCCGGTGAAAGCGCCCACGCCTGCGCCGCCCCCGCCGCCCCCGGCAGCGCCGCAGGTGGAACTGGCGCCGGTACAGGTGACCGGCAGCCGCCTGCCGCGCACCTCCGTGCAGACCACGTTGCCGGTGACCGTTGTCGACCGCGACGACATTCTGCGCAGCGGCTACGGCACGCTGTTCGATCTGCTGCGCCACCTGCCCGGCATGAACGGCCACACCCCGCTGAGCACCGCACGCGGCGGTGATTCGCTGTACCTGCCGGTGGGCGCGGCGGCCACCACCAGCCTGGACGGCATGGGCCCGCGCGCCACCCTGTTCCTGGTCAACGGCCGGCGCCTGCCGCGCTACCCGATGGTGTCGTTGGCCGACGGCGCGCTGACCGATCTGGGCGGCCTGCCGCTCAGCTTCATCGAGCGCATCGAACTGGTGCGCGGTGGTGCGTCGGCCATCTACGGCGCCGATGCCATGTCCGGCGTGGTCAACATCATCCTGCGCGACCAGGCCGAGGGCAGCGAGGCCATGCTGCAGACCGGCGCCAGTGGCCACGGCGATGGCCAGCAGTACCGCGTGCAGGGCGCCACCGGCGGTGTGCGCAGCAATGGCGACCGTTGGTTCGCCGGTCTCGATCTGCACCGCATGCAGCACGTGGCCGGCGATCGCCGCGACTGGCATGCCGATACCTCGCTGTATCCGATCGGCCTGCTGATGGCCAATGGCGATTACTACCCAGCCACCGAATGCCACCCGCCGCTACAGGAAGACGACCAGGGCTGTTGGTTCGACAGCGTGCGTCCACGTTCGCTGCAGCCGGCGTCGGACACCGTGGCCGGCTACCTGCGTTACCGCCACGAGCGCGGCGAAGGCCGCTACGCGTATGTGGAAGCGCGCGGCAGCTACAACCGCCAGCGCTTCGAACTGGGCCCGACGGCGGTGGCGTTGAACTTCAACCGCACAGCCATCCTCAACGTGGTGCTGCAGGAAGGCGGCAACGTGCGCCCGCGCGTGCGCGCCAGCGAAGGTGATCTGACCGTGGGAGTGGGCCGCCAGCAGGCGGGCCGCAGCTGGGAAGCGGGCGTGAGCGCGCAGCGCAGCGAGGTGAGCCTGACCACCGATGGCGTGGTGCGCAGCGAGAAGCTGCTGGAAGCGGCGCGCGACTTCGATTTCCTGCCCGGCTTTTCCACGTTGCCGCCCGGTCTGGCCGACGACCTGTTCCCGACCATCCATAGCCGTGGCCGTACCGAACAATGGCAGGGCTGGTGGGGCATACAGCGCAGCCTGATGGCCTTGCCCGGCGGCGCGGCGCAGCTGGCCACCGGCATCGATCTGCGCCAGGAGCGCTGGACCTCGCAGCCGGACCCGCTGCTGGGCAAGGGCGAGTTGGCGCTGGGCCTGCCGATGGAACAACGCCGGCTGTCGCGCAACAGCAGTGCCGCCTATGCCGAACTGGGGCTGCCGCTGGCGAAGCGTCTGCGCGTGGACCTGGCCGCGCGCGTGGACCGCGATGCCGGGCAGACCGCGTTTTCACCACGCGCCGGCCTGCGCTGGAGCCCCAGCGAGCACTGGTCGTTCCTGCTGGCCAGCGGCCGCGGCTTCCGCGCGCCCAGCCTGTTCGAGCGGCGCCGGCCACCAGGGTATTTCGGCCTGGTCGCCCTGCCCGCTTCGGACACACTGCCCCCCTGCGCGCGGCCGCTGCGCGGCGGCGGCTGCGCGGTGCAGGTGGACGTGGTGGAAAACGATGGACTGAAGGCCGAGACCTCGCGCAGCCATTCGCTGGCGGCCAGCTGGACGCCCAGCGATGCGTTCGCGCTTACGCTGACCCACAACATCGTGGAGCTGCACAACGAGATCCTGGCGCTGCAGCCGGGGGATGCGCTGTGGAATCGCGACACCTGGGTGCTGGACGACCAGGGCCGGCTGCGTGATCTGCGCCTGTCCTTCGACAACATTGGACGCACCACCTCGCGCAACTGGGTGCTGCGCGGTGAGTACCGCATCGACAGCGGTGCCAACGGGCAATGGCAGTTCGCGCTGGATGCGCTGAAGCAACAGGAACTGAAGCGCGAGCGCAGCCACGAAGCCGCGGTGGATCTGCGCGGCCACGCCACGCCGGAACGCACCGCGATACTGACCGTGCAATGGCAGAACCCGAACTGGGACATCGCCCTGCGCGGCAACCGCGTAGGCCGCACGCGCGCCTGGCTGGCCGGCGAAACCTGCCCGGACGAACAGCGTGGCGAGGGACATTGCACGAACCCCGCGCAGCTGCGCTGGAACCTGCACGTAGCGCGCCGGCTGAGCCCACGCCTGGTGGCCGCACTGGACGTGCACAACGTGCTGGATACCGAACCGGTGAATTACCTGCCCGGCAGTGGTGGCCAGGTGGCCGGGCTGGATGACCCGCTGGGCCGGTATTTCCTGCTCACCCTGCAATTCCGCTGACACACCGTTTGTAGAGTCGAGCTTGCTCGACTGGTTTTTGTAGAGTCGAGCTTGCTCGACTGGTTTTTGTAGAGTCGAGCTTGCTCGACTGCTGTTGGCAGAAGCAGTCGAGCAAGCTCGACTCTACTGGGCGTAGTACCCTTGAGCCCCCTGCTCCATCATGCATACCCCCATGAAGTTCCAACTCTGGTTCTGGGGCGCGTTCCTGTTGTTCTTCGCGTTGCCCTTCCCCTGCATTCTCTACTTCAACACCGATTACCCCGTCGCGTTCTCCGATCGCAGCGGCCCGTGGCTGGCACTGTTGCTGCTCGGCGCTTCCGTCTCGCTCTGGCTGGGCGTGCTCTACGCCTACCTGCACTACCTGCTGCTGGCGCCGCCACGCGCCCTGTTCCGTGTGCGCAGCATCCTGACCGATGGCGAGCCGCGCGAAGTGCGCATCGAAGAGGCCGAACAGACCGGCGTGCATGTGCGTGGCTTCGCTCAATGGAAGTTGAAAGTGGCCCTGCAGAACCTGTCAGGCACCGCGATTACCGAACAGCTGGTCGTGGTCGACAGTCAGCCACAACGGCAGCGTTTCGTGGTGGGCAACATGCTTCCTGCGCGCCTGAGCCGTGATCCCGGCGTGTTTCCGAACATGGTGCTGGATGGCGCGCAGCCGGAGATCAACACAGCCAGTCTGTGGCGGCGTGGCGTGGCCGGCGCGATCGGTGTGGCGCTGGTATTCGGCGCCTACGTGCTGGCCTACCGTGCACAGCATGAGGGCATAGGCTGGACCTTCCTGTCCTTCAGCCACCCCCTGCTGGTCTGCCCGCTGGTGCTGTGCGGCTATGTGGCAGTGGTACGCGTGCTGGCACGCATGCTGCACGCCGATGCCCGCGGTGAAGCACTGAAGTTCCGTGGCATTGGCGTGCAGGCCACCGTGCTGGATGTACGCCAGACCGGCACCTACATCAACGAACAACCGCAGGTGGAATTCAGCGTGGAGTACACCGATCGCGAGGGCGTGGTGCAGCACGCCAAGCTGCGCCGCATCGTGGCGCTCATCGATCTGGCCCAGCTGCCACGTGACAACGTGAAGCTGCTCTACGACCCGGATGACCGCGCCAATGTGCGCATGGAGGACGCATGAACCGCCCGCCGTCGACCCCAGGCATCTTCGCGTTGGTGGTGCTGGCCCTGGTTGCCGGTGCGGCAGCCTGTGGCGGACTGCAGACGCTGCGTGAGACCGTGGCCGGTTACGCGCTCATGCATGCGCCGGCGACGCCCCAGCGCTATGACGCCGCAGCGCTGGAGCCCCTGTCTGCGCTTGCGGCGCCCGCTGCGGAACCCGAGCCCATTGCACCGCCTTCCAACCTGGTGCGGGACAGCGCGCGATTGCAGGCGGCACGCGACGCACTGCAGGCAATGCCAGGCCTGTCCGGCAAGCCACTGACCGTGTTCCGCAGCATCAATGTCTATGGCGATGGGCGCATCAATCTGGAACTGGTGGACCCGGACGTGCCCAGCCACGTGGACAGCTACCACTTCCAGCACGGCTACTGGCGCAAGGGCGACCCGGTGAACCCGCAGCGCATGGCGCCCACCTATACGCTGCGCAACAGCAGCGCGCCACTGCAGGATATCGACTTCACCGCCGTGGCCCGCGTGGCCCAGGCGCTGCAGGAGCAGCGCAATGTGTTGATGCGCCAGCCCGGCGAGGTCGACTACGTGTATCTGATCATCCGCAAGGGCGCGCGCCTGTCGTGGCGGCCGGACGAAGTGGACGGCGACCGTGAAACGGTACGCCTGCACTTTGACGCCGGCGGGAATCTGCTGGACGTGGCGACCAAGCGTTGAAGTGCCGGCGCCCATTTCGGGCGCCGGTTTCATTGCAGCCGAGCAAGCTCGACTCTACGCCTGGGCTACCGATCGTGCGATGGCGTACTGCGCGCCGTAATACGTTGCCAACACCAGCAACCCCGCCAACGGCAGGCCGCCACCAAAGCGATCCCACGCCAGCAGCGAATCGCTGGCCACGAACAACACACCACCGACCGCCGCCCAGCGCGCGCTTCGCGCCTGCATCAGCGGCAGCCGCGGGCGCTGCCAATGCCGCGCCAGTGCCAGCACGGCCATCGTTGCCAGCACGCCCACATACGCCAGCACCGGAACGCGCAGCGGCACTGGCAGGTGCGGCCACAACGCCAGCACATTGCCGATGGCGAACGCTCCCAGCAGCAGTGCGGCGGCCAGCAAGCCGCGCCCTGCGTGCAGGCCGTCGCGGAACGCGGCGATGTAGCACAGGTGCGCCAGCAGGAAGGCGACCAGGCCCGGCACGAACGCATCCACCGGCAGCATCAGCGCGATGTCACCCAGGCACGACAAGCCCATGCCGGCCAGCACCGCACGCCGGTAGAACGGTGATGCCGCCGGGCGCGCCTGCCAGGCAATGCCGGCGATCAGCAGCGTGGTGGCCGGCTTGGCAAACCAATGCAGCCACCGCCCCTCGCCCTGCAGGAACGCGCCGATGATGGCCAGCACGGCCACCACCAGGATCAAGCCATCGCGGCGGCCGAAGCTCATCGCGCCTTCCACAGATCCGCAAGGCGATCAGGCGCACCGGCGATGCGTTCCAGCACCGGGTACTGCAGGCCACCGTGGTAATCGATGGTCATGCTGTCGATGCGGTCAAACTGCTTCACCAGCAGCACGATCGGCGCCTTGTCCTTGGCGGCTGCGGCCACCGCGTCCTTCAGGCGTTCGCTGCTGTATTCGCGCCCGCCCACGGCCATCACCCGCATGCCCGGTGCCAGCCCTGCATTGAACGCCGGGCTGTCCCAGATCACATCGCCCACCACGCCGGTGTCCATCACGGTGGCGCCCAGCGAATACGCCAGCAACGCGGCCTTGGCGCGCTTTTCCTGCGCCTTGTAGGCCTCGTTGGGGGTATCGCGGTAGACCAGCTTCCAGCCGGCCAGTGCCAGGCCGCCGGTGAGCGAGCCCTGGCCATCCAGCCGCTGGCGCAGGAAGCTGGACCAGTCGTACGGCGCAATGTTGTTCAAGGTCGCCACCACGTCATCGAAGGTGTACGGGTTGACGTTCCAGTCGCCGTTGCCGACGCCGAAGAAGGCGCGCGCGAAATCGTCCAGGCTGCGGCGGTTGCCGCTGAGCGTGCGCAGCTTGCCGTCCACTTCCAGCCACAGCATCTGCCCGCCGGAGTAGTAGTCCTCGCTCATCTGGTAGTTGCGGTACGGCAACGTGCGGCGCTGGGCGATGGTGGGATCGTTGGTGGTGTCCTGCAGCGGGCGCCAGGCCAGGCCGGGGCGGCCACGATCATAGGTGGCGGCCACGTTGGCCAGCATGTCGCGGGCCTGCTCGACCGACCACAGGCCCGAGCGGGCGGCCAGCACCTGGCCCCAGAACTGGGTCTGGCCTTCGTACACCCACAACAGGCTGTCGCCCATGGGCGTGTTGAAGTTGGCGGTGGCCAGATCTGCGCCGCGACGGTACTTGCCGTTCCAGGAATGGGTGTACTCGTGCGGCAGCAGATCGCGCATCCACGCGTTGCTGTCCCATTCGGTGAAGTAGCCGGGGGCCGCGCTGTTTTCGCTGGAACGGTGGTGTTCCAGGCCGATGCCGCCCAGGCGGTCGGTCAGCGCCAGCAGGAATTCGTAGTGATCGTAATGGCGCGCACCGTAGAGCTTGTCGGCCTGCTGCACCAGCGCGCGATGCAGCTTGATCTGCGCATCGGTGGGCTTGAGCGATTTGGCATCGTCGGCGAAGACATTCAGGTGCACCGGTACCTTGGCGCCGGGGTCCAGATCGATGCGCTGGTGGTGCTCGCCGGCGAACAGCGGCGAATCGACCAGGTGGTCGTAGGCAATCGGCTTGAACACCACGGTGTCGCCGTCGCGGCGCGCGGTCTCCAGCGCGGTGGCATAGGCCCAGCCCTTGGGCAGGGTCACACTCGCCTGCGCCTGCAGGTTGCGCGCGTCCACGCCGGCCGGATACAGCGAATTGGCGTTCCATTGCAGGTTCAGCATTTCCGGGGTCATCACCACCCGGCCCTGGCTGCCGCCCTGCGAGGACAGGAAATCGAAGTGGGCCACGATCTCGCTCACGCCTTCGGGCACGTCCACCTTGAACGCGTAGACGTTGTACTGGTCGCGCTGCCAGGCCAGCGGCTTGCCGTTGGCGGTCACCCGCAGGCCGGCCAGCTTGTCGATGGGGCCGGTAGGCGAATGGTTGCCGGGAATCCACTGCGGGTACAGCAGGGTCATCGGGCCGGGCTTGGCCGGCACGGTGGCGGTCACCTTGAAGATGCGGCGGGCCAGGTCGCGCGCATCCACATCGATGCGCAGCAGGCCGGGCGCGGCGGCATCGCCCGGCGGCGAGGTCTGCGCCAGCGCAGGCGTGGCGCCCAGCGCGAACAGCACGGACATCACCAGGGCACGGGTCTTCATCAGGCAGGTTCCAGCAACGGTAGAGGTACCGATGCTAGGCCTGTAGGGCGTGCGGCCCCATGGCCGAAGGTCATGGGTGGGTGGCGGTATCCACGCATGGCGTGGATCTACGGGTGAGGCGCGGCCAGCAGTAGATCCACGCCATGCGTGGATGGAATTCATGGCAGAAGCGTGCGAACCAAGGTTCGCACCCACCAGGTTGGTGTCGGTTCGCACCCACCAGGTCGGTGTCGGTTCGCACCCACCAGGTCAGTGTCGGTTCGCACCCACCGCTGGGGTTACAGGTCAGTCGACCAACCGCAGCCGCAGTTCCTTCGGCAGCGCGAACACCATCGATTCCGGTTCGCCATCCAGTTCGCCCACGCCGGTGGCGCCCAGTTCGGCCAGGCGGGCCAGCACGCCATCCACCAGCACCTGCGGTGCCGATGCGCCGGCGGTCACGCCGATGTGCTGCTTGCCTTCCACCCAGCGCGGGTCGATCTCGTGCGCACCGTCAATCAGGTACGACTCCACGCCTTCACGGCGCGCCAGTTCACTCAGGCGGTTGGAATTGGAGCTGTTCGGCGAACCGACCACCAGCACCAGGTCGCAGCGCTTGGCCAGATCGCGCACGGCGTCCTGGCGGTTCTGCGTGGCGTAGCAGATGTCGTCGTTCTTCGGCCCCTGCATTTCCGGGAAACGCTCACGCAGCGCCTCGATGATGCCGCGCGTGTCATCCACCGACAGCGTGGTCTGGGTGGTGTAGGCGAAGTTCTGCGGCTGGTTGATCTGCAGCGTCGCCACCTGCTCCACGTCTTCCACCAGGTAGATCTGGCCGGTGCCCGCTTCGCGGTTCCACTGGCCCATGGTGCCTTCCACTTCCGGGTGGCCGGCATGGCCGATCAGCACCACGTCACGGCCGGCGCGGCAGTGGCGGGCCACTTCGAAATGCACCTTGGTGACCAGCGGGCAGGTGGCATCGAACACCTTCAGGCCACGGCGCTCGGCTTCCTGGCGCACGGCCTGGGAGACGCCGTGCGCGCTGAAGATGACCGTGTTGTTGTCCGGCACTTCGTCCAGTTCCTCGACGAAGATCGCGCCGCGCTGCTTCAGGTCATCGACCACGAAGCGGTTGTGCACCACTTCATGGCGGACGTAGATGGGCGCGCCCAGCGTTTCGATCGCGCGCTTGACGATCTCGATCGCACGATCGACACCGGCACAGAAACCACGCGGGTTGGCGAGCAGCACATCCATCAGTTCAGTCTCCCGGCAGCGGCCGGCTTACGGTTTCGGGGTGGCATTATCCGCCTTTTTGGCGGACTTGCCGTCGGACAGGCCAAACAGGGCAATGCCGATGGCACCGACCACGATGGCCGAATCGGCGATGTTGAAGGCCGGCCAGGTGTAACTGCCCACGTACCACTGGATGAAATCGACCACGTGGCCATGCACCTGGCGGTCGATCACGTTACCGATGGCACCGCCGATGATCAGCGCGTACGGCACGGCGGCCTTCCAGTTGCCGCGGGCGGTGCCGCGCAACCACCAGGCCATCAGCGCGCTGATGGCAATGGCCAGCAGGGTGAAGAAGTGCTTCTGCCAACCGCCGGCGTCGCTCAGGAAACTGAAGGCCGCACCGGTGTTGTAGGTGCGGTACCAGTTCCAGAAGCCGTCGATGACCACCACCGGCTGGAACTCGGGCAGGCTGGACAGCACCCAGGCCTTGGACCACTGGTCCAGGCCGATGATGGCCGCCGACAGCAGCAGCCAGACCAGGGCGTTGGGGTGCGGGCGTGCGGCGGCCATCAGAACCAGCTCCGCAGTTCACCGGCACCGGTGACGTTGCTCACGCAGCGGCCGCACAGCTCCGGGTGGTCGGCGTTGCTGCCCACGTCGACGCGGTGGTGCCAGCAACGCACGCACTTGGCCTTCTGGGTGGGCTGGGCACTGACGAACACTTCGTCGGTGGTCGCCGGGCGCACCTGCACGTCGCCACTGATGAACAGGAAGCGCAGTTCATCGGCCAGCGGCTGCCATTTCGCCGCCTGTTCTTCGTTGGCGGCAATGGTGATTTCCGCTTCCAGCGCGGCACCGATCGCGCCGTTGGCACGCATCGGCTCCAGCACCTTGGCCACCTGCTCGCGCACGGCCAGCAGCTGGTCGAAATCGGCGGCGTTGAGCTGGGCATCGGCCGGCAGCGGCGCCAGGCCGTCGTACCAGGTGGTGAACAGCACGTGGCCGGCACGGTCGCCCGGCAGGTAGCCCCACAGCTCGTCGGCGGTGAAGGTGAGGATGGGCGCGATCCAGCGGGTGAACGCTTCGGCGATGTGGTACATGGCGCTCTGCGCCGAACGACGACCGTGCGAATCGGCCGGCATGGTGTACAGGCGGTCCTTGGTCACGTCCAGGTACAGCGAACCCAGGTCCACGCTGCAGAAGTTCAGCAGCAACTGGACGATCTCGGCCATGTTGTAGTTGTCGAACGCGGCCTTGATCTTTTCCTGCAGTTCCCAGGCGCGGTGCACGATCCAGCGGTCCAGCGCCACCATCTCGTTCAGCGGGCGCAGGTGCTGGGCCGGATCGAAGCCGTCCAGGTTGCCCAGCAGGAAGCGCGCGGTGTTGCGCAGGCGGCGGTAGGCATCAGCGTTGCGCTTGAGGATTTCCTGCGACAGCGACATTTCATTGCTGTAGTCGGCCGAGGCGATCCACAGGCGCAGGATGTCCGCGCCCAGCTTGTTCATGATGTCCTGCGGCTCGATGCCGTTGCCCAGCGACTTGGACATCTTGCGGCCGTGCTCGTCCACGGTGAAACCGTGGGTGAGGCACTGCTTGTACGGGGCGCGCTGGTCGATGGCCACGCCGGTCAGCAGCGAGGACTGGAACCAGCCGCGGTGCTGGTCGGAACCTTCCAGGTACAGGTCGGCCGGCTTGCCGAAGCCACGCGCGGCCAGCACACCTTCATGGGTGACGCCCGAATCGAACCAGACATCGAGGATGTCGGTGACCTTCTCGTAGTCGGCCGCTTCGGCGCCCAGCAGTTCGCTGGCATCCAGCGAATACCACACGTCGATGCCTTCGGCTTCCACGCGATCGGCCACCTGCTGCATCAGTTCCACCGTGCGCGGGTGGATCTCACCGGTCTGGCGGTGGGTGAACAGCGCGATGGGCACGCCCCAGGTGCGCTGGCGCGAGATGGTCCAGTCCGGGCGACCGTCGACCATGCTCTGGATGCGCGCCTTGCCCCAGCTCGGGAACCAGCCCACGGTGTCGATGGCAGCCAGCGCATCGTTGCGTAGGTTGGCCTTGTCCATCGAAATGAACCACTGCGGGGTGGCGCGGAACACCACCGGCGTCTTGTGGCGCCAGCAGTGCGGGTAGCTGTGGCGGATCGGGTGGAAGGCCAGCAGCGCGCCGTTGTCGCGCAGCACGCCGACGATGGCCTCCTGCGCCTTCCACAGATGCTGGCCGGCCAGCACCACGTCACCGGCCGGCGGGGTCGATTCCAGGTACACGCCACGGCCGTCGACCGGGGTGATCTGGCCGGCGTTGTACTTGTCCAGCAGGCCGTACTTCTGGCTGACCACGTAGTCTTCCTGGCCGTGGCCGGGGGCGGTGTGCACCGCACCGGTACCGTCTTCGTCGGACACGTGTTCGCCGTTCAGCACCAGGATCTCGCGCTGCGGGTAGAACGGGTGCACCAGCAGCTGGTTTTCCAGCGCGGCACCGGTGGTTTCACCGTGCAGCACCACGTTTTCCACGCCGTAGCGCTGCAGTGCGCGCTCGGCCAGCGCGGCGGCCAGCACCAGCCAACGGCGCCTGCCGTTGTGCGCCGGGCCTTCGGCCAGCACGTAGCGGATCTCCGCGCCCAGCGAAACGGCCAGCGATGCCGGCAGCGTCCACGGCGTGGTGGTCCAGATCGGCACCGCCACTTCCACGTCGGCCGGCACGCTCACGCCAAAGGCCTGGGCCACGGCCTGCGCATCGCGCGCGGCGTAGGCCACGTCGATCGCCGGCGATTCCTTTTCCTGGTATTCGATTTCCGCTTCGGCCAGCGCCGAACCGCAGTCGAAGCACCAGTAGACCGGCTTGGCGCCGCGCACCAGGTGGCCGTTGGCCACGACCTTGGCCAGCGCACGGATCTCGTTGGCTTCGAAATCGAAGCTGAGGGTCTTGTACGGGTTGTCCCAGTCGCCGGTCACGCCCAGGCGCTTGAAATCGACGCGCTGGATGTTGATCTGCTCTTCGGCGAATTCACGGCACTTCTGCCGGAAGGCAACGGCGTCGAGCTTGGTGCCGACCTTGCCCCACTTCTTTTCCACCGCGATTTCGATCGGCAGGCCGTGGCAATCCCAGCCCGGCACGTAGGGCGCATCGAAGCCGGCCAGGTAGCGCGACTTGACGATGATGTCCTTCAGGATCTTGTTGACCGCGTGGCCCAGGTGGATGCGGCCGTTGGCGTACGGCGGGCCGTCATGCAGCACGAACAGCGGGCGGCCGGCGGCGTTGTCGCGCAGCTGCTGGTAGAGCCCCTGCTCTTCCCACCGCGCCAGAATGCCCGGCTCGCGCTTGGGCAGGTCGCCGCGCATCGGGAATTCGGTGGCTGGCAGGTTCAGGGTGGTCTTGTAGTCCTGGCTCACGCAGTGGCTCGCAATCTATGTTCGGAAAGAAGGGCGCGCGCCTGTTCGGCGTCGCGGTGCATCTGGTCGGTCAGCGCCGCCAGATCGTTGAATTTCTCTTCGTCGCGCAGCTTGGCGACGAATTCCACGTCGATGTGACGACCGTACAGGTCGCCCTGGAAATCGAACAGATGGGCTTCCAGCAGCGGCTCCACGCCTTCCACGGTGGGGCGGGTGCCGAAGCTGGACACCGACGGCCACGGCTGGTCGAACACCCCGTGTACCCAGGTCGCGTAGATGCCCGACAGCGCCGGGGTCTTGGGGAAGCGCAGGTTGGCGGTGGGGAAGCCCAGGGTGCGGCCGAGCTGGCGCCCACGCACCACCCGCCCGCTGATCGAATACGGGCGGCCCAGCAGATCGCCGGCACGGGTGAAATCGCCGGCCTGCAGCAACTGGCGGATGCGCGTGCTGGAAATGCGTTCGCCGTGCAGGTCCACCGCTTCGATCTCGCCGGCGCTGAAGCCCAGCTCGCTACCCATGGCCTGCAGCAGGGCCAGGTCGCCACGACGGCGGTTGCCGAAACAGAACTCCGGGCCGATCCACACTTCGCGCGCGCCCAGCCGGTGGGCCAGGAGCTGGCGCACGAAGGTTTCGGCCGGCATGGCCGCCATGGCCGCGTCGAAGCGCAGCAGGCCCACGGCATCCACGCCCAGGTCCTGCAGCATCTCGACCTTGCTGCGGGCCAGGGTCAGCCGCGGCGGCGGCGTGCCCTGTGCGAAGAATTCACGCGGCAGCGGCTCGAAGGCCACGGCCACGGCGGGTACGCCCACGGCGCGCGCGCGGGCGACCGCGTGGCGGACCAGCGCACGATGGCCCAGATGGAGGCCGTCGAATGCGCCGATACAGACCACGCTTCCGTTGGGGAACAGCTCCCCGCCCTCGACGCTTCTGAACAGCCTGCTCATCAACTCTCGTTCCGGCCCACCCGGGGCCGTCGCTTCAATGGTGTAACCCTGAAGTATAGCCGCCATGGGCGGCGATCAATGGCCGCGCAGGTCGCGCGGGCGGAAGCCCATGGCCACCATGGCCACCGCGTAGGTCGCGCCACCGCCGCCGACCAGCAGGCCCAGCGCGCCGATCCGCTGCCAGACACCCATGTTGCCGAAGGCCGGCAGCCAGTGCAGCAGGGCCAGCAGCACGGCCACCATGGCCACGCAGGCCAGCAGCAGGCGGGTCAGGTAGCCGCCCCAACCGGGCCGGCGCTGGTAGACATCGGTCTTGCCCAGCCAGTACCAGAGCAGGCCCAGGTTCAGGTAGCTGGACAGCGCGCTGGCAATGCCCAGCGCCAGGTGCAGGCCCGGCTGCTTGCCGATGGCGGCCATCACCCCCTGCGCCTTCAGTTCGTCGGGCACCATCACCTGGTACAGCACGGCCAGCAGGGCGAAGTTGAACACCATGTTGGCCACCAGCGCGGCCACGCCGGCACGCACCGGGGTCTTGGTGTCCTGGCGGGCGTAGAAGGCCGGCAGCACCACCTTCAGCAGGGCGAACGCCGGCAGGCCGAAGCTCAGGCCGTACACCGACAGCGCGGTCATGCGGGTGTCGAAGGCGCTGAACTGGCCGTGCTGGAAGATGGTGGCGATCAGCGGTTCGGCCAGGAACAGCAGGCCCAGCATGGCCGGCACCGAGATCAGCAGGGTCATGCGCAGGCCCCAGTCCAGCGAGCGCGAGAAGCCTTCGCGGTCGGTGCTGACGTGGTGGCGGGCCAGGGCGGGCAGGATGACCGTGCCCAGTGCCACGCCGAACACGCCCAGCGGCAGTTCCAGGAAGCGATCGGCCAGCGACAGCCAGGACTGCGAGCCATCGGTCAGCTTGGCCGCGATCACCGTGTCCAGCAGCAGGTTGATCTGCGCCACCGACGAACCGAACAGGGTCGGCACCATCAGGGTCATCACCTTGCGCACGCCCGGGTGGCTCCAGCCCCAGCGCGGCAGGGTGAGCAGGTTGATGCCCTTCAGCGACGGCAACTGGAACAGCAGCTGCAGGATGCCGGCGGCCAGCACCGCCCAGCCCAGCGCCAGGATCTGCTTTTCCGGGGTGCCGCCCAGCCGCGGCGCCAGCCACAGCGCGCCGGCGATCATGCACAGATTGAGGATGACCGGGGTCAGCGCCGGCATGGCGAAGCGCTGGAAGCTGTTCAGGGCACCACCGGCCAGGGCGGTGAGCGAGACGAACAGCAGGAAGGGGAAGGTCAGGCGGAACAGGTCGACCAGCAGGCCCTGCTTGACCGGGTCGGTATCCACGCCGCTGGAGAAGACCGAAGCCAGCTGCGGCGCGAAGATCAGCGCCAGCGCGGTGACCAGCATCAGCACCCCACCCAGGGTGCCCGCGGTGCGGGCCATCAGTTCGCGCAGCTCGGCGTGGCTGCGGGTTTCCTTCACTTCTGTGAACACCGGCACGAAAGCGGTGGCGAACGAGCCCTCGGCGAACAGCCGGCGCAGGAAATTGGGTATCCTGAAGGCGACCCAGAAAGCATCAGTGATGGCGTTGGTGCCGAACGTGGTGGTCACCACGAAGTCCCGGACAAGTCCGAGAACGCGCGAGACCATGGTCATGCTGCTGAACGACAGCAGGCCCCGCAACAACTTGGGTGAACTCACTCAGCGTCCCTCTTGACAATCGACTTGACGTGCATTTCTTACGCCATCATACTAGCTAGCTTGCTGTTCCCATAACACCGATTTTTTCAGGAAACCACCACCGTGGCCAATATCAAGTCCGCCAAGAAGCGCGCCAAGCAGACCGTCGTGCGCAACGCGCGCAACGTGGCTCAGCGCTCGATGCTGCGCACCGCTGTCAAGAAAGTGATCAAGGCGCTGGACGCCAACGATGCCGCCGGCGCCGAAGCCGCCTTCGCCGTTGCCCAGCCGATCCTGGATCGCTTCAGCGCGCGTGGCCTGATCCACAAGAACAAGGCTGCTCGTCATAAGAGCCGCCTGAACGACCGCATCAAGGCCCTCAAGGCCGCCTGATCCGGCGTTGCCGCCCTGCCCTTCGGGGTGGGGCAGCAGACAAAAGCCCGGCCCCGGCCGGGTTTTTTGTTGCCCGTGATTCTGGGATGACGTCCGGGGTCAGATCCCTCTCCTGCGGAAAAGGGATCTGACCCCAGCGTCCGGCAGCCAACAAAAAACCCGGCCGAAGCCGGGTTTTTCGCGTAGAACCCCCACAGCGCTGTTACGCGTTGCGGGCGGCTTCCAGCTCGTCTTCCTTCTGCCGATCGAAGAACGCCATGATGCGGCTCATGATCGGGAAGGTGCCTTCGCGGCCCAGCGCGGACACCAGGAACCACGGCTCCTTCCAGCCAAGCTCGGCCACGATCTGCTCGGCCGCAGCCTTCGCCTCGTCTTCGAACATCAGGTCAGCCTTGTTCAGCACCAGCCAGCGCGGCTTCTGCAGCAGCTCCGGGTCGTGCTTTTCCAGTTCGCGCTCGATGGCACGCACCTGCTCGACCGGGGAAATGCCTTCCACGCCGCCTTCCATCGGGGAAATATCCACCAGGTGCAGCAGCAGGCGGGTGCGCTGCA
The DNA here is from genome assembly GCF_010894375.1 of Stenotrophomonas sp. B1-1. Classification (NCBI taxonomy): domain Bacteria; kingdom Pseudomonadati; phylum Pseudomonadota; class Gammaproteobacteria; order Lysobacterales; family Lysobacteraceae; genus Stenotrophomonas; species Stenotrophomonas sp. B1-1. The sequence continues at coordinate 156,837 of NZ_JAAIUZ010000017.1, read as the reverse complement.
GGTGGCGCAGGAACTGCGCACCCAGGCCGGCACCGTCGGCCGCGCCTTCGATCAGGCCGGGAATGTCGGCGATCACGAAGCTGCGGTAGTTTTCCACCTTCACCACACCCAGGTTCGGGTACAGCGTGGTGAACGGGTAATCGGCCACCTTAGGCGTCGCCGCCGAAACGGCACGGATCAGGGTGCTCTTGCCAGCGTTGGGGAAGCCCAGCAGGCCCACGTCGGCCAGCAGCTTCAGCTCCAGCTTCAGGGTGCGCTCTTCGCCCGGCTCGCCCGGCAGCGCCTGGCGCGGCGAGCGGTTGGTCGAGCTCTTGAAGTGCATGTTGCCCAGGCCGCCGCGGCCGCCCTTGGCCACCAGCAGGCGGTCGCCGTGCTGGGTCAGGTCGCCGATGATTTCATCGGTGGCCACGTTGATGATCACGGTGCCGACCGGCACGGTGATGGTCAGGTCTTCGCCGCCCTTGCCGTAGGCCTGGCGGCCCATGCCGTTCTCGCCGCGCTGCGCCTTGAAGATGCGGTCATGGCGGAAGTCGACCAGGGTGTTCAGGTTTTCGTCGGCGCGGATGTACACGCTGCCGCCGGCACCGCCGTCGCCGCCGTCCGGGCCGCCGAGCGGAATGAACTTCTCGCGACGGAAGCCAATGCAGCCGTTGCCGCCGTTGCCGGCGAACACTTCGATTTCTGCTTCGTCTACCAGTTTCATTGTTTCGATGCCTGCGATGGGCGCGGCCTGCGTGCCGCCGCCTTGAATGTCGTGCCAGGTGCCACCTGGCAATCGGGCCGTGCCCGTTTTACCACTGATTCCAACGAAAAGCCCCGCCGAAGCGGGGCTCTTCATGCAGCGTGCTCTTCATCCGGCGCGGCCATGCCAGGGCATGGCCGGCGGATACAGCCTGATCAGGCTTCGACCGAGACGACGCTGACGGTGCGACGCTTCTTCGGGCCCTTCACCGAGAACTCCACCTTGCCGTCCGTCAGGGCGAACAGGGTGTGGTCACGGCCCAGGCCAACGCCGGTACCCGGGTGGAACTGGGTGCCGCGCTGACGCACGATGATGTTGCCGGCTTCGATGGCCTGGCCGCCAAAGATCTTGACGCCGAGGTACTTCGGGTTGGAGTCGCGACCGTTGCGCGAGGAGCCTACGCCCTTTTTATGTGCCATGACTGCTTCTCCTGATGCTTAGCCGGCGATGCCGGTGATCTCGATTTCGGTGTAGTACTGACGGTGACCCTGGCGCTTCATGTGGTGCTTGCGGCGACGGAACTTGATGATCCGGACCTTGTCAGCACGACCCTGGGACACGACCTTGGCGGTGACCGAAGCGCCGCTCAGGGCGTCGCCGATCTTGATACCGTCGCTGTCGCCCAGCAGCAGGATGTTGTCAAACTTGATCTCGCTGCCGACTTCGACTTCGAGCTTTTCGACGCGGAGCTTTTCGCCCTGCGCCACGCGGTATTGCTTACCGCCGGTGACCAGTACTGCGTACATGACCAGACTTCCTCTGTAGTTATTGTGGTCTATGGACTGCCGCCATCGAGGGCGGACAGGAGCGGAATTGTACGCAGATCAATGGGCGCCGGTCAAGTCAACCCCTGGGCGGGGCCTGCGGGGGGCCCGGAACGGGGTCAGATCCCTTTTCACACGGTGAAAAGGGATCTGACCCCTGCCTGTCAGGCGGTCTCACGGGGTGAGACGCAGGGGTGGCATTGTCGGCCATTGCCCCCATCTGGTCACCTCGGTAGGCTGATTGATTGCCGCCGCATTCGACCTGCCCCCACAACCGGATCCCCCATGGCGATGGATTTCATCCGCATCCGCGGTGCGCGGACGCACAACCTGAAGAACCTCGACCTCGACCTGCCCCGCGACAAGCTGATCGTGATCACCGGCCTGTCCGGCTCGGGCAAGTCCTCGCTGGCGTTCGATACGATCTATGCCGAAGGCCAGCGCCGCTACGTGGAATCGCTGTCGGCCTACGCCCGGCAGTTCCTGAGCGTGATGGAAAAGCCGGACCTGGACCATATCGAAGGTCTGTCCCCGGCCATTTCCATCGAGCAGAAGTCGACCTCGCACAACCCGCGTTCGACGGTCGGCACGATCACCGAAATCTACGACTACCTGCGCCTGCTGTACGCGCGGGTGGGCACCCCGCGCTGCCCCGACCACGGCTATCCGCTGGAAGCGCAGACGGTCAGCCAGATGGTGGACCAGGTGCTGACCCTGGACCCGGAACAGCGCTACATGCTGCTGGCCCCGGTCATCCGCGACCGCAAGGGCGAGCATGCGCAGGTGTTCGACCAGCTGCGCGCGCAGGGCTTCGTGCGCGTGCGGGTGGACGGCGAGCTGTACGAAATCGACGCGGTGCCGCCGCTTGCGCTGCGCCAGAAGCACACCATCGAAGCGGTGATCGACCGTTTCCGCCCGCGCGAGGACATCAAGCAGCGCCTGGCCGAAAGCTTCGAAACCGCGCTGAAGCTGGGCGACGGCATGGCCTCGGTGCAGTCGCTGGACGCCGCCGACGCCACCCCTACTCTGTTCTCGTCCAAGTATTCCTGCCCGGTCTGCGACTACTCGCTGCCCGAGCTGGAACCGCGCCTGTTCTCGTTCAACGCACCGATGGGCGCCTGCCCCGGCTGCGACGGCCTGGGCATGGCCGAATTCTTCGACCCGGCGCGCGTGGTGGTGCACCCGGAACTGTCGCTGGCCGCGGGCGCCGTGCGCGGCTGGGACCGCCGCAACGCGTACTACTTCCAGCTGATCGCCTCGCTGGCCAAACACTACAAGTTCGACGTGGATGCGGCCTGGAACTCGCTGTCGGCCAAGGTGCAGCAGGCCGTGCTGTTCGGCAGCGGCGATGAGGCCATCACCTTCACCTACTTCACCGAAGCTGGTGGCCGCACCCAGCGCAAGCACCGCTTCGAAGGCATCATCCCCAACCTGGAACGCCGCTACAAGGAAACCGAATCGGCGGCGGTACAGGAAGAGCTGGGCAAGTACATCAGCGAACACGCCTGCCCCGAATGCAACGGTGCGCGCCTGAACAAGGCCGCGCGCAACGTGTTCGTGGCCGACCGCCCGCTGCCGGAACTGGTGGTGCTGCCGATCGATGAGGCGCTGAAGTTCTTCAGCGAACTGAGCCTGCCAGGCTGGCGCGGCGAGATCGCGGCCAAGATCGTCAAGGAGATCGGCGAGCGCCTGGGCTTCCTGGTCGACGTGGGCCTGGATTACCTGACCCTGGAACGCAAGGCCGACACCCTGTCCGGCGGCGAAGCACAGCGCATCCGCCTGGCCAGCCAGATCGGCGCCGGGCTGGTGGGCGTGATGTACGTGCTGGATGAACCGTCCATCGGTCTGCACCAGCGCGACAACGAGCGCCTGCTGGGCACCCTCACCCGCCTGCGCGACCTGGGCAACACGGTGATCGTGGTCGAGCACGATGAAGATGCGATCCGCCTGGCCGACTACGTGCTGGATATCGGCCCGGGCGCCGGCGTGCATGGTGGCGAAATCGTCGGCCAGGGCACCCTGCAGGACATCCTGAACGCACCGCGTTCGCTGACCGGCCAGTACCTGTCGGGCAAGCGCGCGATCGAGATTCCGACTCGCCGCCACGCGCCCAACCCGAAGACCACCCTGCACCTGCGCGGTGCCAGCGGCAACAACCTGAAGGGCGTGGACCTGGCCATTCCGGCCGGCCTGCTGACCTGCGTGACCGGTGTGTCCGGCTCGGGCAAGTCGACCCTGATCAACGACACCCTGTTCTCGCTGGCCGCCAACGAGATCAACGGCGCCTCGCATGCCGTGGCGCCGTACAAGGAAATCGAAGGCCTGGACCTGTTCGACAAGGTGGTGGACATCGACCAGTCGCCGATCGGCCGCACCCCGCGTTCGAACCCGGCCACCTACACCGGTCTGTTCACCCCCCTGCGCGAACTGTTCGCCCAGGTGCCCGAAGCACGTGCGCGCGGCTATTCGCCGGGCCGTTTCAGCTTCAACGTGCGCGGCGGTCGCTGCGAGGCGTGCCAGGGCGATGGCCTGATCAAGGTGGAAATGCACTTCCTGCCGGACGTGTACGTGCCCTGCGACGTCTGCCACGGCAAGCGCTACAACCGCGAAACGCTGGAGATCGTCTACAAGGGCTACAACATCAACGACGTGCTGGAAATGACCGTCGAAGATGCCTTGAAGCTGTTCGAGCCGGTGCCGTCGATCGCGCGCAAGCTGGAAACGCTGGTGGACGTGGGCCTGAGCTACATCAAGCTGGGCCAGAGCGCGACCACGCTGTCCGGCGGTGAAGCGCAGCGCGTGAAGCTGTCCAAGGAACTGTCGCGCCGCGATACCGGGCGCACCCTGTACATCCTGGACGAGCCGACCACCGGCCTGCACTTCCACGATATCGAAGCGCTGCTGGGCGTGCTGCACAAGCTGCGCGACGAAGGCAACACGGTGGTGGTGATCGAACACAACCTTGACGTGATCAAGACCGCCGACTGGATCGTCGATCTGGGTCCGGAAGGCGGCCACCGTGGCGGCACCATCCTGGTGACCGGCACGCCCGAAGACGTGGCGGCCTGCCCGCAGTCCTACACCGGCCACTTCCTGGAACGCATGCTGCCGTCCACCCGCGCACGGCCGCAGCAACCGGCGGCCGTGGCCAACAAGCCCGATGCGCGCCCGCCGCGCAAGGTGAAGCCCGAACCGCCGGCGAAGAAGGCCGCCGCAGCCAAGAGCAGCGGCAAGGCCAGCAAGACCGCCACTGCCAGCAAGAAGAAGAAGGACGCCTGATGAGCAGCGAACACAAGATCCTGGCCCGTATTCCGATCAGCGTGCGCTGGCGTGACATGGACAGCATGGGCCATGTGAACAACGCCAAGTACATTTCCTACCTGGAAGAAGCGCGCGTGCGCTGGATGCTGGGCGTGGACGGCGTGTCGATGACCGACCGCATCGCACCGGTGGTGGCCGCCACCAACGTGAACTACCGCCTGCCGATCGTGTGGCCCAACGACATCCTGGTGGAACTGTTCGTGGAGCGCCTGGGCAACAGCAGCGTGACCATCGGCCACCGCATCGTGGACCAGCAGGACGAATCGAAGCTGTACTCGGACGGCAACGTGGTGGTGGTGTGGATGGACACCCAGACCGGCAAGAGCGCTCCGCTGCCGGACGCGATCCGCAGCGCATCGAGCTGATCCGCTTCTGGTAGATGCCGACCTTGGTCGGCATTTCGCCCGCCGGGCATGGCCCGGCGCTACCGGATGCTGCCCATTGTCTGGCGCGCTCGACTCTACGCCCCCGTTCTTTCGCCACTCCCAAAGGACTGACATGATCCATCACACGGAACTGAGCGACCTGCTGCCCGGCATGGTCCCCTTCCCCACCGGCGTGTTCCCCGCCGACCAGGCCTGGCTCGGCCAGCACCTGCTGCCGCTGCTGAACATCGACCTGGGTGTGCTGCGCCCGGAACTGGCCGGCCAGGTGGCCACCATGCTGTGCCCGATCGAGCCGTATGACGGCTGTATCGGCGAGAGCACCGAAGAACACCACAACGCGTTCACCGGCACCAACTGGATCGCCTTCGAACTGACCGCCGACAACCAGATGCGTTTCCTCGGCAACGAAGGCTATTTCATCGGTGAGCAGGTGCAGGACACGCACGCGCAGGAACACATCTCGCAGATGCGCGAGAGCTACGCCAAGGCGCGCGATTACCATGCCGTCAACGGCCGCCTCGCCGGCTATTCGCGCTTTGGCAAGGGCGAAGCCAGCGAGCGGGACTACCTGGATTCGCTGGGCGGCCCGATCGGTTTCGGCAACTGGACCGAGACCGCAGAAATCCCCGCCGCCTTCGCGCTGGACTTCACTGAAGCAGCCGATGACCCGGATGCGCCGGAGGATGCCGAAACGGTGATCATCAGCCGCGATGGCCACAAATTCTTCGCCGTGGCCGAGGTGGCCGGCTACAACTGGTGTGCCACCGGCGCCGATGCCATCGTGATGCTGTACGAGCCGGTGAGCCGCACGGTGTTGTTCTCGTACGACTGGACGTAAGCCGACCGCGCAGCGCGCGCCGGGCATGACCCGGCGCCGCACTTCGTAGAGTCGAGCTTGCTCGACTGCTGCCTTTCGTAGAGTCGAGCTTGCTCGACTGCTCTTGCTTGAAGCAGTCGAGCAAGCTCGACTCTACGGTTCACGGCGGTCGAGCAAGCTCGACTCTACCCCCTGTTCCAAAGGCTGACATGATCCACCACACCGACCTGCACGACCTGCTGCCCGGCCTGGTGCCGTTCCCCGCTGAAGTGTTCGCCAGCGAGCAGCCGTGGCTGGCCGAACACCTGCTGCCGCTGTTGCAGATCGACCTGGGCGTGCTGCGCCCGGAACTGGCTGGCCAGACCGCCACCCTGCTGTGCCCGATCGAGCCGTATGAAGGCTGCATCGGCGACGACACCGTCGCGCACCACAATGCGTTCACGGGCATCAACTGGATCGCCTTCGAGCTGACCGCGGACAACCGCATGCGCTTCCTGGGCGCGCCGGGCTATTTCCTGGGCGAGGCGGTGGAGTCGGAAGAAGCCCGCGCGCATAGCGTTGAAATGCGTGAGAGCCATGCCAAGGCGCATGCGTATTTCCTGCAGCATGGGCGCCTGGCCAGCTGCTCGCGCTACGGCAACGGCGAGTTGGACGAACAGGCATGGCTGCAGCAGCTGGGCGGCCCGATCTGGTTCGGCAACTGGTCTGATTACGCGCCGCTGCCGGCGGCGTTCCAGCTGCAGGATCTGGCCGGCTACCGGCAACGCGGCAGCCTGCGCTTCCGCAATGACAGCAGCCACCTGGCCAACGACGGCCTGCGACTGACCCGCGACGGCCATGCGTTCTTCCACGTGGCCACCGTGCCGGCCAGCCACTGGTGCGCCGCCGGCGCCGATGCGATCGTGATGTTCTACGAACCGGAAAGCCGCACGGTGTTGTTCACGTTCGATTGGTCGTAAGCGGGTCGCTCGCCGGGCATGGCCCGGCGCTACCGGGTGCCTCGATCGTGTCGCGTGCCACGGGATACCGCCTTTCGTAGAGTCGAGCTTGCTCGACTGCTCTTGCGTGAAGCAGTCGAGCAAGCTCGACTCTACGGTTCACGGCAGTCGAACAAGCTCGACTCTACGGTTCATGGCAATCGAGCAAGCTCGACGCTACGACAGCACGCCCGTAGTCCGGCGGCGCGGCATCAACGCCGGGCGCTTACCCGCCTTTCTTGCGCACGGTCAGCGTGGCGCTGGCTTCGCGCCCGCCTTCCAGCTGCAGCTGCAGCGGCACGGTCTGCCCTTCCTTCAGCGCGCCCTTGCCCTGCATCAGCATCAGGTGCAGGCCACCGGGCTTGAGTTCGGCGCGCGCACCGGGGGCCAACGGCAGGCGCTCGATCGCGCGCATGCGGCTGACGCCATCGACAAGGGTGGTTTCGTGCAGCGAGACATCGGCAAACAGCGCGCTGCCAGCACCGGTGATCACCACCGGCGTGGCACAGCCGTTGTGGATCACCCCATAACCGGCGGTCATGGCCATGGCCGGCGTAGGTGGCAGCCGCGCCCAGCCTTGCTCGAGCGTCACGCAGTCGGCCGCCGATGCTGCGCCCGCACACAGCCACAACAATACGCCAACGAATGGTTTGGTTATCATCGCCTCAGATTCCTGTCCGCAACGAGACCGCAGCATGACGACGCTCATCGAGGTGATCAACCATGGCCCCATCCGCGAACTGCGCCTGGCGCGGCCGCCGGTCAATGCACTGGACACCGACCTGTGCCGGCAGTTGATCCACGCGATCGAACAGGCCATGGCCGAAGACGCGCACGGCATCGTGCTGTCGGGCAGCGAGCGCATCTTCACCGGCGGCATGGACGTGCCGCACCTGCTGTCCCATGGCGATGACAAGCACAAGCTGCTGGACAGCTGGAATGCCTTCTTCGGTGCGGTGCGTACGCTGGCAGAAAGCCGCATTCCGGTGGTGGCGGCCATTACCGGGCATGCCCCGGCCGGTGGCTGCGTGCTGGCCCTGTGCTGCGATTACCGGGTGATGGCACGCAGTACCGATCCGGCCCGCCCCTATGCCATTGGCCTGAACGAGGTGCAGGTGGGGCTGGTGGCGCCGGAAGGCATCCAGCGCCTGCTGCGCCGCGCCGTGGGCCTGCACCGTTCGGCCATGCTGTTGAGCACCGGCGCGCTGGTGCCGGCCGAACAGGCGCTGCAGATCGGTCTGGTGGATGAGCTGGCCGACGGCGATCTGGTGGTGGCCCGCGCCATCGCCTGGCTGCAGCACCTGCTGAAGCAGCCGCGCCAGCCGATGCTGCTGACCCGCGCCATTGCCCGCGCCGAGCTGCACGAGGCCCTGCACCCGGACCTGATCCAGCTGGACCGCTTCGTGGAAGCCTGGTTTGCGGCGGATGCGCAGAACGCGCTGCAGGCGCTGGTGGCCCGGCTGGGCAAGTAGCGTCGAGCTTGCTCGACTGCGTGCCCTGGGGTCAGAGCCCTTTCGCAAGGCGAAAGGGATCTGACCCCTGTTCGACTGGGTGGCCCCGGGGTGAGAGCCCTTTCGCGGGGCGAAAGGGATCTGACCCCTGACCGGTATAATCGGTCCCTTCTTCACTGCTGTGGCCGCCCCCTTGAACGACACGCCCGAACCCGTCGTCTCCGAGCTGATCGACCTGCTCACCCTGGAGCGGCTGGAGGACAACCTGTTCCGCGGCCAGAGCCGCGACATCGGCACCAAGTACGTGTTCGGTGGGCAGGTGCTGGGCCAGGCGCTGGCTGCGGCCCAGGCCACGGTGGACAACGGCCGCCACGTGCATTCGCTGCACGCCTACTTCCTGCGCGCCGGCAACATCGACCACCCCATCGTCTACGACGTGGACCGCACCCGCGATGGCGGCAGCTTCTCGGTGCGCCGGGTCACGGCCATCCAGCATGGCAAGGTGATCTTCTTCTGCGCGGCCTCGTTCCAGCAGGCCGAACAGGGTGCCGAGCACCAGCACAAGATGCCCGAAGTGCCGCAGCCGGAAGACATCGAACCGAACCGCCCGCTGCCGCCGGAAGTACTGGCGCGGCTGCCGATCAAGGTGCAGCGCTGGCTCTCGCGCGGCGGCCCGTTCGAGTTCCGCCACGTGTACCCGCGCGATGAACTGAACCCGCCCAAGCGCCCGCCCTACCACCAGGTGTGGCTGCGCCTGAGCGAACCGGTGGGCGATGCGCCGGAACTGCACCAGGCCCTGCTGGCCTATGCCTCCGATTTCCACCTGCTGGGCACGGCCACCTTCCCGCACGGCATCAGCTACTACCACCCGCACGTGCAGATGGCTTCGCTGGACCATGCCATCTGGTTCCACCGCCCGTTCCGCGCCGACGACTGGCTGCTGTATTCGCTGGACAGCCCCAGCGCGCAGGATTCGCGCGGGCTGGCGCGCGGCCAGTTCTTCACCCGCGATGGCGTGCTGGTGGCCAGCACCGCACAGGAAGGCCTGATCCGCGTGGTGCCCGACCAGGCCGCCGTTGCTGCCGTGCCGGCCAAGGAGTAAGACGATGCGTCAGATTTTCAGCAGCCAGCGCGTGGAAACCGTGGAAGGCGTGGCCGAGCTGCTGCGCAGCCACGGCATTGAAGTGAAGGTGACCAACGGCCGGTCGTACAAGACCCGCCGCCGTGGCCAGTTCAGCTATACCGACCTGGGCAATGCCCAGGCCTACCCCGCTGTGTGGATCGTGCGCGCCGACGACCAGCCGCGTGCGCGCGACATCCTGCGCGAGGCACGCCTGCTCGACACCACCCGCCGCGACCATCCCACCGCCGAATTCGCCTTCCGCGACGCACCGCAGGAAGGCGGCAGCGGCCGTGGCTGGGCCTGGCGCATCCGCATCGGCCTGCTGGTGGTGATTGCCGCCGTGGCCCTGGTGATCGGCCTGCGCCACCGTGGCGCGCCCGCCCCGGCCACCCCGGCTCCTGCCCCGCAGGCCCAGCCGCAGCCGGCACCGCAGGCCGCGCCGGAAGAGGAAGAAGTGCGGGTCCGCATCCAGCCCTCCAGCTAGGCATGGCAACGCCGGGCCGTGCCCGGCATGATCGGGCCAGGTCCGGTCACACTTCGCGCGCGGCGGCGTCTTGGGACACAATCCCTGCAGGAGCCGCCGCCATGACGACGTTTGCCGCATCGATCGACCAGACCCTGGAACGCGAGCTGCCCGCCGCTGCCGGCGGCTGCCAGCACGCCTATGGCCGCATCGTGCTGGCCTGCCAGAACACCATCACCGCCATCGCCCTGGCCATCACCCGCGACCGCCAGGCCAGCGAGGACATCGCCCAGGAAGCGTTCGTGAAGGGCTGGCAGCAGCTGCACCAGCTGCGCAGCAGCACCAGTTTCCTGCCGTGGCTGCGGCAGATCACCCGCAACCTGGCCCGCGACTGGCTGCGCTCGCAGCGCGGCCGGCCGCTCACCGGCGAAGCCGCCGAAGTGGCACTGGGCATGGCCGCCGACCCGACCCCGGGCGCGCCCGACCGGCTGCAGCGGCTGGAAGAAGAGATCGCCGCTGAAGACATCATTTCCGCCCTGCCCAGCGACAGCCGCGAAGTGCTGCTGCTGTACTACCGCGAAGGGCAACGCTCGCAGCAGGTGGCCGATCTGCTGGGGCTGAGCGATGCGGCCGTGCGCAAGCGCCTGTCGCGCGCACGCGGCCAGGTGCGCGACGGCCTGCTGCAGCGTTTCGGCGAATTCGCCCGCAGCAGCGCGCCCAGTGCGGCGTTCGCCACGGCCGTGGTGTCGATGGTGCTGGTGGCGGCCCCCGGTACCGCCAGCGCGGCGATCCTGCTGAGCGCCGGCGTCGGCATGGGTGGCAGCAAGCTGGGCCTGGGCGGGGCCAGCGTGGCCGGCGGCACCGCCATGGGCTCGGTCACCGCCGCGCTGGGCTACCTGCACATGATTCCGGCCAGCACCTGGGGCGCCTTCGCCGGTGGCGTGGCCGGCGGCGTGATCGGCAGCTACCTGGGCGGGCGTTTCCTGCTGTCCTACGCCAAGACCGATGCCGAGCGCGCGCAGGTCTGGCGCTTCGTGCGCATGAACACCTGGACCGCCATGGCCTGCTGCCTGTCGGTGCTGGCGGTGGTGCTGCTGCAGACCCCGACCTGGGTGCATCTGCTGGTGCTGGTGCTCGGCCTGAGCCTGGTGAACTACCAGTGCCTGGGGCCGCTGCAGCGGATCATGGCGCCGCTGATCGCCCGCGATTCGGCGCGGCGTGGGCGCACCGGCACCAACTGGGTGTATGAATCGATGTACGGGCGCACCGGCGTCATCGCCATGAACATCATGGTGCTGGGCGTGGTGCTGTATGCGGTGGCCCATACCGGCGGCCGCTAGGCCCGCAACGCACGACGCCGGCAGTACGCCGGCGTCGTGGTCGATCAGAACGCGGTGACTCAGCGCTGCGGCTTCGGCGGCATGCCGTCACGCGGGCCACCCGGGCGCGGGCCGCCGTGCATCGGGCCCTTGGCCGCATCGAATTCGGCCTTGCTCAGCTGGCCGTCCTTGTTGGTGTCGGCCGCGGCGAACCAGGCGTCACGATGCTGCTTCATGCGCAGCTCGCGGTCGGCCTTGTCCAGGTAGCCATCCTTGTTGACGTCCATCTGGTCGAAGCGCGCGGCCAGGCGCGGATCGGCCTTGGCTTCCTCGCGGCTGATGCGGCCATCCTTGTTCACGTCCAGCTTGGCCATCCAGGCATCGGGACCGCCATGGCCACCGCGACGCCCGTGCTTCCAGCGCGGCAGTTCGTCGCGCGACAGCTTGCCGTCCTTGTTCTTGTCCAGTTCGTCGAACTTCGCCGCCAGGCGCGGGTTGGCCGCCGCTTCGCTGCGGTCGATCACGCCGTCGCCGTTGGTGTCCAGCTTCACCGGGCGCAGTGCCGGCGGGGCCGGGGTGTCGGCGGCCAGCGCGATACCGGTGGCGGAGGTGCCCAGCAGCAGGGCCAGCAACAGGGGGGTACGGATCATCGGGTCACTCCTGGTAGGGGTTGCGTCGGGGTGATCAGTTCACCCTCGGGGGACAACAACGCCTGTGCGCGGCATCGGTTGACGCGTCAGCCGGTTCTGTTCATCCGGCGGACAGTCGCGGCCGATGCGACACACTGGGGCTATGCTGTGCCCATGGCGATACACGGCGACAGAGACGACGAACTGCGGCTGTTCCAGACCGGCGAGCACCCGTGTGGGTACTGGCCAGACCGGGTGGCGCGCGATCTGGTGCTCGATCCGCAGGACCGCCGCCTGGGCGGGCTGTACCCGCTGGCGCTGAGCTGGGGCTTCCGCCGCAGTGGCGATCTGGTCTACCGCCCGCACTGCGCCCAGTGCCACGCCTGCGTGGCCGTGCGCATTCCGGTGGCCCGCTTCGCCGCCGACCGCAGCCAACGCCGCTGCGCGGCGCGCAATGCCGATCTGGAAGTGCGCATCACCGCGGCCATGCCGCGCCAGGACCTGTTCGATCTGTACCACCGCTACCTGGTACACCGGCATGCCAATGGCGGCATGGATGACCATGGCCCGCACGAGTTCGAGCAGTTCCTGATCGGCACCTGGTCGCATACCCGCTTCATGGAAATGCGCCTGCCCGGCCACGACGGCCAGCCCAGCCAGCTGCTGGGCGTGGCGGTGACCGATGTGACCGAGCACGGGCTGTCGGCGGTCTACACCTTCTTCGACCCGGCCCATGCCGCGCGCGGGCTGGGCACCTTCGCCATCCTGCAGCAGATTGAATGGGCCCGCCGCGAAGGCCTGCCGCATGTGTACCTGGGCTACTGGATACGCGAGCACCAGAAGATGGACTACAAGCGCCGGTTCCGCCCGCTGGAGGCCTACGACGGCCGCCGCTGGCACGATTTCGACAAGGAACTGGACGGCCGCTGACAAACCGCTGACACCGGGCCGGGTGCACAATACGGCCCATGAACATGACCCGCCGCCATCCCCTGATCCTCGCCCTGGCCCTGCTCTGCGGCGCCAGCGCCCCCGCCTTCGCCAAGCCCCCCGCGATGACCGAAACGCCGTCTGCAGCGCTGCGCCTGGCCACCTACAACACATCGCTGTATTCGGACGATGCCGGTGGCCTGATCAAGGAACTGGAAGGCGACAGCGAACACGCCCGCAAGATCGCCGCCGTGCTGCAGCAGGTGCGGCCGGACTTGGTGCTGCTGAACGAATTCGACTTCGACGATGCGCACCGCGCCGCCGATCTGTTCCAGCAGCGCTACCTGGAAGTGGCCCAGCCCGGCGGCGGCAAGCCGCTGCACTTCGCCTACCGCTACCTGGCCCCGGTCAACACCGGCGTGCCCAGCGGCCTGGACCTGGACGGCAATGGCACGGTGGGTGGCGAAGGCCGCAGCCGCGGCAACGATGCCTGGGGCTACGGCCTGCACCCGGGCCAGTACGGCATGCTGGTGCTGTCGCGCTACCCGATCGACGAGGCCAAGGTGCGCAGCTTCCAGCTGCTGAAGTGGAGCACGATGCCCGGCGCGATCCGCCCGGTCGACCCGCGCACCGGCAAGAGCTTCTACAGCGATGCGGTGTGGTCGCAGCTGCGCCTGTCGTCGAAGTCGCATTGGGATGTGCCGGTGCAGACGCCGGCCGGCGTGGTGCATGCGCTGGTTTCGCACCCGACCCCGCCGGTGTTCGACGGCCCGGAAAAGCGCAATGCCGCGCGCAACCACGACGAACTGCGGCTGTGGCAGGAGTATCTGTCGGCTGGCGACAAGCCCTGGCTGTGCGATGACCAGGGCAAGTGCGGCGGTCTGGCCCAGGACGCGCGCTTTGTGATCTTCGGCGATCTGAACAACGACCCGGTCGATGGCGATGGCCGCCACGATGCCATCGTCAACCTGATCGAGAACCCGCGCGTATTGCGCTACCCCACCCCGCGCAGCGTGGGTGCCGAACAGACCAGCCTGGCCTATGCGGCCAAGGGCATCGTGCGCAAGGGCGCACCGTTCCACGCCACCGGCGATTTCGGCCCGAAGTCGGGCACCATGCGCCTGGACTACGTGCTGCCCTCCACCGGTTTCCAATACGTGGGCAGCGGCGTGTTCTGGCCGGCCAATGAAAGCCCCGAAGCGAAGATTGCCGATGGCAGCGACCACCACCTGGTGTGGGTGGACGTGAAGTGACCCCGGTAGCGCCGGGCCATGCCCGGCGGCCTTTTTCGGTTCGCATCGCGCCGCATGGAAATCCGCCGGGCATGGCCCGGCGCTACCGGCTGCCAAAGCCCTTTGCTAGAGTCGCCAAAGACCCAGGCAAGGACTGCTGATGTTGAAGAAGAACCTGCTGATCATCGCCGGCGTTGCGGTGGTGATCGCACTGCTGTTCGTCACCAAACAAGGCAAGGCGCTGGACTTCCTGCCCATGGTCCTGATCGGCCTGCTGCCGGCAGCCGTGGCCTGCTGGAAGGGCTATGCCGACCGCTTCGGCACGTGGTGGATGTACGGCTCGGTCCTGTGGCCGGTGGCCATGATCCACGTGACCGTGCTGCCGTGGCGTAGACGCTGACGGCAGCACGCTGCAAGCCGCCGGGCATGGCCCGGCGCTAGCATTTTACGGGCGCAGTTCCACGCCGATGGCTTCGGCGGCATCGCGCGCGATGGCACGCGCTTCATCAATGCTTTCCGCACGCGCCAGGGTCACGCCCACGCGGCGATGGCCATGCACGCTGGGCTTGCCGAACAGGCGCACGGCGGTATCGGGCACCTGCAGCGCGGCGGCCACGTTGTTGAAGTACGGCACGCCTTCGCCATGGGCCAGCAGCGCGCACGAGGCCGACGGGCCGCTCTGGCGGATGACCGGAATCGGCAGGCCCAGGATCGCGCGCGCATGCAGCGCGAACTCACTCAGTTCCTGCGATACCAGGGTGACCAGACCGGTATCGTGCGGGCGCGGCGACACTTCGCTGAACCACACCTCGTCACCCTTCACGAACAGCTCCACGCCGAACAGGCCCCAGCCGCCCAGATCGTCGGTGATCGCGCGCGAGATCTCCTCGGCACGCGCCAGGGCCTTGTCCGTCATCGGCTGCGGCTGCCAGCTTTCGCGGTAGTCGCCGTCTTTCTGCAGGTGGCCGATCGGCGCGCAGAACGAGGTGCCGCCGGCGTGGCGCACGGTCAGCAGGGTGATCTCGTAATCGAAGTCGATGAAGCCTTCGACGATGCAGCGGCCGGCACCTGCACGGCCGCCGGTCTGTGCGTAGTCCCAGGCCGGGGCGATGTCGGCCTCGCTGCGCAGGGTGCTCTGGCCCTTGCCCGAGGAGGACATGACCGGCTTGACCACGCACGGCAGGCCGATGGCGGCCACCGCGGCGCGGTATTCGGCTTCGGTATCCACGAAGCGGTACGGCGAGGTCGGCAGGCCCAGGGTTTCAGCGGCCAGGCGGCGGATGCCTTCGCGGTCCATGGTCAGGCGCGCGGCGCGCGCGGTCGGAATCACCCGCAGGCC
The DNA here is from genome assembly GCF_010894375.1 of Stenotrophomonas sp. B1-1. Classification (NCBI taxonomy): domain Bacteria; kingdom Pseudomonadati; phylum Pseudomonadota; class Gammaproteobacteria; order Lysobacterales; family Lysobacteraceae; genus Stenotrophomonas; species Stenotrophomonas sp. B1-1. The sequence continues at coordinate 141,344 of NZ_JAAIUZ010000017.1, read as the reverse complement.
CTGTTCCTGTTCCAGCTGCACCAGGGTCTCGGTGTGGATCGCCTCGATTTCCGGCACCACCAGGTGCGGCTGTTCCTGGGCGATCAGCGCGCGCAGGGCCATGGCGTCGAGCATGTCGATCACGTGCGAACGGTGCGCCACCTGCATGGCCGGGGCATCGGCATAACGGTCGGCGGCAATCACTTCCACGCCCAGGCGCTGCAGTTCAATGGCCACTTCCTTGCCAAGTTCGCCCGAGCCCAGCAGCAGCACACGGGTGGCGGAGGGGGACAGCGGGGTTCCAAGCTTGGCCATGGGGGTTCCAGCAGCGATGTGAAGGCAGGTGGGCATTCTAGCCGGTCCGGTAGGGTTGGCCGACGAACGGCACTTGCGATGTGATATCAATTTGATATCTTTCAATCGAACCCTCAAGGACGTACTGCCATGAAAGAGAAGTCGCTTTCCTCCCTCAACGGTCTGGGTACGCTGGCCGTCTCGCTGCTGGCCGCGCTGGCCGGTGGCGCGCTGTTCGTGCTGGGGGTGGCAGCCAAAGCCAGCACCGGCGCACCGAACCTGCTGATGATGCTGGGCGGCCTGCTGTTGGTCGTCGCCGCGGTGCTGGTGCTGGCCGGCCTGTACACGGTGCAGCCCAACCAGGCGGCGGTGCTGAGCCTGTTCGGCAAGTACGTGGGCACGGTGAAGGACAACGGCCTGCGCTGGAACAACCCCTTCTATTCCAAGCGCCGGGTCAGCCAGCGCGTGCGCAACTTCGAAAGCGGCAAGCTGAAGGTGAACGAGCTTGATGGCAGCCCGATCGAGATTGCCGCGGTGATCGTCTGGCAGGTGGTCGATGCCTCCGAAGCGGTCTACAACGTGGACGACTACGAGAGCTTCGTGCATATCCAGTCCGAATCGGCGCTGCGCGCGATGGCCACCAGCTATCCCTACGACCAGCACGAGGACGGCCAGCTGGCCCTGCGCAGCCACGCCAGCGAGATTTCCCAGCACCTGAAGAACGAACTGGCCGAACGCCTGGCCGACGCCGGCGTGCAGGTGCTGGATGCGCGCATCAGCCACCTGGCCTACGCCGCCGAAATCGCCCAGGCCATGCTGCAGCGCCAGCAGGCCAATGCGGTGATCGCCGCGCGCACGCGCATCGTGGCCGGTGCGGTGGGCATGGTGGAAATGGCCCTGGCCGAACTGCAGAAGAACGGCGTGGTGCAGCTGGACGAGGAACGCAAGGCGCACATGGTCAGCAACCTGCTGACCGTGCTGTGCTCGGACCGCGGCACCCAGCCGATCGTCAACGCCGGTTCGCTGTACTGAGCCACCCTCGCAACGGGGCGCCACCGCGCCCCGCCAGGAGTTCGCATGAGTGAGAAGAAAGCCTATCCGCTGCGCATCAACGCCGACGTGCTGGCTGCGGCGCAACGCTGGGCTGACGACGAGCTGCGCAGCCTGAATGCCCAGATCGAATACGTGCTGCGCGACGCCCTGCGCAAGGCAGGGCGCCTGCCAAAACCCACGCCATCACCCGAGGACAAGGAATGAGCAAGCGCTGGAGCTACCAGACCATTGAAGTGAAGACATCGCTGATGGGCGTGCTGAAGGCCGAGGACATCCAGAACGAACTGACCCGGCAGGGGCTGCTGGGCTGGGAACTGGTGAACGTGATCATTCCCGCGCCGATGCGCCCGGCCATGCTGGTCTTCAAGAAGGAAATCTGACCATGCGCGCCGCGCAAGGGAGCACCGCAATGAATGGCAGCGACCCGCGTTCGTTCGATATTGCCGGGAGTTCGCCACTGCGCGTGCTGTGGATCCTGCTGCCGCTGCTGGTCGTGTTCGCGCTGTGCGTGTGGGCCGAACTGAAGCACGCGCCGGCCGCTGCGCCGTGGATGGAGATCACCCTGGCGCCGCCGTTCTTCCGCCTGTGGGGCAGCGCGGCATGGAGCCTGGCCGTGCTGGTGCTGATCGGCGTAGGCCTGGGCATGGCGTTCTTCCGCCGCCGGGTGGTGATCGATGGCAATGTGCTGGACGTGCGCTCCACGCTGTACCGGCGCCGCACCCCGGTGGCGCAGCTGCAGCTGGAGCAGGCCGAGGTGGTGGACCTGGGCCGCGACCGCCGCTACGGCCTGCGCTACAAGACCAATGGCTATTCAATGCCGGGCTTCTATTCGGGCCACTTCCGCCTGCAGGGCGGCAACAAGGGGTTTGCCCTGGTCACCGACCGCCAGCGCACACTGGTGATTCCGGTGCGCGGCGGCAGCACCCTGCTGCTCAGCCTGGAGCGGCCGCAGGCGCTGCTGGACGCGCTGCAGAAGGTGGCCGCCACCGCGCCACGGCAGTAAGCTGCGGGCATGCACCGTCGCGCCCCCCTGCTGATCAACACCGAGGCCGTGGAACTGTGGCCGGCCGCTCTGCTGCGCGCGCGCAGCAACCTGGATGCGCGCCTGCTGGCCCGCGCGCAATGGGTGCTGCGGCGCAAGCAGGATGGCCGCTACCTGGCCGTGGTGCTGGACCACGGTGTGCACTCACTGGTAGCGCGGCTGCCGCGCGAGCCCGGCGTGGAAGCGGCCCTGGCGCTGCTGGAACAGGCCCGCGCCCGCCCCTTCGCCGCAACGCTGGAAGACCACTGGCTGCCGCTGGCGGGCCTGCAGCAGCGCCTGCAGCAGCTGGGCCTGGATGCGGATGCCTATGCGCAGGACAGCGGATTGCCGCTGGAAGCCGAGCCCTGCCTGCTGCACTTCGCCGGGCGCGACCGTTTCGGCCGCCCGCTGTGGCTGCGCCGCGCCGCCGCGCAGGGCTGGCGCCGCATGCGCCTGCACGCCGCGCGCGACGGCGTGGCCCTGGATGCGATTTCTGGTTTCCGCAGCCACGCGTACCAGCTGGGTATTTTCGAACGCAAGCGCGCGCGCGGGCTGAGCGTAGCCGAGATCCTGAAGGTCAACGCCGCGCCGGGCTTCAGCGAACACCACCGCGGCGATGCGCTGGATATCGGCACGCCGGGCGATGCGCCGGCGGAAGAAACGTTTGAAGCAACCGAGGCGTTTGCCTGGCTGCAGGCACACGCCGGCGGCCACGGGTTCCGGTTGAGCTATCCGCGCGACAACCCGCATGGGATCGTCTACGAGCCGTGGCACTGGTGCTGGGCACCGGCCAACGACTGAGGTAGAGCCGAGCCATGCTCGGCTGCGCTCTCCAAGTCGAGCATGGCTCGACTCTACAAATGCGCTCTCCAAGTCGAGCATGGCTCGACTCTACAGATGCGCTCTTCGAAGTCGAGCATGGCTCGACTCTACAGATGCGCGCTGCGGTGCTACCTCAGCGGCGCAGCGCGTTGATCGCCAGCAGCACCCAGGCGGCCATCAAGGTGGTGCCGCCCACTGGCGCCAGCCGGGTCGGCCACTGCCACAGCGCGCCGCCCACCAGGCTGCCGGAAAACAGCAGCACGCCCAGCAGCAGCAGGTACAGGCCCAGGTGCGCGATCGCGCCCTGCGCACGCGGGCCCAGTGCCAGCAGCACCGCGCCGTGGGCGAAGGCGTACAGCGCCGCCATGTTCAGGTGCTGCTGCGCCAGCGGATCGGCCACGCCGTGGGCGGCATAGGCCGACAGGCCGATTGATGCTGCCGCAAGCAATGCGCCCAGGCAGGCCAGCAGTGAAGGTTTACGCGCACGACGTTCGGCAGTGAACATGGTCTTTCCTTGCGCAGGGCCCCGACCACGGGGCACAGATGAAAAAAAACGCGCCGCAGGAAGCGGCGCGTTTTCGTGTCCAACACTACATGGGTCAGCCGAGGCTTACTTGACGGCCCAGTAGATGTCGTAGGTACCTTCCGGGGTGAACGACTTGTCCACGCCATCCTTCCAGGACTCGTACGGACGGTCGATCACTTCCGAACCGTTGGTCACGGCCCAGGCACGCAGTGCGTTGCGGGCGATGTCCAGGCCAGCCATGTGGCCGGTGTAGGCCGCGTGGGCCGAACGGTGCGGGGCAACGCGGACGTACTTCACCGGAGCGCCGCCGTCGATCTTGACGGACAGTTCTTCGGCAGCCGCGCCTTCAGCGCCCTTCTTCTTCACCGGCTGGGCGATGTCGAAGGCGTACTTCTCAGCACCGAAATCGGTGGTGATGATGCGGAACGGGCCGGCGGCTTCAAGGCCATTGGCCTCCATCACGCGCTTGATCCATTCCTGGTTGTCCTTGATGGACTTGGTGATGGTGTCCTGGCCGCGATCGACGTTACCGGCATTGACGACCAGCAGGTCTTCGGCCGGCACGTCCACGATGGCCAGATCGGTCAGCGGGGCTTCGGCGGTGCGGTAGTCAACGTTCGGCACGGTGGCCAGCATGTTGGCCATGCGCGACAGACCCATCTTGATGTCGTCGCCGATCTGGCGGCTGACATACAGGCCGGCGTAACGGCCGAACAGGTCGAAGCCGTACTTCACCGAGTAGTCCTGGGTGATCTTGACGTTACGACCGCCCTTGCCGGTCGGCTCCAGGGTGAAGGTGGTGACCTTGTCGTGGCCCTTGGTCGGGTCTTCGACGGCGATCACAACGCGCTTGTTTTCTTCCGATTCGGTGATCTTCCAGGAACCGTTACCCAGGTCCTTGGAGGCGAAATCGAGGGTGGCACCCACGCCCGAGGCCGGGCCGGACAGCTTCAGGTCAACGGCGGGATCGCGCAGTACCAGCGGGTTCCAGTCCTTGAAGCGGCGCAGGCTGTTGACCGTGTCGTACACGATCGTCATCTTGCGGTTGGTCTCGATGCTTTCGGTGATGTGACGCTCGCCCGGCAGACATACGCCAATGATGACGAACAGGCCAGCCACGATCCCCAAGGCGATCAGGAACTCGATAATACGGGTCATTCAGAGAGTCTCCGGGGCCGATCCCACGGCCGGGTTGATTGAAGCGAAGCGCCAATCCTAGCAGGCTTCGCAGGCATTGTTTATCGGATTGGCGCACCGGTTTCCGTGCCGGCTGCGTATTTGTATGGACAAAGATTTTGAAGGGTAACGCATCTGGGGCCCCGGCAAGTAGGGGGGCACCCTGCCCCGGGCCTGAAAACACGACCCAAGCCCTTGTCCTGAAAGGATTTTAATCAAACCAACTGGAGTTCGAACGCCTTCAGCACCGCGCGGGTGCGGTCGCGCACGCCCAGCTTGGACAGGATGTTCGAGACGTGGTTCTTGATGGTGCCCTCGGCCACGCCCAGCGAATTGGCGATTTCCTTGTTGGAGAAACCGCTGGCCATCAGCCGCAGGATCTCCGTCTCACGGTCGGTGAGCGGGTCCGGCCGGTCCAGGCTGACGAAATCGTTGCGCATGTGCTCCAGCCCGGACAGCAGGCGCTGGGTCACCGCCGGCTGCACCAGCGAGCCGCCGTCGGCCACGGTACGAATGGCCCCCACCAGCTGTTCCAGGGTCACATCCTTCAGCAGATAGCCCTTGGCGCCGGCCTTCAGCCCGGCCAGCACCAGCTGGTCATCGTCGAAGGTGGTCAGGATGATGGTCGGCGGCAGCTGTTCCTGCCGCGACAGCACCTGCAGGGCTTCCAGGCCGGACATCACCGGCATGCGCATGTCCATCAGCACCACGTCCGGGCGCACCTGCGGCACCAGCTCGACCGCCTGCCGGCCGTCGGCCGCCTCGGCCACCACTTCAATGCCATCGTCGAGCGCCAGCAGGGAGCGGATTCCCTGCCGCACCAGGGTTTGGTCATCGACCAGGCAGACGCGAATCATCACCGTACTCCTTCAGGAACCTGGGTAAGTGCGGCCAGCACCGTGGCCGGTACCGTGGCGCGCAGGCGGAAGCCGTCGCCAGGGCGGGTCTCCACCTGCAGCTGGCCCCCACATTGTTGCAGGCGCTCGCGCATGCCGCGCAAGCCATTGCCTGCATTGACCATTTCCGCCCCGACGCCGTCGTCGCGGGCCTCCACCACCACCTGTCCCGGCACTTCGCGGTAGACCCGGATCCACAGGTGGCGGGCATGGGCGTGGCGCACCGTGTTGGTGATGATTTCCTGGGTGCAGCGCAGCAGCACGTGGGCCCGCTGCGGGTCCTCCACGTTCAGCGGCTCCTCCACCTCCAGCTGGATGTCCAGCGAGGGCACGTTCTCGGTCAGCGGGCGCAGTGCCGCGGCCAGGTCGATCGCACCGGTCTCGCGCAGCTGGCTGACCACTTCGCGCACGTTGCCCAGCAGCAGCTTGGCCAGGGTGTGCGAGCGCTTCACGTGTTCCAGCGCCTTGCCTTCGGCCAGGTGGCCGGCCACTTCCAGGTTCAGGGTGAGCGCGGTCAGCTGGTGGCCCAGCACGTCGTGCAGTTCGCGGGAAATGCGCGTGCGCTCGTTCACCCGCGCGCTTTCGGCCAGCAGGGCGCGGGTGGCGCGCAGTTCGGCATTCAGGCGGCGCTGCTCGTCTCGCGCTTCGGCCTGGCGCCGCGCCACCAGCGCGATGACGAACACGAAGCTGGAAAAGCCCATGTACCCCATCGCCTGCAGCACGGCGATGACCGGTGGGAAGCCCAGCGGCTTGATATAGACCGGCAGCACGGCCAGGTTGCTGGCCACCAGCCAGACCACGCCGATGCGCGGGCCCAGCAGCCAGGGCAGCAGCCCGGCCACCACCATCAGCAGGATGCTGCCCAGCGCGGTGCCAGAGAAATAGCTGACGCCGATGGCGCAGGCGGTGAGCAGGATCAGCGCGGCATGGTCGAAGAAGCCGGGCCCACTTTCGCCCAGGTCGCGGGTCAGGCCCCAGTACACCACGCCGAAGGCCAGGTAGGCCGAGGCCCACGGAATGACCCGGTAGCCGGCTTCGCCATCGAGGCTTTCCAGGGTAAGCGAGACCGGATCGATCAGGTAGATCGCCAGCCATAGGCCAACGGTGCCCCAGGTGAACAACCCGGAGTAGCGCAGCATCGCATTGTGGTTCAGTCGGGCCAGCATGGCCCATCGTAGCCTGTGCGCGGCCTGCCCCAAGGGCATAAAGTCATGCTTGCCCCTGCCCCCTGTTCATGCCGCAGCCCACCCCGGGCATGCAATAATCGTGCGCAGGGTCCGTTCGCAGGACCAACCGCGTTACCCCACGGAGTCACAATGTCGATTGTCATCCGCGACGTGCGCGAGCACGAGCTCGATTCCGTCCTGGCGTTGAACAACAATGCTGGCCTGGCCATCCTTCCGCTGGATGCGGCCCGGCTGCACCTGTTCTACGAAACCGCTGAATATTTCCGCGTCGCCGAGCGCGACGGCAACCTGGCCGGCTTCCTGATCGGCTTCGGCAGCGACAGCCAGCACGACAGCAGCAATTTCGCCTGGTTCAAGCAGCAGCTGGACACCCCCTTCTTCTATATCGACCGCATCGTGGTCGCCAGCCGCCGCCGCGGCGGTGGCGTCGGCCGTGCGTTCTATGCCGATGCGCAGAGCTTTGCCGAACTGCGCTACCCGCAGATGACCTGCGAAGTGTTCCTGGACCACGGCGCCGATGCCGCCCTGCTCTTCCACGGCAGCTTCGGCTTCCGCGAGCTGGGCCAGAACACCATGCCGCACGTGGATGTGCGCGCCAGCATGCTGGCCAAGGAACTGTGCAGCTACCCCTGGGTGCAGGACACCTACGGCGGCAAGCTGCCCGATGTAGCGTGGGCGCGCGACCGGCAGCTGCCGGCGCAGGCACAGCGGCCGACGGGGACCTGAGCGTGGCGGTGAATTTTGATTACGAACAGGCCGGTGAACTGAAGATCGGCCAGGTGGGCATTGCCAACCTGCGCATCCGTACCCTTGATGTCGAACGCCTCGTGCAGGAAATGCAGGAGCGGGTGACCCGTGCGCCGAAGCTGTTCGGCCGCGCCGCGGTCATCCTCGATTTCGGCGGCCTGAGCCAGGTGCCGGACGTGGCCACCGCGCAGGCGCTGGTGGATGGCCTGCGCAGCGCCGGCGTGCTGCCGGTGGCGCTGGCCTACGGCACCACGGCCATCGATCTGCTGTCGCAGCAGCTGGGCCTGCCGCTGCTGGCCAAGTTCCGCGCGCAGTACGAACGCGCCGAGGCCGAGCCGGCCCCGCCGCCGCCGCCGACCGAACCACGCCGCACCGCCAAGGCCGAAGCCAAGCCCGCCCCGGCCGCGCCGGTGGGCAAGGCCGCCGACGCCGCCGCGCCGCAGCCGGGCCGCATGCAGCTGGGCAACGTGCGTTCGGGCCAGCAGCTGTACGCGGAAAACTGCGACCTGACCGTGATGGCCACCGTTGGCGCAGGCGCCGAGGTGATCGCCGACGGCAGCATCCATATCTACGGTACCCTGCGCGGCCGCGCGCTGGCAGGGGCCCAGGGCAACACCGCGGCGCGCATCTTCTGCCGCGATTTCCATGCAGAACTGGTCGCCATTGCGGGCCATTACAAGGTACTGGACGATGTGCCGGACAACCTGCGCGGCAAGGCCGTGCAGGTGTGGCTGGAACAGGACCAGATCAAGATCGCTGCGCTGGACTGACGCAGCACCCAAACAGAATCATCAGGAGAAGTCCTTTGGCTGAAATCATCGTAGTCACCTCCGGCAAGGGCGGCGTCGGCAAGACCACTTCCAGCGCGAGCCTGGCCTGCGGCCTGGCACGGCGCGGCAAGAAGGTGGCCGTGATCGACTTCGACGTCGGCCTGCGCAACCTCGACCTGATCATGGGTTGCGAACGCCGCGTGGTGTACGACTTCGTGAACGTCGTGCACGGCGAAGCCACCCTGAAGCAGGCCCTGATCAAGGACAAGCGCTTTGACAACCTGTACGTGCTGGCCGCTTCGCAGACCCGCGACAAGGATGCGCTGACCCAGGAAGGCGTGGGCAAGGTGCTGAAGGACCTGGCCGCCGACGGCTTCGACTACATCATCTGCGACTCGCCGGCGGGCATCGAAAAGGGCGCGTTCCTGGCCATGTACTTCGCCGACCGCGCGGTGGTGGTGGTGAACCCGGAAGTGTCCTCGGTGCGCGACTCCGACCGCATTATCGGCCTGCTGGATTCGAAGACCCACAAGGCCGAATCGGGCCAGAACGTGCCGGCCTTCCTGCTGCTGACCCGCTACACCCCGGTGCGCGTGGAAAGCGGCGAAATGCTCAGCATTGCCGACGTGGAAGAAGTGCTGGGGCTGAAGGCCATTGGCGTGATCCCCGAATCGGGCGACGTGCTCAACGCATCCAACAAGGGTGAACCGGTGATCCTGGATGTCGAATCCGCCGCCGGCCAGGCCTACGACGATGCCGTCGCGCGCATCCTGGGCGAAGAACGCCCGATGCGCTTCACCAGCGTCGAGAAGAAGGGCTTCTTCAGCAAGCTGTTCGGAGGGTAAGCATGGGCCTGTTTGATTTCCTCAAAGCGAAGAAGACCACCGCCGAAACCGCCAAGAACCGCCTGCAGATCATCATCGCGCAGGAACGCAGCCACCGCGGTGGCCCGGACTACCTGCCGCTGCTGCAGCGCGAGCTGCTGGAAGTTATCAAGAAGTACGTGAACATCGACGTCGATGCGGTGAAGGTCGACCTGGTGAAGGATGGCCAGCACGACGTGCTGGATATTTCCGTGGCGCTGCCTGAAGGCCCGGACAAGCCCTGACCCCCTGCCCCGCCCGTGCCTGCATGGGCGGGGCTGTGTGACCCCGCATGACCGACACTACACCCGAACCGAACGTGACCCGCGTTGGCGACATCGCCTTCGCCGATGCGCAGCAGCTGCTGTCCGCGCATGGCCTGCGGCTGCACCACGTGCCCGCCGGCGAAGCCATTCCTGGCAGCTACTGGGGTGAACCCGAGGCCGGCATCATCGCCAGCAACGTGTATGTGCGCGACGACACGCCGGTGCACTCGATGCTGCACGAGGCCTGCCACCTGATCGTGCTGCCGCCGGAACGGCGTGCGCAGGTGCACACCGACGCCACCGATTCGGTACCCGAGGAAGATGCCACCTGCTACCTGCAGATCGTGCTGGCCGGGCAGCTGCCCGGCGTGGGCAGCGCGCGGCTGATGGCCGACATGGATGCGTGGGGGTATACGTACCGGTTGGGGTCGACCAAGGCGTGGTTCGAGCAGGATGCCGAGGACGCACGGGCGTGGTTGATCGAACGCGGGTTGCTGCAGGCGTAAAGCCGCAGGTGCGGTCGGCCATGGGCGCGTGGCGACGCGCCGAACCTTGCGGCGCCCCTCTTTTCACTCGGCGCGGTTCGAGCAGGACGCCGAAGACGCGAAAGCGTGGTTGATCGAACGCGGGTTGCCGGTGGCCTAAGTCACCGGTGGGTGCCCGCCGTTGGTAGGTGCGGACCTTGGTCCGCACCCTCCACGCATGGCGTGGATCTACTACGTGGCCAGCGCGCGCAGGGTGATGCCGACCACATAGGCCAGATAGGTGCCGGTGGCATACCCCATCGTGCCCAGCAGCACGCCCACCGGCGCCAGTGCCGGATGGAACGCGGCGGCCACCACCGGTGCCGAGGCCGGGCCGCCGATGTTCGACTGCGAACCGATGGCGAAGTAGAAGAACGGCACTTTCAGCAGCTTGCCCAGGCACCACAGCAGGCCGATGTGCACGGCGATCCAGATCAGCCCCAGCAGGAACAGCCACGGCCGGTCCAGCAGCGCCAGCAGGTCCATCTGCATGCCGATGCAGGCAATCAGGAAGTACAGCAGCAGCGAGCCCAGCCGCGAGGCGCCGGCGCCTTCCAGCGTGCGCGCACGGGTGAAGCTGAGCCCCAGGCCCAGCGTGGTGGACAGCACCACCACCCACACGAACGGCGCATCAAGGCTGAACTGTGCGGCCCAGCTGACGTTGGCCTTGAACCACGCTGCCAACGGCGCGCCGATGGCATGGGCCAGGCCCACGCCACCGAACGCCACCGCCACGATCAGCATCAGGTCGGTCAGGCTGGGAATGCGCTCGTGCTCGGCCTGGAAGCGTGCGATGCGCTCCTTCAGTTCATCGATGGCCGAGGTATCGGCACCACTGCGCGCATCGATCTTCGCCGCCCGCCCGGCCAGGAAGATCAGCGCAGCCATCCACACATAGCCCACGCCCACATCGACCACGGCGAACTGGCCGAAGGTGGTGGCGTTGACGTCGAAGACTTCGCGCATGGCCAGCATGTTGGCGCCGCCACCGATCCAGCTGCCGGCCAGCGCGGCCATGCCGGCCCAGGTATCGCCGGCCACCGTATCAGGGTGGATGGCGCGCATCACCAGGAAGGCCACCACCGCGCCGAGCATGATGCTGGCCGAGGCGCCCAGGTACATCAGCACCAGCTTCGGGCCCAGCCGCAGGATGCCCTTGATGTCCACCGCCAGGGTCAGCAGGATCAGCGCCGCCGGCAGCAGGATGTCGCGCGCCACCGGGTTGTAGAGTTTGGTGTTCTGCCCGTCGATCAGGCCGACGGTGTTGTAGATGCCCGGCAGCAGATAGCACAGCAGCAGCGCCGGCACGAAGGTATAGAAGCGCTTCCACAGACCCTGCTCGCGCGAGGCGGTCCAGAACACGGCGCCGAGGGTGGCGGCGATCAAACCGAAGACGACGATGTCGTTCTGGATCATGGCAGTCGAAGGCATGCACGCGCTCATGTAGAGCCGAGCCATGCTCGGCTGCGGTTGGCGGAAAAGGAGGCACAGAGCAGCCGAGCATGGCTCGGCTCTACAGGAAGCCGGGCGCCGCCACGAGGGCGGCGCCGGTAACGCTTACTCGCCGATGTGCTGCTTCAACCAGGCGTTGACGGTGTCATGCCACAGGATGCTGTTGGCCGGCTTCAGCACCCAGTGGTTTTCGTCAGGGAAGTACAGGAACTTCGATTCGATGCCCTGGCGCTGGGCGGCGGTGAACGCGGCCAGGCCCTGTTCGACCGGAATGCGGAAGTCCTGCTGGCCATGGATGACCAGGATCGGCTTCTTCCAGTCAGCCACGTGGTTGACCGGGTTGAACTTCTCGTAGTTGGCCGCCTTCTGGTACGGGGTACCGCCCTGCTCCCATTCGGTGAACCACAGTTCTTCGGTGGCATAGCCCATCATGCGCTGGTCGAACACACCATCGTGGTTCACCAGGCACTTGAACGGGCCGTTCCAGTTGCCGGCGATCCAGTTGACCATGAAGCCGCCGTAGCTGGCGCCCAGCGCACAGGCCTTGTCACCGTTGAGGAAGGAATACTTCTTCAGCGCCGCGTCCCAGCCCTTCTGCAGATCTTCCAGCGGGCGGTCGCCCCAGTGCTGGCTGATCGCATCGGTGAAGGCCTGGCCGTAACCGGTGGAACCGTGGAAGTCGATCATGACTACGGCGTAGCCCTGGCCGGTGTAGGTCTGCGGGTTCCAGCGGTAGCTCCAGCCGTTGCCGAAGCTGCCCTGCGGGCCGCCGTGGATCAGGAACGCGACCGGGTAGGACTTGCCTTCCTGGTAGTTGTGCGGCTTGACCACGTAGCCGTGCACGGTGTCGTTGTTCCAGCCCTTGAACTCGAACTGATCGTAATCGCCGAAGCTGACGTCCTTCAGCACTTCACCGGCAGCCGGGGTCAGCGCGCGCAGCGGGCCCATGGTTTCGCCGGCCGCCGGCAGCAGGCCGACCAGCACCTGGTCGTTGCTCTTCAGGCTGTTGCGGGTGATGGCCACGCTGTTGCCGGCCACGCTGACCGAAGACACGGTGCCATCGCCGATGACCTTGGTGGCCTTGCCGCTGGCCACGTCGATCTGGAACAGCGGGTGTTCGCCCAGGTCGTCGGTGGTGGTGTAGATGCTGGCGCCATCGGCGGACAGGGTGATCTCACCGGCCGAGCGGTCCCACTGCGGGGAGATTTCGCGGGTCTTGCCGCTGGCCAGGTCCATCGCCATCAGGCCGAAGCGGTCGGCTTCGAAGCCCGGGCGCTTCATGGCGCGGTAGAACAGGGTCTTGCCGTCGGCGCTGAACACCGGGCCGGCATCCCAGGCCGGGTTCGACGCGGTCAGGTTCACCGGCGCCTGCTTGCCGGCGGCATCGAAGCGGTACAGGTCGAAGTTGGTCGACCACGGTTCCTGCTTGCCGGCCACGCGGATGCTGGCGACCACGCTGCTGCCGTCGGGCGACCAGGTGAAATCGTCATTGCCGCCGAACGGCTTGGACGGCGCGTCGCCATCAATGGTGGCGCTCAGCGCCGAGGCGCCCTTCACCGGGCCACCCTTGGCAACCGGCAGCGGGGCCACGAACAGGGTGTTGCGGCGGCCGTCGTTCCAGGTGTCCCAATGGCGCACGAACAGCGAATCGAAGACCTTGCCGCTGGCCTTGGCGCCGGCCACGTCCTTCAGCTTCTTTTCGGTGCAGGCCAGGTCGGAGGCGCAGGCCTGGAACACGCCAGCGCTGAACAGCACGCGGTCGTCCTGCGGCGAGACGTGGTAGCTGTCCACGTCCACCGGGAAGTCGGTCAGCTGGCGCGGGGTGCCGCCGCTGATCGGCTGCGCGTACAGCTGCTGGCTGCCGTTCTTGGCGCTGAGGAAATAGACAGTCTGGCCATCAGCCGACAGCGAAGCCGAATTGACGTTCCAGCCAGCCGGAGTGATCTGCTTCGGCGGGGCTGCATCACGCGTGCGCAGGTTGCGTGCGAACAGGGCGGTGCTGGACTTCAGCGCGGCGTCGGTGCTGCGCTTGGCGAACACCACGGTGCTGCCATCGGCGGTCAGGACCGGGGCGGAGACGCGATCCATGGCCACCATGTCGCGGACTTCCAGGCCACGGGCAGCGGCAACGCTGGGCAGGGCGGCCAGCAGGCTCAGTGGCAGCAGGGCATGACGCAGTTTCATCGGGGTCTCCGCAGGACGGCAAAAAACCGATGGTAGGCCCGCGCGGGCGGGGCTGCCAAGGCCATCGGTCATGGCTGCGGGCCAGCGCCGATCCCGCCGCCAGAAACAGCAAACCCCGCCGTAGCGGGGTCTGCGGGGGGCACCGGGGTCGGATCCGATTCCGCGGGAATCGGCTCTGACCCCAGACCCTGCCAGCCGGGGTCAGAGCCCTTCCCTACGGGAAGGGATCCGACCCCTTGGGCGTTACGCCTGTGCGCGCTTGCCGGTGCGGTAGATCAGCAGACCCACCAGGAACAGCACGGCCAGGCCGAACCACTGCGCGGCCGGCAGGTGGAACGGCAGGGCCAGCACGTCGGCACGGCTGCTGACCACGATCGGCACGGCGATGGCGATACCCATCAGCGCCTCACCGGTGATCAGGCCGGCGGCGAACAGCACGCCCGGCTTGTGCACGCGGTCGCGGCCTTCTTCATCATCGCCACGCACCTTGTGGAAGCGCTCGACCAGATAGGCGATCAGGCCGCCCAGGAAGATCGGCACCATCAGTTCCAGCGGCAGGTAGATACCGATGGCGGCGGCCAGCACCGGCACGCGGAAGCGCGAATTGCGCGACTTCAGCCAGCTGTCGAAGGCGATGATGACCGCACCGACCACGGCACCGATGCCGATGAAGGTCCACGGCAGTTCGCCACCGAACAGGCCCTTGGCCACCGACGCCATCAGGTTCGCCTGCGGGGCGGCCAGCGCGTTCGGGTGCAGCTCGGACTTCACGCCGATGCCGTAGGCGGTGGCCAGCAGGTTCAGCACCGGGGCCATGATCAGCGCGCACGAGAACGCACCGATGCCCAGCATCAGCTGCTGCTTCCACGGGGTGGCACCGACGATGTAGCCGGCCTTCAGATCCTGCAGGTTGTCACCGCCCACCGCGGCGGCACAGCACACCACCGCGCCGATCATGATGGCGGCCACCGCACCCAGCGGCGCACCACCGGCGCCGACCGGCTTCAGGCCATCGGCGCCCAGCAGCACCACCAGCACCGCCGAGGCGAACAGGATGGTGGAGATGGTGATGCCCGAGACCGGGTTGTTGGACGAACCGATCAGGCCGGCCAGGTAGGCCGACACCGACACGAACAGGAAGCCGGCGACGATCATGATGATGGTCATCGGAATGGACACGTGCCACTGGCCGACGATGGCCTGGTACAGGGCCAGCAGCGGCAGCACGAAGGCCACCAGGGCGACCAGCATCCACTTCATCGGCAGGTCGCGTTCGGTATGGGCCAGCACCGGGCCGCCACTCTTGCGCGCGGCGGCGAAGCCACTCTTGACGCCGTTCAGCAGCGACTTGCGCAGCGAGATCAGGGTCCAGATGCCGCCGATCAGCATTGCGCCGACGCCCAGGTAACGCATCTTCGCGCCCCAGATGGCGAACGCGGCCTCGGTGGACGAGGCGGTGGCAACCGACGCGGCCAGGGCCGGATCGGTGTTCATGAAGAACGCCTGGTAGATCGGAATGGCGATGTGCCAGGTCAGGATCGAGCCGGACACCACCACGATGCCGACATTCAGGCCGACGATGTAACCCACGCCCAGCAGGGCCGGCGACAGGTTGGTGCCGATGAAGGCAGTGATCTTGGAGCTGCCGACGTAGGCCGAGGTCGACCAGGCATCGGGGATCAGGCGCAGGCCGCTTTCGGCGGCCAGCTTGACGAAGGCGCCGATCACGGCCGACAGGCCCAGGATCTTCAGGCCCGGGCCGGGGTTCTCACCGGCCTTGAGCACTTCGGCCGCGGCCTTGCCTTCCGGGAAGGGCAGCGGGTCTTCGACGATCATCGAACGCCGCAGCGGCACCGAGAACAGCACGCCCAGCAGGCCACCCAGCCCGGCGATGCCCAGCACCCACCAGTACTTGAAGTCGGGCCAGTAGCCCATGATGACCAGCGCCGGGATGGTGAAGATGACACCAGCGGCGATGGACGAACCGGCCGAGGCGCCGGTCTGCACGATGTTGTTTTCGAGGATGGAACCACCGCCCAGCAGGCGCAGCACGCCCATGGAAATGACCGCGGCGGGAATGGCGGTGGCGATGGTCAGGCCTGCGAACAGACCGAGGTAGGCGTTGGCCGCTGACAGCACCACCGCCAGCACGATGGCCAGGGCCACTGCGCGGAAGGTGAGCTGCTTGGGCGCAGCGTCGTGGTTCATGGAAGCCCCTGCTGGCAAAAAATCCCTTGCACGCTAGCGTTCAGGGGGCGGCAAGTCCAGCGTGCCAAAGGATGGGGGCGCCTGCTGCAGCGTCCGCCACGGTCGTCGGCCCCGCCAACGGGCCGAACCGGCAAAACCCCGTTGGGACTGACGCAAACGATATGTTATATCCTATCCAATTCGTTTGTTCCCTTTCCCCGCATGGCCTCTTCCCCCTCCCCCCGCCTGGCCTCCATCGACCAGCTGCGCGGCACCGTGATGCTGCTGATGCTGCTGGACCACGTGCGCGAGACCTTTTTCCTGCAGTACCAGGTGAGCGATCCGATGGATGCCGCCACGGTCTCGCCGGCCCTGTTCGCCTGCCGCCTGCTGGCCCATCTGTGCGCCCCGGTATTCGTGCTGCTGACCGGCCTGTCGGCGTGGCTGTACGGCCAGCGCCAGGCCGACCCGCGCCGCGCCACGGCCGCCTTCCTGCTCAAGCGCGGCCTGTTCCTGGTGGTGCTGGAACTGACCCTGGTGAGCTTCGCCTGGACCTTCCAGTTCCCGCCGGACACGCTGTACCTGCAGGTGATCTGGGCGATCGGGCTGAGCATGATCGCGCTGGCCGGCCTGCTGTGGCTGCCGCGCCCTGCCCTGCTGGTGCTGGGCGTGCTGCTGGTGGCCGGCCACAACCTGTTCGATGGGGTGCGGGTGGAAGGCAATGGCGTGCTGGCGGTGCTGTGGAAGGTGCTGCACCAGCGCGACTGGATCGACGCCGGGGTGATGCGCCTGCGCACCTCCTACCCGCTGCTGCCGTGGATCGGGGTGATCGCCCTGGGCTATCTGATGGGGCCGTTGTTCGCCCGCGACCGCGACCCGGCGCAGCGCCAGCGCTGGTTGCTGTGGGCCGGGCTGGGTGCGCTGGCGGCGTTCGCCCTGCTGCGCCTGGCCAACGGCTATGGCGAAGCGCCGTGGCAGCACCAGGACAGCGCGCTGCGCACCTGGATGAGCGTGTTCAACGTGACCAAGTACCCGCCGTCGCTGCAGTTCCTGCTGCTGACCCTGGGCATCGGCCTGCTGTTGCTGCGCCTGTATGAGTGGGCGCCGCTGGCCCGCGCCCTGCAGCCGCTGGCCGACATTGGCGCCGCGCCGATGTTCTTCTACCTGCTGCACCTGTATGTGCTGAAGCTGATGTACCTGGCGGCGCTGGCGATCTGGGGGCCGACCCATGGCAGCCTGTACGCGCTGGATTCGGTGGCCGGCCTGCTGCTGGTGGCCTGTGCGCTGGCGGTGGCGCTGTACCCGGCCACGCGCGCGTTCGGGCGGTTCAAGGCGCGCCGGCGCGATCTGGCGTGGCTGCGCTACCTTTGAGCGGTAGCGCCGGGCCATGCCCGGCGTTGCGTAATGCCGCCGGGCATGGCCCGGCGCTACCCGGCGCGTGCCTGCGGCACGCGCCTATAATCCGCCGATGAATTCCACCGCGATTGCTTCCGACGACTTCCTGGGCCACCCCAAGGGCGTCTACGTCTGCTTCTTCACCGAAATGTGGGAGCGCTTCTCCTTCTATGGCATGAAGGCGCTGCTGTTGCTGTACCTGACCAAGTACCACCTGTTCGGTGACAAGGCCGGGCTGGACCTGCTGGGCGCCTACGGTGGCCTGGTGTACTGCATTCCGGTATTCGGCGGCATGCTGGCCGACCGCTGGCTGGGCATGCGCCGCGCGGTGCTGTTCGGCGGCATCCTGCTGGTACTGGGCCACCTGGGCATGGCCTTCGAAGGCCACGCGGCGTACCGGGTGAACGGCGAAGTGGTGCGCGACACCTCGGCACTGGCGGTGACCTATCTGTCGCTGGCGCTGATCATCATGGGCGTGGGCTTCCTGAAGCCGAACATTTCCACCATCGTCGGCAAGCTCTACCCCAAGGACGACCCGCGCCGCGATTCGGGCTTCTCGCTGTTCTATGCCGGCATCAACCTGGGCGCGCTGTTCTCGTCGCTGGTCTGCGGTTTCCTGGGCGAGGCTTACGGCTGGAAATACGGCTTCGGCGCGGCCGGCATCGGCATGCTGGCCGGCCTGGCCATGTTCCTGTGGGGGCAGAAGTACCTGCACGGCCACGCCGAGCCGCCGCAGCCGGCGGCATTGAAGCAGAAGGTGCTGGGCCTGCCGCGCGATTGGCTGATCTACCTGTGCGCGGTGATCGGCGTGCTGCCAGTCGCTTGGCTGATGTGGGCCGCCGGCAACGGCGCCTTCGCGCTGGGCGGTGAAATCAGCCTGGCGCTGATGCTGATGCTGGTGGTGCTGGGCGGCGTGCTGGTCTGGTTCGCCTGGTTCACCGGCAGCAAATGCACGCCGGTGCAGCGCCAGCAGATGATCGCGCTGATGGTGCTGATCTTCATGGCGCTGGTGTTCTTCACGATGTACGAGCAGTCGTACGGGTCGTGGGTCACCTTCACCGACCGGCTGCTGACCAAGGACATCGTGCCGGCGCTGGTGATCACCGATGGCACCCCGCTGCCGTGGTCGATCGTGTCGCTGCTGCTGGCGCCGCTGGGCTTCGTGGTCAGCGCGCGCCTGGCCGAACGGCGCCCGGGTTCCAACGCACCGCGTGCGTTCTTCATTGCCATCGTGGCGCTGATGCTGGTGCTGCTGGTGCGCGACTGCCTGGTGATTCCGCAGACCGCCGGTTCGCTCACCTACCTGGGCGGGTTGTTCCTGGTGCTGCTGGCGCCGGCGTTCGCCGCGCTGTGGACCTGGATGGACCGCCGCGGCTGGGAGCCGGGCAAGCCGGTGAAATCGGCCTGGGGCCTGGTGATCGGTGCGCTGTCGTTCGTGCCGTTGGCGCTGGCCGCGCAGCAGGTGGGCGCCACCGGTGAAATGGCCAGCGTGTGGTGGCTGGTGCTGGCCTACTTCCTGCTGGCCAGCGGTGAGATGTGCCTGTCGCCGGTCGGCCTGTCGGCAGTGACCCAGCTGGCCGTACCGCGGGTGATGAGCCTGATGATGGGCACCTGGTTCCTGGCCACCGCGTTTTCGGAAACGCTGGCCGCGCTGTTCGGCAAGCTGGCGGCGATCGAGGTGCCCGAAGGCGAAGCGCTGGACATGGTGGCCGCCGCCGGAGCCTACGCGCACCTGTTCTGGCTGCTGATGTGGATCGGCCTGGGCTGTGCGGTGGCGGCCTTCGTTGCCGCCCCGCTGCTGAAGCGGATGATGCACGGGGTCAAATGACCCCGTGCACCCGCGCCGCCAGACTCAGGGCGCCTTGCCCTTGTCCGCCGGCACGCTGGCGCTGGCCGTGGCCCCGCCCAGGCTGCGCGACAGGAAGGCCAGCAGTTTTCCGTAGTACTCGCGCTTGTGTTCCAGCGTGTAGAAGCCGTGGCCTTCGGTCTTGTAGTACAGGCTTTCAACCGGCGTTCCGGCACGCTTGAGCGCCGCTTCCATGCGCTCGGTGTGCTGGATCGGCGCGCGCTTGTCCTCGCCACCGGCGGCCAGGAACACCGGCACCTTGATCTGCGCGGCCAGGTTGACCGGCGATACGGCGCCGAGCTTGGTCGGGTCGCCCAGCCATTCCCGCAGGTAGGTCATGCCCGACTTGCGGTCCTGCACGTCGCCGCGGTTGAACATCATGGGCAGGTCGTACACCCCCACATAGCCGGCCGCGCACTGGTACAGGCCAGGTTCGCGCACGGCGCCCATCATGGCCGAGTACGCGCCGTAGCTGGCGCCGTAGATGCAGATGCGGTCCTTGTTGGCCACGCCCTGGCTGATTGCCCAGCGGGTGGCATCGGTCACGTCGTCCTGCATGGCCTTGCCCCACTGCTCGGCGGCCGCCTGACCGTGGGCACGGCCGTAGTTGCCCGAGCCACGGAAATTGACCTGCAGCACCGCGTAACCGGCCGCGGCCAGCATCTGCGCTTCGCGGTCGTAGCTGCCATCGTCGTAGATGCCAAGCGGCCCGCCATGCGGCATGACCACCATCGGCAGACCACGCCCGTCGCTGCCGTGCGGCACGGTCAGGTAACCGTGCAGCGGCAGGCCGTCGCGGGCCTGCAGCTTGAACGGCTTGACCGACGCGGTCTTTTCCACGTTGATCCAGTCGCTGCGGCTGATCAGGTAATCGGCCTTGCGCGCGGCGATATCGTAGACATAGAAGTCGCCGGGGTTGGAGCCGGACCAGACGCGTACCAGCACCTTGTTGCCATCGCGGGTGCTGGAGGTGATGAAGACCGCCTGGCCGGGGAACGCCGCCTCCAGGCTGCGGTACAGCCGCGCATCGGCCGAGGTCTCATCGAAGAAACGCGTGCGCGGCGTGTCGCCCAGGTACAGCGCGCCGACCGGAATGCGGGTACCGGGGCGGACGATGATGCGGTACGGGTCGACCACCTCGTCGCGCAGCACGGTCTTGCGCTCACGTGTCTGCGGGTTCCAGCTGACGATGGCATCGGGACCGCTGGACTGCTCGCTCTTCAGATAGGCCAGCTGCCCGTCTTCGGAAAAACCAATCGCGGTTTCGATGCGTGCGGACACACTCTCATCGTTCACCAGTGCCCAATCGGTACCGTTGGCCGCGCGGTAGTACAGCTTGTTGACGTTGTCCGTGCCCGCGCCGTGGGCAAAGCGCACCTGGCCCTGCGCATCGGTGGTGAAATCGGCGCGGCGCACCGGCGAACGGGCCACCGTGGCGCGCTTGCCGCTCTGCACGTCCAGGCGCTCGGCGCGGGTGTAGGGATCTTCGCTGAAGGGCCACACCGCGATCACCACGTTGCGGTCGTCGTCCGGCAGGTCGTCGGACAGGAAGGCAGCGATGGCCTCCACCTTCTTCGGCTGGATGCGCGTGCCCGGCCCGTTGCTGGTTACCCGGTAGCCCACCAGCAGTTCGGTACGGCCGCTTTCGGCGTTCATCGACAGCAGTTCGCCGGTGGGCGACGGCTCGTCCAGGCTGCCGAACTTTTCAGCCACGCCGATCAGCAGGCGGGAGTCGTTCACCCAATGGAAATCGGTGGCGTGGTTGTTGCTCGGTGGCCGCATGCTGCTGACCACCGAATTGTCCGATGACCGCAGGATCGCCAGCGCGGTGAAATCCTCGCCCGGCACGGTCGTGGCGTAGTACTGGCCACTGGGTGAAATCTTCAGATCGCCGAACGCCTCCTGGCGCACGAACGCATCCACATCGACTGCCATTGCCTTCCCCGGCAACAGCACGGCTGCCACCAGGGCAGCCAGCAAGCACTTGCGCATCCTTCCCCCTTGAAGCGGACACCCTGTCCGCATCGCCGATTCTAGGCATGGCCGATTCCTGCCCGCCAGTGCTGGCGGCGACAAAAAAAAGACGGCACCGTTGCCGGTGCCGTCATGGCCACTACCTTGGAGAGAGAGTCAGGACGTGGGTTCGGGGGGCGTGCGCGGTGGGTCAGTGGACCCCGCGCACCGCCAGGGTCAGGGCCAGGATGCTGAGGATCACGGCGATGGTGCCGTCCAGTACCCGCCAGGTGCTGGGCTTGGTGAACAGCGGTGCCAGCAGGCGCGCGCCCAGGCCCTGCGCGGTCAGCCACAGGCAGCTGGCGGTCACCACGCCGGCGGCGAAGGCCATGCGTGCATTGCCGAAGTTTTCGGCAATCGAACCGATCACCATCATGTCCAGCCAGAAGTGCGGATTGATCAGCGAGAAACCGACTGCCGCCATCAGCACCGCACGGCGGCTGCCGTCATCACTGTCGGCCTCGCCCATGCCACCGCCACCGGCGAAGGCACGGCGCGCGGACTTCATGGCGTACCAGGCCAGGAAGGCCACACCGGTCCACAGCACCGCGGTGGTCAGCCACGGCAGCGCCGTGGTGAGGGTGCGCAGGCCGGCCACGCTGGCGAAGATGAAGAACGCATCGATGGCCGCGCAGGTGGCGACCACCGGCACGATGTGCTTGCGCAGGATGCCCTGGCGCAGGATGAAGGCGCTCTGGGCACCGACCACGGCGAACAGGCCGATGCCGGTGGCTGCACCAGAGAACCAGGCACCGAGGCCAGTGCTGGCGGAGATGACCGAGAACATGGGATTCACTGCCTTGTCTTGCTGGGGGACGGTGCCTCGCGAAGGCGGACAGCACCGGAATGGGCGCCATTGTCGCGCCGCAACATGAAGAAGACGAGCTAAACTTACTAAACCAACATTAGCGGAGCTTAATCGGATGCGTATCGATCACGCCCAGCTGCGGGCCCTGGCCGCGGTGATCCGCGAAGGCAGCTTTGACCGCGCCGCGCAGGCGCTCAATGTCACCCCGTCGGCCATCTCGCAGCGGGTGAAAGCGCTGGAAGACCGCATTGGCCGCCTGCTGGTGAAGCGCGGCACCCCGGCCACCGCCACCGCCGAAGGCCAGTTGCTGGTGCAGCTGGCCGAACAGACCGCCCTGCTGGAGCACGACGCGCTGCACCGCATGGGCTTGGCCGACGAGGACCTGCCGCAGGCCAGCATTCCGGTGGCGGTGAACCATGACAGCCTGGAAACCTGGTTTCCGCAGGCTGCGCACGCCTTTGCCCAAGGCACCGGCACCACCCTGGACCTGCGCGTGGAAGACCAGGACCACACCGTGGAGCTGCTGCGCCAGGGCACGGTGCTGGGCGCGGTGACCACGCTGGACGAACCGGTGCAGGGCTGCCAGATCCATGCGCTGGGCAGCATCCGCTACGCCGCCACCTGCACACCGGAGTTCCGCGAGCAGCATTTCGCCAAGGGCGTGACCGCGCAGGCGCTGGCGCAGGCACCGGTGCTGGTGTTCAACCGCAAGGACGACATGCAGGCCCGGTTCGCCCGGCGCATGGCCGGCGACGAGCTGCCCAGCACCGCGCCGACCTGGTGGATTCCCTCCACCCGCGCGTTCGTGCAGGCCAACCTGGGCGGCCTGGGCTGGACCATGAATCCACTGCCGCTGGTGAAGCGGCACCTGGATGCCGGCCGCCTGGTCTACGTGCGCCAGCGCGCGTGGGAAGACGTGCCCTTGTACTGGCAGCACTGGAAGGGCGATGTACAGACCATGGCCCTGCTGACCCGCGCCGTGCTGGACGCATCGACCGCACTGGTGCGGCGGAAGCGCTGAGGCGGCAGGGCTGCGTATCCACCCATGGGGTGGATCTACGGGAACGGCCCGGGGTCGGATCCCGTTGCTGCGCAACGGGCTCTGACCCCATTCTGCGGGGACTTTTTCTGTGCCAGCATCGCGGCAACCGACCTTGAGGGGCTGGGCGATGGGGACCGATCCGCTGTTCCTGCATATCCGCGTGGTGATGGGCATCATCCTGGGCCTGTCGATCACCACCCTGCTGAAGGGGCTGGCGCAGATCATCGAGCACCCGCAGCGCCGCGGCTGTTCCGCCCTGCATCTGTGCTGGGTGGCGTGGACGCTGGTGTCGCTGGTCACGTTCTGGTGGTGGGAATTCCGCCTGATCGAAGTGCACCGCTGGACGTTTGAAACCTACCTGTTCGTGATCGCCTACAGCGCCACCTGGTTCCTGCTGTGCGCGCTGCTGTTTCCGGACGACCTGCGCGACTACGGCAGTTACGGCCACTACCTGCTGCAGCGCCGGCGCTGGATCTTCGGCGTGATCGCGGTGCTGACGCTGCTGGATCTGGTGGACACGGCGATCAAGGGGCGCAGCCGCTGGCAGTTGCTGGGCGAGGCCTATCCGCTGCATTCGGCGCTGATGCTGGTGGTCTGCGTGCTGGGCTGGAACCTGCGCAGCGCCCGCGCGCACGTGCTGCTGGCCGCGGTGGCGCTGGTTTACCAGGTGGTCTATTTCGCGGCGGAATACTTCACTATTGGCAGTGATTGAAGGGATCCGCCAGGCATGGCCTGGCGCTACCGTTCGTGGCCAATGCCTCCGCCGGGCATGGCCCGGCGCTACCAAGGGAACAGACATGACGATCCACTACCGCCCCGCCCGGCCCGATGATGCGGCCGCCTGCATCGATCTGCGCGGGCGTACCCGCGAGAACGCCTTCAGTGCGACACAACTGGCCGAGTTGGGCATCACCGCGGACAGCTGGGCCGAGGGCATTGCACAGGGCGACTTCATCGGCCACATCGCCGAAGACAACGGCACCCTGGTCGGCTATGGCTTCGCCGACCGTGACAGTGGCGAAGTGCTGGTACTGGCCCTGCTGCCGGATTACGAGGGCCGCGGCATCGGCCAGCGATTGCTGCAGGAAGTGATCGAACTTGCCCGCGCTGCCGGGCATGGCCGGCTGTTCCTGGCCTGTTCGGCCGATCCCCGCTCGCGCTCGTACGGGTTCTACCGTCACCTGGGCTGGCGAGCCACCGGCGAGGTGGACGAGGCCGGGGACGAGATCCTGGAGCTGGTCTGAGGGGAGTGACCCGGCGCTACCGGACCAGGGTGGCCGGATGCTGCGTTGCACCAAATCCGGACCTGAAAGGGTTAGAATCCGCCCCTTGGATGCTGCAAGGCGTTGTTTCTTCACGCCCTTTCCCTACCCGGCGCGCATCCTGAACCCCTTCCCCACGCCATAAGTCACCCCCATGAAGAAATTTGGCAAGGCCCTTCTCGCCCTGCTCGTGCTGCTGTTGCTGGTAGCCGCGCTGTTCCTGTACTGGCCGCTGACCCAGCGCTCGGTGCCGGCGGCAAGCAACGACAAACCCGTCGACGTCGTCCTGGTCGGCGGCGGCATCATGAGCATCACCCTGGCCACCTACCTGCAGGAACTGCAGCCGGACTGGAACATCCAGGTCTATGAACGCCTGGACGGCGTGGCCAACGAAAGCTCGGACGGCTGGAACAACGCCGGCACCGGCCATTCGGCCTTCGCCGAACTGAACTACACCCCGGAACTGCCCGATGGCAGCATCGAGACCAAGCGCGCGGTCGGCATTGCCGAAAGCTTCGAGGTCTCGCGCCAGTTCTGGTCGCACCAGGTGAAGGAAGGGCGGCTGAGCCAGCCCAGCGACTTCATCAACCCGACCCCGCACATGAGCTTCGTCTGGGGCGATGACAACATTGCCTACCTGCACAAGCGCCAGCAGGCGCTGGTGAAGAACCCGCTGTTCTACGGCATGCAGTACTCGGAAGATCCGGCGCAGATCAAGCAGTGGGCCCCGCTGCTGATGGAAGGCCGCGACCCGAAGCAGAAGGTGGCCGCCACCTGGATGCCGCTGGGCACCGACGTCAACTTCGGCGTGATCACCCGCCAGCTGACCGCCGGCCTGCAGCGCAGCCCGAACTTCACGCTGCACCTGAACCATGAAGTGAGCGCGCTGCGGCAGAACGCCGACAAGAGCTGGAACGTGACGGTGAAGGACCTGAAGGCCAACACCGAAACCACCACCCATGCCCGCTTCGTCTTCATCGGTGCCGGTGGCGCCGCGCTGAAGCTGCTGCAGATGTCCGGCATTCCCGAATCGAAGGATTACGCCGGCTTCCCGGTGGGCGGCCAGTTCCTGGCCTTCCAGGGCCAGGACGTGACCTCGCGCCATGGCGTGAAGGCCTACGGCATGGCCGAAACCGGTTCGCCGCCGATGTCGGTGCCGCACCTGGATGCGCGCAAGCTGGACGGCAAGCCGGTGGTGCTGTTTGGACCGTTCGCGCTGTACAGCACCAAGTTCCTGAAGCATGGCTCGTGGTGGGACCTGTATTCGTCGGTGAACCACAACAACGTCGGCCCGATGCTGGAAGTGGGCAAGGACAACCTGGACCTGGTGCAGTACCTGATGGCCCAGGCACGCCTGAACGACGCCGATCGCCAGGCCGAGCTGGTGAAGTACTTCCCCAACGCCAAGCCGGGCGACTGGAAGCTGATCACCGCTGGCCAGCGCGTGCAGATCATCAAGCGCGACCCGTTGAAGGGCCCGGTGCTGCAGTTCGGCACCGAGATCGTGACCGACAAGGACCACACCATCGCCGCGCTGCTGGGTGCTTCGCCGGGCGCGTCGACCTCGCCGCCGATCATGCTGGACCTGATGGCCAAGGCCTTCCCCGAACAGATGAAGGCCGGCTGGGAAGCCCGCCTGCGCGAGATCGTGCCGTCGTACGGCCGCAAGTTGAATGAAAGCGCCGCGCTGACCAACGAGATCCGCACGCTGACCAGCCAGACCCTGCACCTTCCCTACCTGGAAGTGCCGGCCGATGCTGCGGCCGCCCCGGCAGCCGTGCCGGCGGCCACGCCGGCCCCGGCGGCGGCGAAGGAAAAGCGCAATGCCAACGAGGAACTGCAGGCGCTGTAAGCCTGGTGTTTCCCACGTAGTAGAAACGGACGGCCACCTTCGGGTGGCCGTTCGCGTTTGTGGGCCGGAATGGGTCAGAGCCCTTTGCCGGGGCAAAGGGATCTGACCCCGCCGAGGCCCCAGCCGTTGTCACGAATTGTAATGTTGTTAAGAACGATTTACATTTGCACCCCGCGCAACTCACCTGCGCCCTCCCGCAGATGGACCTGACCCCGCCCGATGCCGCCGCTCGGGTGCCGGATGACTGTTGCCGCCCACCCTTTCCCTTCCCGCCCCGAGCCCTCCATGTCCCTCTACGCTTCCCGCCTGCCCCGCCGCGCGCCGCTGTCGGCCGCGCTGCTGTCCGTCCTGATCCTGTCGGCGCCCTCGGCGTTCGCCGCCGATGCCGGCGTTGATGCGTCCGACGCCAAGACCCTGGACAAGGTGAGCGTGCGTGCCGACAAGGCCGCCCCGGCCAGCACCACGCGCCTGCCGATCACCCTGCAGGAAACCCCGCAGTCGTCCACCGTGATCGGCCTGCAGCGCCTGCAGGACGAATCGCTGTTCAGCATCAACGACGTGATGCGCAACGTGACCGGCGTCAGCGTGTCCTTCTATGACACCCAGCGCCCGCTTTACTACGCGCGCGGTTTCGCCATCACCGACTTCCAGGTCGATGGCATTCCCACCTACAGCGGCTCGACCAACCAGGAATACGACACCGCCTTCTACGACCGCGTGGAAGTGATCCGCGGTGCCAACGGCCTGCTCAGTGGCGCCGGTGTGCCGTCGGCCACGGTGAACCTGCTGCGCAAGCGCCCGGGCAAGGAGTTCGATGCCTCGTTCGCAGTCAGTGCCGGCAGCTGGGACTACCGCCGCATGGAAGCGGACGTGAACGCGCCGCTGACCAGCGACGGCCGGTTCCGCAGCCGTGTGGTCGCCGCCTACACCGATCGTGATTTCTATTACGACCGCTACAAAGAAAACAAGATGGCCGGCATGGCCGTGCTGGAAGGCGATGTGACCGACAGCACCACGGTCACCCTGGGCTACCAGACCCAGGACAACAACCCGGTGGGTTCCACCTGGGGCACCGTGCCGTTCTTCGACAGCCAGGGCAACTTCGCCCACCTGCCGCGCTCGACCAACCTGTCGCCGAAGTGGAGCTACTGGCAGCGCGAGACCAGCACCGTGTTCGCCAACCTGGAACAGCGTTTCGGCGACGACTGGTTGCTGAAGATCAACACCGCCTATACCCGCGGCAACGTGCAGAACGTGCGCCTGTACGGTACCGGCAACCCGAACCCGGCCACCGGTTCGGGCATCTTCCTGCGCGCCGCCGCCGGCGATGCCGAAGACACCCGTCGCAACATTGATGCCTACCTGACCGGCACGTTCGAGCTGTTCAACCAGCAGCACGACCTGACCTTCGGCGCGCAGTGGGCCGACCTGGAAGCGACCACCAACACCACCACGCTGAACTTCCCGACCGACTGGGCACGCTGCGGCAGCGAACGCTGCTACTACATTCCCAACGTGTACGACTGGAACGGCGATATTTCCGAAGTGACCTACACCCGCACCGGTGCGCGCCGCGTGGCCAAGACCACCCAGAGCGGCGTGTACCTGGCCGCGCGCCTGCACCTGGCCGAGCCGCTTTCGCTGATCGCCGGCGCACGCCTGAGCCGCTGGGAAACCCGTACCCGCGCATTCAACGCGGCCGGCAACTACACCGGCACCAGCGGCGCCTACAAGGTGAGCGATGAAGTGACCCCGTACGTGGGCCTGGTCTTCGACATCACCCCGAATGTCTCTGCGTATGCCAGCTACACCGAAATCTTCAATCCGCAGAACTACAAGGACAAGAACGAGAACCTGCTGGCGCCGGTGCAGGGTTCGAACCTGGAAGCGGGCCTGAAGACCCAGTGGTTCGACGGCCGCCTGACCGCCAATGCCGCGGTGTTCGAGGCCAAGCAGGACAACTACGCGGTGCGCGACATGAGCGTGCCGGACGGTTCGCTCAGCGATGGCAGCTCGGCCTATATCGGCGTGAACGGCACCAAGGCGCGTGGCTGGGAAATGGACGTGAACGGCGAGATCCTGCCGGGCTGGACCGTCAACGCCGGCTTTACCCACGTGAAGGTGACCCGCGCGGCCACCGACCTGCTGTACGCCAACCCCGCCGAAGACCTGCTGCAGATCAACACCCAGCTGCGCCTGCGCGGCGCACTGGAACGCCTGAGCGTGGGTGCTGGCGTGCAGTGGCAGAGCAAGGTGCAGGGCTACAACATTCCCTACCCGCTGGGTGGCACGGTCACGGTGAACCAGCCGGCCTACGCACTGGTGCAGTTCAACGCCAACTACCGCATCAGCGACAACTGGACGGCCACGCTGAGCGTGCGCAACGCGCTGGACAAGACCTACTGGGCCAACCTGGACTACAACAACTACGGCGAACCGCGCTTCGTGGCCGCCAGCCTGCGCTGGAAGTTCTAAGGCAGGCAGCGGGGTCAGAGCCCTTTCCGCAGGAAAGGGATCTGACCCCATCGCAGCGCCACCACCTGAATGGGCCCGCCTGCGTGCGGGCCCTTCTTTTTTGCTGCACTGCGAGTTGCGGCGCGCTCCGTAATTATGGCGTAATTATTTCCACCGCCATTCGGAAGCCGGTCGATGAACCCGAGCTGGGACACGTTGCAACGCAGCCGCCAGGCCCGCCTGGAACGGGCCGCGCCCTGGGCACGGGGCCGCCAGGTCGCCGCCGCCGATGTCGCCGACCTGCTGCATGCCCTGCTGAAACCGGGCGACAAGGTCTGCCTGGAGGGGAACAACCAGAAGCAGGCCGATTTCCTGGCCCAGGCGCTGGCCGACCTGGACCCGGCGCGGGTGCACGACCTGCACATGGTGCAGTCGGTGCTGTCCCTGCCCTCGCACCTGGATGTGTTCGAGCGCGGCATCGCCTCGAAACTGGACTTCTCGTTCTCCGGCCCGCAGTCGGTGCGGCTGGCCAACCTGGTGGCCGAAGGGCGCATCCAGATCGGTGCCATCCACACCTACCTGGAACTTTTCGGCCGCTACTTCATCGACCTGACCCCGCGCGTGGCCCTGGTGGCCGCGCAGGCCGCCGACCGCCACGGCAACCTGTACACCGGCCCGAACACCGAAGACACCCCGGTGATCGTCGAAGCCACCGCATTCGGCGGCGGCATCGTGATCGCCCAGGTCAACGAAATCGTCGACACCCTCCCCCGCGTCGATATCCCCGCTGACTGGGTCAACTTCGTGGTGCAGGCACCGCGGCCGAACCACATCGAGCCGCTGTTCACCCGCGATCCGGCGCAGATTTCCGAAATCCAGGTGCTGATGGCGATGATGGCCATCAAGGGTATCTACGCCGAGTACGGAGTCAACCGCCTCAACCACGGCATCGGCTTCGATACGGCCGCGATCGAACTGCTGCTGCCGACCTATGCCGAATCACTGGGGCTGAAAGGAAAGATCTGCCAGCACTGGGCGCTGAACCCGCATCCGGCACTGATTCCGGCCATTGAATCGGGCTTCGTCAAATCGGTGCACTCCTTCGGTTCGGAACTGGGCATGGAGAAGTACATCGCCGCCCGTGGCGATGTGTTCTTCACCGGTGCCGACGGCTCGATGCGCTCCAACCGCGCGTTCTCGCAGACCGCCGGCCTGTACGCGTGTGACATGTTCATCGGTTCGACCCTGCAGGTCGACCTGCAGGGCAATAGTTCCACCGCCACCCGCGACCGCATTGCCGGCTTCGGCGGTGCGCCGAACATGGGGTCGGATGCACGTGGCCGCCGCCATGCCAGCGATGCCTGGATCAAGGCCGGCCAGCAGGCCGCACGGCCCGGCGAAATGCCGCGCGGGCGCAAGCTGGTGGTGCAGATGGTGGAAACCTTCCGCGAACACATGGCACCGGCCTTCGTTGAACGTCTGGATGCCTGGGAACTGGCCGAGCGCGCAGACATGCCGCTGCCGCCGGTGATGATCTACGGCGACGATGTCAGCCACGTGCTGACCGAAGAAGGCATTGCCAATCTGCTGCTGTGCCGCACGCCGGAGGAACGCGAACAGGCGATCCGCGGCGTGGCCGGCTACACCGCCGTGGGCCTGGGCCGCGACCGCGCGATGGTGGAAAACCTGCGCGACCGAGGCGTGATCCAGCGCCCGGATGACCTGGGCATCAACGTGCGCGATGCCAGCCGCGACCTGTTGGCGGCGCGTTCGGTGAAGGATCTGGTGCGCTGGTCCGGCGGCCTGTACGACCCGCCCAAGCGCTTCCGCAACTGGTAAGGGACAGAGCATGGAAACCCTCGACTATCGATTCGACGGCAGCCGGCCGGTGCAGTTCCCGCACGATGCGGTGCTGGTGGGCGTACTGGCCTCGGGCAATCTGGAAATCCTGCTGGAACCGGCAGCGCAGGACGGCGCGCTGACCGTGCGCGTGATCACCGCAGCGCAGGGCTTCGGCACGATCTGGCAGGCGGTGATCGCCGATTTCGCCCAGCGCCATCCGCTGAGTGACGTGCGGGTGTCGATCAATGACGCCGGCGCGACCCCTGCGGTGGTCAGCCTGCGCCTGGACCAGGCGGTGGAAACCCTGCTGGGCGGAGGCGCGCCATGATCCCGTTGCAACGCCACAGCTATTACGAAGCCGACGCACGCGGGCGCATCGCCGGCCTGGTCGATGCCGGTTCCTTCCACGAATTCCTGGGCCCCACCCACCGGGTGATGAGCCCGCACCTGGCCCAGCTCGACCAGCCGGCCGCCTTCGACGATGGCATCGTGGTGGGCGAAGCCACGCTGCAGGGCAAGCGCGTACTGCTGGCCGCGCAGCAGGGCGAGTTCATGGGCGGCGGCGTGGGCGAAGTGCACGGCGCCAAGCTGACCGGACTGCTGCGGCGCGCGGCGCAGACGCGCCCGGACGGCGTGCTGTTGCTGCTCGACACCGGCGGCGTGCGCCTGCATGAGGCCAACGCCGGGCTGATCGCCATTTCCGAAATCATGCGCGCCACCCTGGACGCGCGCGCCGCCGGGGTACCGGTGATCGCATTGATCGGCAGTGGCAACGGCGCGTTCGGCGGCATGGGCATCGTCGCCCGCTGCTGCACGACGGTGGTCATGTCCGAAGAAGGCCGGTTGTCGCTGTCCGGACCGGAAGTGATCGAAACCGTACGCGGCGTGGAAGAGTTCGACGCACGCGACCGCGCCCTGGTGTGGCGGGTGACCGGCGGCAAGCACCGTTACCTGATCGACCAGGCCCAGGTGCTGGTACCCGATTCCCTGCAGGCCTTCGCGCAGGCCGCCGTGGATGCGCTGCAGGCCGACACCATCAGCGCCGACACCGACACCGCGCTGGGCGCCCTGCAGGCACGCCACGCCGCATTGAAGGCACGCGTGCAGGCGTGGGGCGAGTGCAACGATGGCCTGCAGGTCTGGGCCCTGCAGGGCATTGCCGAACCCGAGCGTCTGCCGCTGCTGGACACCGCCGACTTCCTTGCCGCCACCGCCCAGCGGAGACTGCCATGACCCCGCTGATGAACACCCTGCTGGATGCCCTGTTCCCGCGCGGCCATGCCGTTACCGTGCACGATTCGGTGCTTGCCGGCAGCGCCACCACCGACGATGGCGAGGTGACCGTGATCGGCACCACAGACCGCATCGAAGTGGGCGTTGACCACGCGCTGGCGCTGGCTGATACGGTGCTGGCCAGTACCGCCGCCCATCCGCAGCGGCCGATCGTGATGCTGGCCGATACCGCTGGCCAGCGCCTGGCCCGTCGCGATGAAATGCTGGGCATCAACGGCTACTTCGCCCATCTGGCGCAGACGCTGGACCTGGCACGCCGGCGCGGTGCGCGCCTGGTGACCCTGGTCTACGGCGAATCGGTCAGTGGCGGCTTCCTGTCCTTCGGCCTGATGGCCGATCACATCCATGCCCTGCCCGACGCGCAGGTGCGGGTGATGGACCTGCGCGCGATGGCACGGGTGACCAAGCAGCCGCTGGAAAAACTGCAGGCGCTCAGCCAGAGCTCGCCGGTGTTCGCACCGGGCGTGGGCAACTATGTGGCGATGGGCGCCGTCGAATCGCTGTGGGACGGTGACCTGGCCCAGCACCTGCTGCAGGCCCTGCGTACCCCTGCCAACGGCGACCGTCGCGCAGCGCTGGGTGCGCAGCGTGGCGGCCGTGCACTGGCCGCGGACGTCTCCATTGCGGTGGCCCGCGGCGATGCCTGACCGGCCCGCCCGCCACACGCTGGTCTGGCTGTCGGCACACGCCGATTGGCGGGCCGACGTGGCCGCGTACGAACCGCGTCTGGCGGCGTGGTTCGCGCAGGGGCTGCCGGCGATGGTGGCGCGGCGTGCGGTGGACGATCCCGACCCGCGGCTGCGGCTGGGCGTGCCGCTGCCGCCCAGCGAGGGCAAACTGCGGCTGGCGCTGCGCGTGCCGATGCAGGGCGTGCAGCGTATGCAGGCGCCACCGGCGCTGGATGAGGTTCTGGCTGCCTGCGTACCCGCCGAGTGGAAAGACGCACTGCTGGCGCTGGCCCGGATTGCACCGGCACGCGTGTTCGGCGCCTTCGCCTGGCAGCACCTGAGCGGCCTGCCCTACGTGCACGCCGGCTCGGACATCGATCTGCTGTGGCAGGTGGATGTGAGCGCGCAGGCCGAGACCCTGGTCGATCACCTGCAGGCGTGGGAGCGTGCGCAGGGCCGCCGGGTGGATGGCGAACTGTGCCTGGCCGACGGCGGCGCGGTGAACTGGCGCGAGTACGCTGGTGGCAGCCGCCAGGTGCTGGTCAAGCGCCTGCACGGCGCCGCACTGGAACCGCGCGAGCGCCTGTTCGTTGCCGCCGGAGTGGCCGCATGAGCGCATTGGCTCACGTGCTGCCACCTGCTGGGCGCGATGTCGACAGCGCGCGCCTGGGCCGCCTGGCCATCGCCAGCCTGCACGCCGAACTTGCGTGCGCGCCCAAGCCGGGCCTGGTGACCCCCTTCAGCACCGGCAGCCACGACGACATGGATGCCGGCACGTTCCTGCGCAGCCTGTTCGCGCTGCGCCACTACTTCACCGACATTGCCCGCGCGGGCGCGGACGATGCGCCGTTTGCACGCTTGCGCACGCTCGGCATCGGCGCGGAAGCGGCCATGCTGCATGCCACCGGCGGCATCAACACCCATCGCGGTGCCATCTTCAGCCTGGGCCTGCTGGTGGCCGCTGCGGCACGCTGCCGCCGCCAGCACGGCCACGCCGTGTCCGCTGCGCAGGTCTGCCTGGCGGTACAGCACTGGGCCAGCGATCTTGCCGCTGCGCCGCTGGATGCAGGCAGTCCCGGCCAGCGCGCGCGCCTGCGCCATGGCGTGCCGGGCGTGCGCGAACAGGCCGCCGCCGGTTACCCGCTGCTGCGCGAGCTGGCCGTGCCCACCCTGCGCCACGCCCTGCACGCGGGCCTGCCGCGCGATGCGGCGCTGTGCCAGGCCCTGATGCAGCTGGTTGCACGCGTGGATGACCTGAACCTGCTGCACCGCGGCGGTGCCGACGGCCTGGCGTGGGCGCAGCAGCAGGCACGCGGTTTTGTTGATGGCGGCGGTGCGTTCGCCGCTGGCTGGCAGGCACGCCTGCACCGCATCGGCGAGGGTTTCGTGGCGCGTCGCCTGAGCCCCGGTGGCAGTGCCGATCTGCTGGCCTGCAGCTGGTTCCTGCTGCAGCAGGAGGGCGCATGAGCCTGGCCCTGCTCTGCCCCGGACAAGGCGCGCAGCACGCGGCGATGTTTGATCGCGTGCGCGACCTGCCTGCCGCGGGCGAAGTGCTGGATGCCGCGCAGGCGGTGCTGGGCCGCGATGTCTTCGCGGCCGCTGCCGACGAGGCACGCTTCGACAACGCACTGGCGCAGCCGCTGCTGTGTGCGGCCACGCTGGCGCACTGGCAGGGCCTGCGCGATGCGCTGCCGGCACCGCTGCTGGTGGCCGGCTACAGCATCGGCGAGCTGGCCGCGCATGCGGTGGCCGACAGCCTGGATGCCCGCGCCTGCCTTCACCTGGCGGCCCGCCGCGCGCAGCTGATGGACGCTGCCAGCCCGGCCGACAGCGGCCTGCTGGCGGTGCTGGGCTTGCAGCGGCAAACACTTCAGGCACTGTGCGATGCACACACCGTGCACATCGCCATCGCCAATGGCGCCGATCACTTCGTCGTGGGCGGAACGCAGGCGTCACTGCACGCACTGGCTGTTGCCGCGCGCGCGCAGGGTGCAGAGGTGCGCGTGCTGCCGGTGCATGTGGCCGCGCACACGCCGCTGCTTGCGGCCGCTGTCGCACCGTTCGCCACGGCGCTGGAGGCGGCGGCGGTGCGCGCGCCAACGCTACCGGTGCTGGCCGGCATTGATGCGCGCCCGGTGCGTGATCGCGCGGCGGTGATCCACACCTTGTCGGCACAGCTGGCACAGACCATCGAATGGGCACAGGTGATGCGCCAGGCCTTCGAGCGTGGCGCACGGGTATTCCTGCAGCTGGGCCCGGGCACGGCGCTGGCGCGCATGGTGGCCGCGTCCTACCCGTGCTGCCAGGTGCGCGCGGTGGAAGAGTTCCAGGGCCTGGACGGCGCAGCGGCATGGGTCCGCAACGCGCTGGACCGGCAGCAGTAACGGGTTCGAGCAGTACGTAGCACGCAGCATGCAGTACGACGCCTTACCCCGGGATGGCGGGTCTCCATCCGAGCTGTACCGCGAGTCACGTGTCTGGGAGGGCGCATGAGTCCACAAATCGCAACGATCATCGGCCTGGTGATCATGTTCATCGTCGCCACCGCCATGCCGATCAACATGGGCGCCGTGGCCTTCGCGCTGGCCTTCATCATCGGTGGCCTGTGGGTCGACATGGGCGGCAAGGAAGTGCTTGCCGGTTTCCCCGGCGACCTGTTCCTGACCCTGGTCGGCATTACCTACCTGTTCGCCATCGCGCAGAAGAACGGCACCATCGACCTGCTGGTGCATTGGGCAGTGAAAGCGGTGCGCGGCCATATCGTGGCCATTCCGTGGGTGATGTTCGTCATCACCGCCGTGCTGACCGCGTTCGGTGCGCTGGGCCCGGCCGCGGTGGCGATCATCGGTCCGGTCGCACTGCGCTTTGCCAAGCAGTACAACATCAACCCGTTGATGATGGGCCTGCTGGTGATCCATGGCGCGCAGGCCGGCGGCTTCTCGCCCATCAGCGTGTACGGCAGCATCACCAACGGCGTGGTGCAGAAGGCCGGCCTGGAAGTGACCGAAATGGCGGTGTTCCTGACCAGCCTGGGCTTCAACTTCATGATGGCCATCATCTGCTTCGTGGCGTTCGGCGGCATCGCCCTGCTGCGCCGCGGCTCGATCACGGCCACCGGCGGCGTGGGTACGGCGGAACTGGCGATGGCCGGTGGACCGCAGGCCTCGTCGCGGCAGTTCGCCATTGAAGGCCATGGCGCACTGGTGGCGGCCGGCGGGGGCACGCTGTCCAACGATCCGGTGGCGTTGGAAGCCGTCGGCTTCACCCGCGAGCGCCTGTTCACCCTGATCGGCCTGCTGGGCCTGGGCGTGGCCGCGCTGATCTACAACCTCAACGTCGGCCTGGTGTCGATCACCGTGGCCGTGGCCCTGGCGCTGCTGTCGCCGCAGAGCCAGAAGGGCGCAGTCGATGGCATCAGCTGGTCCACCGTGCTGCTGATCTGCGGCGTGGTGACCTACATCGGCGTGCTGGAACATGCCGGCGCGGTGGACTTCATCGGCCATGGGGTTTCCAGCATCGGCATTCCGCTGCTGGGCGCGCTGCTGGTCTGCTACGTGGGCGGCATCGTGTCGGCCTTCGCTTCGTCGGCCGCGGTGCTGGGCGCGACCATTCCGCTGGCGGTGCCGTTCCTGATGCAGGGCCATCTGGGTGCGGCGGGCGTGATCTGCGCGCTGGCAGTGTCGTCCACCATCGTCGATGTCAGCCCGTTCTCGACCAACGGCGCACTGGTGGTGGCCTCGGCCGCGAAGGAAGAACGTGAAACCCTGTTCCGCCGCTTCCTGGTCTACAGCGGCCTGGTGGTGGTGTTTGGCCCGCTGCTGGCCTGGCTGGTGTTCGTGGTGCCTGGCTGGATGTGAGTAAGGGCGTGGGGCGCCGGACCATTCCGGCGCCCTGCTGCCGGATGGGTTCGACGGGATGGGTTCGGCCGGGCGGATTCGGCTGGGTAGAGTCGACCGTTGGTCGACTATCGCGCGCAGCGCGGGTTTTGCCGGCATCCGTGCGGAAAGCAGTCGACTAACAGTCGACTCTACCCAGCCGTTGTCCCCGGACGTTTTTCCGGTCGGTTTTGCCCGCCGTTTTCTCGGTCGGTCGTATCGCGTTACAGGTTCCACGCAGGGAGGCAGTACACTTTCCACCATGGCCATCGCTCCTGCTCCGCGTTCACCGAAGAAGCGCGCACCTCTGTATGAAGAGGTGGCCGAGCACGTGCGCGAGCGCATCTACGATTACCGGCTGCCGCCCGGTGAGTGGATCGACGAGCCCGCGCTGTGCGAGGAACTGGGGATCAGCCGCACGCCGCTGCGCGAAGCGCTGAAGCTGCTGGCCGCCGAAGGTCTGGTGCAGATCGATGCCGGCCGTGGCGCGCGCGTCACCCGGCTGACCCTGGAAGACCTGAACCAGCTGTTCCCGGTGATGGCGATGCTGGAAGGCCGCTGCGCGCATGAGGCGGTGAAGCACATCGACGATGCCGGCGTGCAGCAGCTGGAAGACCTGCATGCGGCGATGGAAGCGGCGGCGGCCAACGGCAACATCGCCGAGTACTACCGCAACAACTACCTGATCCACGAAACCGTGCAGCACTACGCCGGCAACCCGTGGCTGATCCGCATCACCCACGATCTGCACCGCATCCTGAAGATGCACCGCGGGCGCCAGTTGCTGGCCCCCGGCCGCACCGCGCAGTCGCTGGCCGAACACCGCGAGCTGATGGACTGCTTCCGCCGCCGCGACGCAGCCGCGGCCGAGCGCACCATGGAACGCCACCTGCTGAGCCAGGGCCAGGCACTGGCCGCCTATGTGGCCAGCGGCGGGCTGCTGAACGTGCCGGCCCCGTTGCCGACCGAAGGCGGCGGCTGAGCGCGGCTGGCCGCTGTTCTGTAGAGTCGAGCCATGCTCGACTGCTGTTGCGTGAAGCAGTCGAGCAAGCTCGACTCTACGAACGGCAGAAGCAGTCGAGCATGGCTCGACTCTACAAAATGTCTGCACCTCAATCGCTGCAGCTGCCACCGCTGTCACTGCTGCAGTCCGATCCGCCATGGCTGTGGCTGCTGTGGCTGTCACTGGAATAGCTGCCCGAGGAATCGTAGCTGCCACCGCCACTGCCATCGGCCCGGCTGCTGGACCCGTCGGCCGTGGCCGCGGCCATACACAGGATCGCCCCCACCAACGGCAGCAGCCAGACCAGCAGCAGCTGCACCGCCCGCCCACCGGCCGACACCTCTTCGCGCCCCAGTACCACGAAGGTGGCGACGAGGTTCAAGCCCACTACCAGGGCGACCAGGATCAGGGTTACCACCAGCATGCTGTGTCTCCGTAAGGGGGAACTGGTCCGGTCATGGTGCACCCATCAGTGCCTGGATCCGCGCGCGCTCCTCCAGCGGCCGCTGGAAGTCCATCGGATACACCGGCGCATGGCGCTCGCTTTTCAGGAGGAAGATGCCTTCGCTGTGCAGATAGGCGCCACGGGCGCGACCCAGGCTGTCATGCCACATCGTCCACAGCGGCACCCTGATCGTGCCCGGGACCTTGCGGGGCGAGCGCAGCACGTCCTGCACCCGCAGCACCAGGCGGATTTCATTGCTCACGCCCGGCCCCGTAGGGGCGTCTGGATCGTTCAGTGGCCGCCCCCTGCCATCGACCATTTCCACCGCCACCACCGTGGCCCGGACAATCTGGTCGGCCTCGGCAACCATCTGCTGCAGCGGCTTGGGCGCCAGCGAGGTGGCCAATGCCGGCATGGTCGCGCCCAGGCACAGCAGCCCAGCCAGCAGGATCGCGGGGGATTTCATGGCGGTACTCCGTCCCTGGATGCCCGCTGACGATAGCACCGCCGCGCCGGTTCGCCCTGCCTGTCATGAAGATGGGACAATGTAGGGCGCGCCGGCCCGGCCCCGTGGGTCCGCCGGCCCCCTTGCACCACACGGAAGAAGAAGAACAACAACATGCTGAAAGTCATTTTCGATACCGACCCGGGCGTGGATGACGCCCTGGCCCTGCTGTACCTGCACAAGCACCCGCAGATCGACCTGGTGGGCGTGACCACCACCTTCGGCAACGCCTCGGTGGAATCGACCACCCACAACGCGCTGTACCTGAAGCAGGCCTGGGGCTTTGCCGCCCCGGTCGCGCGTGGCGCGGGCGGCCCGCTGCAGCCCGAGGCCACCCCCGAGGCCTGGCCGGTGCACATCCACGGCCACAACGGGCTGGGCAACCACCCGGTGCCCGCCACGCTGGACGTGGCCGCCGATGCGCGCCCGGCGCACCAGCTGATCATCGACCTGGTGCGCGCGCACCCGGGCGAAGTGACCCTGGTGGCCGTGGGCCGCATGACCAACCTGGCCCTGGCCCTGCAGCAGGCACCGGATATCGCCGGCCTGGTGCGCGGCGTGGTGCTGATGGGCGGCGCCTTCCACGTGAACGGCAACATCACCCCGGCGGCCGAAGCCAATATCTGGGGCGACGCCGAAGCGGCCGATATCGTGTTCACCGCCCAGTGGCCGGTGACCGCCATCGGCCTGGATGTCACCACCCGCGTGGAAATGGACCGCGATGGCCTGGACCAGCTGGCCGCCATCGGCGGTGCCGATGCCGAACTGGTGCGCGCGTTGTCGCAGGATTACGTGGACTTCTACCTGCAGGCCGGGCACAAGGGCATGGTGGTGCACGACTGTTGCGCCTGCATCGCGCTGACCCGCCCGGAGCTGTTCCAGTTCGAACGCGCAAGCGTGCGCGTGGCCACCGACGGCGTGGCGCGGGGCATGACCATTCCCAAGCCGGAAGGCCTGGCCTTCGGCCCCAGCGTGTGGGATGGCCACGTGCTGCAGTCGATCGCCATCGGCGTGGATGCGGCGGCCGTACTGGACGATATCGCGCAGACCCTGAAGGTCTGATCGCCTAGCGTCTGGCCCTGCCCGGGGTTGTCTCGGGCAGGGTCCACAGCACCGGCAGCACCACCACGGCCACCAACGCGATCATCGCGCCCGGCGCCGCCGCCCAGCCGCTGCGTTCCACCCACCACTGCGCCAACCAGGGTGTCGCCCCGCCGAACACCGCCGTCGCCATGGTCACCCCCAATGCCAGCCCGCTCACCCGGCCCTCGCCGGGAAACTGCTCGGCCGTGGCCGGTGCGGCCACCGCGCTCACTCCGCCGGCCACGCAGGCCAGCACCACCGCCGCCAGCGCAATGCCCAACGGCGAGGCCTGCGCCATCGCGCCGAACATCGACAGCGGCAGCAGCGCCGCCAGCGCGGTGAGTACCAGCAGCAGCGGACGCCGCCCGAAACGATCGGACAGCGCACCGCACAGCGGCGTGATCGCAATCACGGCCACCGCCGCAACCGTGGACAACCACAGCGCATCGCCCTCATCGTGGCCCTGCGCATGCAGGAACGCCGGCACATAGGTGATGCCCACGTAGTAGGTGATCGACCCGAGCGCGGAAATCGCGAACGTACGCGCCACTGCGCCAGGATGGTGGCGCAGCACGTGCCGCAGCGGCGTGGCCGGAATGCTGCCCTCGCGCCGCTGCCGCTCGAATTCGGGGGACTCGTGCATGCCCGAGCGTGCAATCAGGATCACCAGCGCCAGCGCGGCGCCGACGAAGAACGGAATGCGCCAGCCCCAGCCATCCAGCTGCGCCGGCGTGAGCAGCGCCACCGTCACCGCGGAAATCGCCACCGCCAGCAGCGCGCCGACCTCACTGGCGGCCGACGCCAACGAGGTGACCAGGCCGCGCCGGCGCGCCGGTGCGCTTTCCAGCAGATAGGCCACCACGCCGGTGTATTCGCCGCCCACCGAGAACGCCATCACGCAGCGCAGGAGCAGCAACAGCACGCCAGCCGCAGCGCCTGCGGTGGCGGCCGTGGGCAGCAATGCGGTGGCCAGCATCGCCGCGGCCATCAATGCCATCGAGGCCAGCAGCATCCAGCGCCGGCCAAGACGATCGCCCAGGTGGCCGAAGCACAAGGCGCCCAGCGGACGCATCAGATAGGAGACCGCGAAGCCGGCCAGGGTGACCAGCATGGCCTGATCACCGCCACCGAAAAACACCCGTGACAGCACGGTGGCGAAGTACAGGTACAGGGTGAAGTCGTACCACTCCACCACGGTGGACAGGCCAGCCACCCACATCGAACGCCGCCGCGCCGCCGTCATCTCATTCATGGCGGCAGGGTGTCACGCGCGCAGTGACGGCGCAGTGCACCGGGGTCAGAGCCCTTTGCCGTTGGCAAAGGGATCTGACCCCTGCTCTTCACCCCGGCAGCTGAAGCAGAGCCTGCAGGCCGCCACCGTCGCGGTTGCGCAGCTGCAGCGAACCGCCCAGCGACTGCGCCAGCTGCACGGCGATGGCCAACCCCAGCCCGGTGCCGCCGGTATCGCGGTTGCGCGATTGTTCCAGGCGATGGAACGGCGCCAGTACCGCCTGCAGTTCGGCCTCGGGAATGCCGGGGCCGCGGTCGGACACGGCGATCCACACCTTGCCCGCCGCATCGCGCCCCGCGTCGATCTCGGCGCTGCCGGCATAGCGCACTGCGTTGTCGACCAGGTTGCCGACCACCCGCCGCAGCGGCTGCGGCCAGGTCTGCACGGTCAGGCCCGCGGGCGCGCCACCCGTAACCGGCTTGCCCATGTCTTCATAGTCGCCCACCACACTGGCCAGGAACGCGCCCAGATCCATCGCCACCGGCGCGCCGCTGGCCACATGGCTGCTGCGTGCATAGGCCACGCCTTCGCGCACCAGTTGCCCCAGGTGGTCCAGGTCATCCAGCAGGCGCTGTTGGGTGGCATCTTCCGGCAGTGTTTCCACGCGCAGCTTCATGCGCGTGATCGGCGTCTGCAGATCGTGCGAGATGGCCGCCAGAATCTGCAGGCGCTCGCTGACATGGCCACGGATGCGTGCCTGCAGGCCATTGAGCGCCGCGGCCGCGGCGCCGACTTCGGCCGGCCCATCCTCTGCCAGCGGCGCGGCATCACTGCCCGGCTGCAGTTGTTCAACCGCCTGCGAAAGACGCGCCAGCGGCTTCATGGCCAGGCGCACCGCCAACCACGCGCACGCCAGCAACAGGGCCAGCTGCAGCAGCAGCACCGCCGGCAGCCAGCGCGCCAGCGGCAGGCCCGAAGGGGTTACTTCGATGGTCAACGGCGTGCCGTCGTGCAGCTTCAGCTCCACTTCGAAGCGCTCCGGCAGGCGCGCAACCTGGCGCGCCTGCAGCGGATAGCGATGTTCCAGGCTGTCATCGATGATCGCGGTGACCTGGCGCGCACGCTCGGTTTCCAGCGCCGGTCCCGCTGCCGCCGGGCGCAGCAGGTAGCGATACGTGCGCCGCTCCAATCGCGGTACCCAGGCAGCGCGCTCACGGGCCGGCAGGTGCTCCAGCAGGGCCACGCTCACCGCCACGTCTTCGTCCAGGTTGCGCAGCATCATGCTGCGGGTGGCCTGGTAACGCTCGAAGAACAACAGGCCGAAGGACAGCGCGTGCGCCAGGGTCAGCCCACCCAGCAGCAACAGCAGCAGGCGCGCGGACAACGTGCGCGGCCACGGCAGGCGGCGCGCGACGGCATTCATTCCTGCGGCCCCAGCAACTGCACCGGTACGCTGAACACATAGCCTTCGCTGCGCACCGTCTTGATGTAGGTCGGCTCGCGCGCATCATCGCCCAGGCGCTGGCGCACGCGGCTGACCAGCAGGTCGATGGAACGGTCGAACAGTTCGGCATCGCGGCCCTGGGTGAGGCTGAGCAGCTGGTCGCGGCTGAGCACGCGGTTGGCATGGTCCAGGAACACGCGCAGCAGGCGGAATTCGGCGCCGCTGAGCGGATACGCGGTGTCCTGCGCATCCAGCAGATGGCGTGCGGTGGTATCCAGCCGCCATTCGCCGAAGGCCAACTGGCGCCCCGCTTCACTCACCTGCAGGTTCGGCGGCAGCATCTGCGTGCGGCGGATCACCGCATTGATGCGTGCCAGCAGTTCGCGCGAGGAGAACGGCTTGGTCACGTAATCATCGGCACCCATTTCCAGGCCAATGATGCGATCGGTTTCATCATCGCGCGCGGTCAGCAGCACCACCGGCACCGCACGATGCTTGCCCGCACGCAGGTTGCGGCACAGGCTCAGGCCGTCCTCGCCGGGCATCATCACGTCCAGCACCACCAGGTCCACCGCGTGGGTATCCATCAGCGCGCGCATGGCCCGGCCGCCGTCGGCCTGGCTGACGCGCAGGCCGTTGCGCTGCAGGTAGTCGGTCAGCATCTGCCGGATGTCGCTGTCATCGTCGACGACAAGAATGTGCGGTACGTGGTTCATGGCGTTCTCGATGAAGACAGGGAAAGGCCGCGCGGCGCGGCCATGGTA
Organism: Stenotrophomonas sp. B1-1; assembly: GCF_010894375.1. NCBI lineage: Bacteria > Pseudomonadati > Pseudomonadota > Gammaproteobacteria > Lysobacterales > Lysobacteraceae > Stenotrophomonas > Stenotrophomonas sp. B1-1. The sequence goes on along the minus strand of NZ_JAAIUZ010000017.1, from coordinate 98,572 downwards.
GCGCGGCTCAGGGGCTGGCCAGCAGGCGCTGGATCTCGCTTTCGGTACGTGCATAGTCGCCTTCGCCGTAGTGCCGGTAGACCACCCGGCCCTGCCGGTCGACCAGGTACAGCGCCGGCCAGAAGCGGTTGCCCCATGCATTCCAGATCCGGTACTGGTTGTCCTGCACCACCGGCCAGCTGATATCCAGGCGACGGATCGCGTGGCGCACGTTGCCCTGCAGTCCCTCATAGGCGAACTCGGGCGTGTGCACGCCCACCACGCGCAGGCCCTGCGGTGCGTAGCGTGCGTGCCACTGGTGCACGTAAGGCGCCACGTTCAGGCAGTTGCTGCAGGCATAGGTCCAGAACTCGACCAGCACCACCTGCCCGCGCAACTGCTCCAGGCGCAGCGGCGGGCTGTTGTGCCAGGGTCCGCCGCCGTCGAAACCGGCCGCGGCAACGGGCTCGGCCGGTTGCGCGTCGGCGGCGGGGCTGGGCCAGACCAGCAGCAGTGCCGCGCCACCGATCAGGGCCAGCAGCAACGGCAGGGCGTAGGTGCGCAGCGTGGCCATCGCTCAGCCCCCCTGCTCGGCCAGCGGCAGCTCGGCCGGCTTCACCCCGGCCGCTTCCAGGATGGTGTCGGCCACCTGGGCCGGGTGCGAGAGCAGCGACACGTGGCTGCTGCCGACCGACTGCAGCTGTGCACCGATGCGCTTTGCGGTGGCGGCCTGCAGCTGCGGCGACAGCATGCGGTCATCGCGACTGAGCACGTACCAGCTCGGCTTGCCACGCCAGGCGGCGGTGGTGACGACTTCGCCAAGGGCGCTGGACTTCAGCGGCACCTGGGTGCTGTACAGCAGCTCAGCGGTCTTCTTCATCACGTCCGGCGCGAAGTCCTGGGCGATCGCATCGGCCGGCAGGCTCAGGTAGCCATCGCGGTCCTGCAGACGGGTCAGGCCCGGGCCCACCGGGAACCCCTCGCCCTGCTGTGCCGACGATTGGCCGACATCGGGTGCGAAGGCGGCCACGTAGACCAGCGCCTGCACCTTGGGATCGTTGCCCGCTTCGGTGATGACCGTGCCACCCCAGCTGTGGCCGACCAGCACCACCTTGCCGGGCGCCGCGGCGATCGCACGACGGGTGGCCGCGACATCGTCGGCCAGCGACGTGAGCGGGTTCTGCACCGCCACTGCCGGTACCTTCCAATCGTGCAGCGTGCTGATGACCTTGTTCCAGCTGGAGCCATCGGCGAAGGCGCCGTGCACCAGGATGACGGTGGGGGGCGCGCCGGCTTCGGCCTGCGCGGCGAAGGCGGGGGTGGCGGCGCCAGCGATGGCCAGGGCGGCGGCAAGCAGGGTGGTGCGGATCATGGGAGCACTCCAGGGTTGGGAGTGGCCATTTCCGCCTGCGGGTGTATCGGCGCTGTTTCGCTGCGGGGCCGAGTTGTACCGGACTGTAGGGCGGTGGCGGGTTCCTACAGTGGGATACATTCGGCCGCCGGGCGTCATCGCGCGTACGTGCGGGGAACCTTTACCACCCGGTAGCACCGGGCCGCGCCCGGCGAACACGCGACCCGGCGTCTTTGTATCGGACTGTACGAAACCCCTGCCGCGGCCACAGTGGCTGACAAAACCCCGGGCAACGGCACACGTTGCCGATACCTGCGTGGCTCGAAATGGTCTCCATCGACCACTGGCCCGCAGGACACCTCCATGATCAGCACCGCCGCTTCGCGCTATACCCCCCGCCTGGATGCCGTTGGCCGCTGGCTCTCGCCGCTGGCCCTGCGTGCACTGCTGGCCTGGGAATTCTTCGAATCCGGCCGCGAGAAGCTGGGTGGGCAGAACTGGTTCGCCGATCTGGACGGGCGCTTCCCGTTCCCGTTCTCCACCCTGCCTGCATCGCTGAACTGGCAGTTGGCCACCTGGCTTGAGCTGGTCGGTGCGGTGCTGTTGCTGCTGGGCCTGGCCACGCGTTCGGTGGCTTACATCTTCTGGGTGCTGACCATCGTCGCCATTGCCGCCGTGCATTGGCCCGACCAGTGGAACGGCCTGGGCGAACTCTGGCAGGGCTATGCGATCACCGACCAGGGCTACGGCAACTTCAAACTGCCGCTGCTGTTCCTGGCCATGTTGCTGCCGCTGATCCTCAACGGCGGCGGCGCACTCAGCGTGGACCAGCTGCTGGCCGGCCGACAGCACGCCACCGTTGGCGATGACGGCCTGGGCTGGGGCGCCAGCCTGATCGCCCTGCTGCTGCCCGTCGCCGCGCTGCTGCCCGGCATCGGTTTCGGCGGCGCCGCGCTCGGCGGGGCCCTGCTGCTGGCCTACGCGCTGCGCCGTCGCCGCAGCGCCTGATCCAGCGCACTCACTGCGCATCCCATTCGCTTTCCGTCGCGCCATGCGGCGTCCATCCCGCACGCCCTGCGTGCAACCCCAAGGAGTCACCACCATGTCCGTCTCGATCAAGAACACCTCTGCTTCCCGCCTGCCGCGCATCGGCGCCATCGGCATCGCCCTGGCCGGTGGCCTGCTGCTGGCCGGCCAGGCCGCTGCGATCCAACCGTTGGCAATCAGCGCGGTATCCATGAGCGCCGCCGCCGAAGGCAAGTGCGGTGAAGGCAAGTGCGGCGCCAACAAGGCCAGCACCAGCAAACCCGCCGGCAAGGCCAAGGTGGCCGAAGGCCAGTGCGGTGAAGGCAAGTGTGGCGATGCCTCGTTTGCCCGCACCGACCGTGACCACGACGGCCGCGTCTCGCGGGCCGAGTTCAACGCCGTGGCCGGCGAGCGCGCCGCCGAGTTCGATCGCATCGACACCAACCACGATGGCTACATCAGCGAACAGGAAGCACACGACTACCTGCGCAGCGTCTACACCGCCCACGGCAAGCCGATGCCGAAGGGTCTGTTCTCGCGCGTCAACGACTGATTGCCCCCCACCCGGCGCCGCCGCAACGGCGGCGCCCTTGCCCTGGAGTAAGCGCATGCACACGCCCCTGCCCCCTGCCAGCGCCGGTCTTGGCCTGCGCCGCGGCCTGATCGATGAACTGCTGGCGATGCCGGCCGATGCCATCGATTTCCTGGAAGTCTCGCCGGATAACTGGATTGGCGTGGGCGGCGCCCACGGTGCCGCGCTGCGCCAGCTGAGCGAACGCCATCGCCTGACCTGCCATGGCCTGTCGTTGTCGCTGGGTGGGCCGGACCCGTTGGACCAGATCCTGCTGGCGCAGACCCGCGCCTTCCTCGATCTGCACCAGGTGCAGCTGTACAGCGAACACCTGAGCTACTGCGCCGCCGGCGGCCATGTCTACGACCTGCTGCCGCTGCCCTTCACTGCCGAAGCGGTGCACCACGTCGCCGGTCGCATCGCCCAGGTGCAGGACATGCTGGGGCGGCGCATCGCGGTGGAAAACATTTCCTACTACGTCGTGCCTGGCGCGGACATGAGCGAGATCGACTTCATCAATGCCGTGCTGGACGAAGCCGACTGCGACCTGCTGCTGGACGTGAACAATGTATTCGTCAACGCCTGCAACAACGGCTACGACGCCTTCGATTTCCTGGCCCGTGTACCGGCCCACCGCGTGGCGTCGTTGCATGTAGCGGGGCACTTCGACGAAGACGACGGCTTCAAGATCGACACCCATGGCGCGCCGGTGAAAGGCGTGGTGTGGGCGCTGCTGCGCGAGGCGTATGCGCGTGTTGGCGTGCGACCCACCCTGCTGGAACGCGATTTCAATTTTCCGCCGCTGGCCGAGCTGCTGGCTGAGGTGGAACAGATCCGCCAGGCCCAGGTGGATGTGCTGCAGCCCGAGGTGGCCCATGGCTGAGACACTGGCCACCCTGCAGCAGCGTTGGGCCGGGCATGTGCGTGACCCGTCCACGCCGGCACCGGCGGGCATCGACGCGCGGCGACTGGCGGTCTATCGCCGCCTGTGCATCGACAGCCTGGACAGCCTGCTGGCCGGCAGCCTGCCGCGCCTGCAGCAGCACCTGGGCGGGCCACGCTGGCGCGGCATGGTCGAGCATTACTACGCCCGCCATGCCTGCCATACCCCGTTGTTCCCGCAGATTGCCGGCGAGTTCGCCGCCTGGCTGGCAATGCAGGACACGCTGGCACTGCCAGGCTGGGCCGCAGAACTGGCGCACTACGAAAGCACGCAGCAGGCGCTGCATATCGAGGCACGCGATCCCGGGCAGGCGCTCGAACAGGCCGTAACGGGCACGCATGTGCTTGCACTGTCCACACACGTGCGCGTGCTGGGCTACCAGTGGCCGGTGCACCAGGACGAGGCGCTGACCACGCGGCCCGAGGCGGCACCGACCTTGCTGTTGCTGCATCGCCACGCCGATTTCAGCCTGCACACGCAGGTGCTGGCACCGCTGGCCTACGCCCTGCTGACCGCACTGGGCAATGACGGTGCGCGCGTGGATGAGGCACTGCAGGTGCTGGCCGATGTGCACGGTGTCGACCGCGGCGAACTGCAGGCCGCCACCGCACCGCTGCTCGCCCCCCTGTGCGCGGCCGGCGTGCTGGTCGCCGCGCGCAGCGCCTGAACCCTGCGGCCACCGGCCGCGCTTCCCTTCTTCCTTCATCGAGGTCTGACCATGGCTGCTTCAACCCCTTCCTTCCTGCACGGCTGGCGCCTGTTCGTGGCCATCGCCGTGGTGCTGATCGCCTTCGCAATGGCCGCATTCGCCCTGCAACCCGACGTGGTGGAGGGCAGTCGCGCGGCCATCCGGGTGACCGCACGCACCTCGTTCGTGCTGTTCCTGGCCGCGTTCACCGCGTCATCGTTCGCCAGCCTGCTGCCCGGACCAACCACCCACTTCCTGCTGCGCGAGCGCCGCATCATCGGCCTGTCGTTCGCGTTCTCGCACCTGCTGCATGCCGTGGCGATCACCACGTTCGGCATTCTGAACCCGGCGTTCTGGCCGGCGCGCTCGGCCCTGGCCAACCTGCCCGGCACGGTGGGCTACGTGGCGATCCTGGCACTGGCGATCACCTCGCACCGCGGCATCGCCCGGCGCATGGGGCCCACTGCATGGCGACGCCTGCACACCACCGGCATGTGGATCATCGCCGCAGTGTTCACCTACTCGTACTTCAAGCGCGTACCGGCCAACTTCTGGTACGCCGTGCCGTCGGCACTGCTGTTCACTGCCTTCGTGGTGCGCGCCATCGCCAAGCGTGGGCAGTCACTGAAGCGCAGTGCGCGTGCGCGCCCGTTGCGGGCGGCGTGACGGACCGGGGGTCAGAGCCCTTTGCCGGTGGCAAAGGGATCTGACCCCAATGCCCGTACTCAACCGCGCGGCGCGATAGGCGATCGCTGCAGCCGGTTGATCTCATCGGCGTTGGCGCGGATCAGTCGTTCCAGCGGGGCGCGGGGGTGGGCCATGGGTGCCGTGGTGTGCGGGTCCTTGGGGTCAGAGCCCTTGGCGTTGCCAAGGGATCCGACCCCGGGCTGTCTGGCGATGGGTCAGAGCCCTTGGCCTTTGGCCAGGGGGTCCGCCCCCTTGCGCAGGGTGATCAGGGTGATTTCCGAGGGTACGCCGATGCGCGCGGGAAAGCCCGCCCACAGGCCGGCGCCGTTGCTGACGTACAGGGTCATGTCATTGACCGCGTAGCGACCCGACACGTAGCCACCGTTGGCGCGCTTCACCAGCTGGTCCATGCCGATGATCTGGCCGCCATGGGTGTGTCCGGACAACTGCAATTGCACGCCGCGCTCTGCCGCTTCGCGCGCGTTGCGCGGGCGGTGGTCCAGCAGGATCACCGGCGCGGCCGGGTCGGCACCGGCCAGGGCGGCGTCCAGATCGGGAAGCGGCAGGCCGTAGCGGGCCGCGACCGGATCGGTGACACCGGCGATGGTGATCGCCGCATCGCCACGACGCACCTGGGTATGGCTGTTTTCCAGCACCTGCATGTGCAGCGCGCGGAACGCCTGCATCCATTCGCGGTACTGCGCGTAGTACTCGTGGTTGCCGGTGATGGCGATCACCCCGTCGGGGGCCTGCAGTTCACCCAGCGGCTGGAAATCATGGCGACGCGCGGCCACGGTGCCATCGATCAGGTCGCCGGTGATCACGATCAGGTCCGGCTTCAGCGCATTGCTCTCGGCCACGACCCGGCGCACCCAGTCGCCGGTCAGCAGGCGGCTGGCGTGGATGTCGGTGAGCTGCAGTACGCGGTAGCCGTCGAACGCCGCCGGCAGCCCGGCGATGTTCACTTCGATCTGCCGCACCTTGGGTACCGCCATGCCCTGGCTGACACCGTAACCACTGAGCAGCAGGGCCAGGCCGGCCGCCAGCGGCCGCAGCATGCGGGCGCGCAGCGCTGTCACCACGCGCGGCCAGCGCAGCAGGCGCGACAGCAGCAGGCCCGCATCCATCACCAGCAGGGCCAGCGCCAGCAGCAGCACGGCGGTGGAACCGGTGGCCAGCACGGCGATGGCCAGCTTGGGAATTTCCGGCGAGGCCATCGTGCCCCAGAAGGTGGCAACAATGCGCAGCTGCACCGCCAGCGCCACCAGCAGCAGCGACAACAGCGCCTTGGCCCAGAGCGGCAGCCGCAGCGGCCAGAACAGGCGCCAGGCCACGTACAGGCCCATCAACAAACCAACAGTACTCAGCACAACGTGAATCCAGAACGTGGGGCGGCCATGGTGACCGACCAAGGTTGCAAAAGGTAGGAGAAATCTCCGCGCGTTACGACGCCAGACGCTGCATGCGCAGGCGGGCGATGCGGCGGGTTTCCATGGCCAGCACGCTGATGCGGAAACCGGCCACGTCCACGCTGTCGCCCACGTCGGGCAGGCGCCCCAGCTGGTCCAGAACCAGGCCGGAAATGGTCATGTAGTCGGCGCTGCGCGGCAGGGCCACGCCAGTCATCCGCTGCAGGTCATCCAGGGTCAGCGCGCCATCGGCCTCCCATTCGTGCTCGCCCTGCGCCACTACGCCGTAGCGCTCGTCCTGGGTGTCGGCCAGATCGCCGGCAATGGCCGCCAACAGGTCATTGGCGGTCACCAGGCCTTCCACGCTGCCGTACTCGTCCACCGCCACCGCCAGCGGCACCGGGTGCTGGCGGATCAGCTCCAGCGCCTGCAATGCACTGGCGCTGGACAGCACGTACTGCGGCGCGCGCAGGTTGGCTTCCAGCTGCAAGGGACGGCCCTGCAGCAGGTCGGCCAGCAGGTCGCGGCTCTGCACCACGCCCCGCAGGCTGTCCAGGTCGCCCTCGCCCACCAGCAGTCGGGTATGCGGCGACGCCACCAGGCGCGCCACCACATCCTCGTGGCCACGGGCCAGGTCGATCCACTGCACATCGGCACGCACGGTCATCACGCTGGACACCGGGCGATCGGCCAGGCCCAGCACGCTGCGGATCATCTCGTGCTCGGCCGGCTGCAGGCGCTCCTCGTCGGCATGTTCTTCCTCGCCGTGGCCGTCGTCGTGACCGTTGGCCGGGCGCGCCCCCAGCATGCGCAGCACGGCGTCGGCGGTGCGCTGGCGGAACGGCTGGCGGCGCTCGTTGCGCTCACGGTTGAAACGCACCCACTGGTTGAAGGCTTCCACCAGGATCGAGAACGCGATAGCCGCGTACAGATAGCCCTTGGGGATCTTGTAGCCCAGGCCTTCGGCCACCAGGCTGAATCCGATCATCAGCAGGAAGCCCAGGCACAGCACCACCACGGTGGGGTGCTTGTTGACGAAGCGGGTGAGCGGCTTGCTGGCCAGCAGCATCAGCGCCATGGCGATGGTCACCGCGGCGTACATCACGCCCAGATTGTCGACCATGCCGACGGCGGTGATCACCGAATCCAGCGAGAACACCGCATCGAGCACCACGATCTGCGCCACCACCATGGCGAAACTGGCGTAGACCTTCTTGCCATCGTCGTGGTGCTGGCGGCCTTCCAGCCGTTCGTGCAGTTCCATGGTGCCCTTGAACAGCAGGAACAGGCCACCGCCCAGCAGGATCAGGTCACGCCCGGAGAAGCTGTGCTCGAACAGCACCAGCAGCGGCTCGGTCAACTTCATGATCCACGACAGCGCCGCCAGCAGCACCAGGCGCATCAGCAGGGCCAGGGCCAGGCCGATCACCCGTGCGCGGTCGCGCTGGTGCGGGGGCAGCTTGTCGGCCAGGATCGCGATGAACACCAGGTTGTCGATGCCCAGCACGATTTCCAGCACGATCAGGGTTGCAAGGCCCATCCAGATCGAGGGGTCAGCCAACCATTCCATTTCAGTTCCGTTTGTTCAGTAGTAAGGGAAGAAACATCAGCGCTCAGTCGTCCTGCTGGGCCTGGCTGGGGTCGTGCCCCAGCAGGTCACCCGGCGTGCACTGCAGCTCGCGGCAGATCGCATCCAGGGTGGAAAAGCGGATGGCGCGGGCCTTGCCGGTCTTCAGGATGGACAGGTTGGCCAGGGTGATGTCGATGCGCCCGGCCAGCTCGGACAGGGTCATGCCGCGCGCCTGCAGCATGCGGTCCAGGGTGATGATGATGGCCATCAGTGCGCGCCCATCAGATCACGCTGTCCAGGTCATCGCGCATGGCCGCGCCCACGGCGAACACGCGCGCCAGCACGAACAGCATCAGCACCGCCAGCAGGCCGGTGATGGACATGCCACCGCCCACTTCCATCCAAGCGAAATCCGGCCCCATCCAGCTGGCGTAGGCACCGATGATGATCGACAGGGTTTCCATGGCCAGCATCAGCCAGGCCATGCGGTGCAGGCGCAGCGCGTTGGCGTGGTTGAACGGGCGCTCACGCGCGGCAGAACGCAGCAGCCGCGCCAGGTGCCGCAGGAACACCAGGCACAGCACCAGCAGCGCCACGATGGTGGCCAGGCCCAGGCAGAAAAGCAGGAACAGGTCGTTGCCATGCAGGGCGGCCGCCGTGGCGTCGTGCACGGTATCCATCAGCCAGCGGCGGTCGTAGGCGACCAGCGGCACCGCCAGCAGCGCGGCCAGGATACCCAGCCAGCACATTGCCCGCACCGCCTGCACGGCGGTCTGGGCCAGGGTGAACACACCGCGCGCAGGTCGGGCGCGGGCAGAACGAGCGGTCAAGCAGCCTCCGGCGTGGGGCAGATCACCTGCCCGGTGGATTTATCGATAAACGATATACCACATCCGGGTCGAGGTGGCTGAACCGCTACTTGGCGACCGCTGGCGGCGTTGCGTCCTGGCGCATGGCCTCGCCCGGCGTGGCCGAGGCCATGGCCTGCACGCCGGCTTCGGCGGCCTGCCGGGTGACCAGGCGGAAGCGCACGCGCAACGCGCTTTCCCCGGGCGTGGCCCAGCCGTACTGGATCGCCACCTGGTCGGCCGACAGCGGCCCGCGGCCGGGCAGCGAGCGCACCTGCAGCGGCTTTGGCGCGGCCTGCATCAGCCGTGCAAAGCCCTTCTGCACCACCGCTGGTTCGGCCTTCTCCGCATACACCGTGCAGGTGCCATCGTCGGCCCAGCTGACCGCGTAGCGGCCACTGGCCAGCGGCACCATCCAGGCCACCCCGCCCTGCCCCTGCAGCAGCGTGGCGGCCTCGGCCGGCGGCAGCGGGCTCAGGCCGTTGGCATCCATCAGCGCCTGCAGCCGGGCCGGCGCGCCGATGTGCTGCATGCAGGCCGTGTCGAACAGTTCGCTGAAGGGGTCCTGGGTTGCCGCCGCCTCCTTCGGCGCGCGCGCCGGCTGCGCCGCGGCCAGCGCGGGCAGCAACAGACCCGCCATCAACCAGGGCACCGGGCGCATCGCAACTCCATCATCGGAAAACTGCGGGGAGGATGGCAAAAGCCGGGGGCGCAGTGCAATGGCGGCGCAGGCTTGACACCGCCGCGGCCGCGCAGGATCATCAATTAACGAATTAGTTAATTAACGCCCTATGGACCGCATCTTCGAAGCCCTCGCTTCCGGCGCCCGCCGGCAGATCCTGGCCTACCTCAGTGCCGGCGAACTGAGCGCGGGCGAGCTGGCCGAGCGCTTCGATTTCAGCAAGCCGGCGCTGTCCAGCCACCTGCGCATCCTGGAAGACGCCGGCCTGATCGAACGCGAGAAGCGCGGGCAGTTCGTGTACTTCCGCCAGGTGCCCGAGCGCCTGGCCAACACCCTGTTTTCCTGGGCGGCCGAAGTGTGTCCGGTCGGTGGCCCGCTGAAGCGCGAAGCCCGCGCACGCCGCAAGTCCCCTGCCCGCTGATAGGAGCACGACGATGCCTGGTTCGACCCGCAACAGCCGCTCGTTTCCAGGTGTCCAGCTGCCCGCCCAGGAAGGCGCAGGACCCATCGAGGTGATGCTGATCGCCCAGCTCGGCATCGGTGCCGGCGATGCGCTGGTGAACGACGCCGGGCAACGCCAGCGCCACCATCCGGCCTTCATCGATGCGCTGGATGAACCGTCGGCACGGCTGGGCGGCATGCACCTGCAGCATGGTGATGCGTCATCGCTGTACAGCTTCGTGGTGGGTGCCGGCGGCCACCCGTTCCACCGCCATGTCGGCCCGCGCATGTTCACCGCCATTGCGGGCAGCGCTGGCGCGGAGCTGCGCTTTGCCACCGCCAGCGATGCGCAGATCGCCACCGATCCGGCCAGCTTCCAGCGCAGCCTGCGGCGCATCCGCATTCCACCCGATTGCCTGTTCACCGTGCGCTTCGGTGGCGGTACCTGGCATCAGTTCGCGTCCAGCCACCGGGCACACCCGGCACTGTTCGCGCTGTCGTGCCACAGCAATGAACTGGCCGGCGCGATGAGCGATGCCACCCGCGCCCAGGTGCAGGCCAACCAGGCCGACATCCCCAGCCTGACCGACGTATTGCCGCAGGCCTGCTGGCCCACCGCCGCGACACTGGCCAGCGCGCCCCTGCTGCAGTTGTCACTGCAGGCCGCGCCGCCCAGCGTGTGTGCGCGGCTGTGCGCGCAGACCCGTGCGCTGCTGGGACCACTGCGTCGGATCAACCTGCGCCCGCTGCGGGGGTTCGTCGAACGCAGCACGCCGCGCTATCCGGTGCAGCATGCCGCGCCGGCAACGCAGGGCATGCTGTACCGCGCCCTGCCCCACAGCGATTACCACGATCTGGCCGTGCTGCAGCTGCGCCCCGAACAATGTGCGGGACGCTCGGCATCGACCCTGCTGGCCGATGTACTGGACGGCTTCCTTCGCAATCCTCCAGGCGGCGTGGGCCAGTTGATGGCCCTGCGCAACCGTCTGGTGGCGCCGCTGCGCCTGCGTACCTCGCCGCTGGGCTGCCCGGTGTCGTCGCTGTTGTCCACCGATCGCAGCCGACTGTTCGCCGGCCGCTTCCCGGTGCTGGATGCAACGGTGGATGCGCAGGACCGCAGCGCCGAAGTACTGCTGGGTGCCGATGATCGCCACCTGCGTTTCCGCAGCAGCGTGCGCGTGCAGCTGGCCGACGATGGCAGCGTGCAGGTCAGCCTGGGCTCGCGCGTGCAGACCCACAACCGGTTCGGGCGCCTGTACATGGCGCGACAGCGTGCACCGCCACTACATCGCGCCGGCCCTGCTGCGCCGTGCAGTGGAACATGCGCTGGCGCCGGAGCTGGCGGACTGGGTGGATGGGGGCGCGACGGTGGCTGGCTGAGCCGCCGGGCATGGCCCGGCGCTACCCGCGGGCGTTCAGACCACCAGCTCGCCCTGGTCTTCGCCGTCCCAGTAGTGGATGCGCTGCGCATGCACGTGGATCAGCACCAGTCCCGGCGTGTCCACGCCCTGCTCGAACCAGCGCTCCAGGTCTTTCACCCAGTGTTCGGCCAGCACCGCGCGTTCGCGGATGATGGAGGCGCGGCCTTTCACGTGCACGAACAGCGGCGGCTTTCCCAGCAGTGACTTGCTGCCGGTGAAACCCAGCGCGACCTTCGGGTCGGTTTCGATCTGGCGCACCATGTCCGTGCTTTCCAGCGCGAAGAACCAGCTGTCGCCGTCGTAGTCCACGTCGCCGTTATTGCTCATCGGGCGGCCATCGATCTCGCCGGCGGCATGGGTCTGCAGCATCGCAAAATCGATGCCAGCCATTTTCTTCGCCAGTTCGGGCAGGGTCAGCGTGGTCATGGTTCGGTCTCCTGGGGTCTGCGGCCAGCGTCCGCCCGCGCAGGTAAGGCGGGCGTGCAGGTCCGTCGCGGCGGATTTCACGCGCCCGCCAGACCAGAATCAGATCCAGCGCTGGTCCAGCAGCTCCCGCTTCACGTAGGCATAGAACACCGGTGCGGCCACCAGCCCAGCCAGGCCGAAGGCCGCTTCCATCACCAGCATCGCCAGCAGCAGTTCCCACGCACGGGCCTGGATTTCACCGCCGACGATGCGCGCGTTGAGGAAGTACTCCAGCTTGTGGATGACGATCAGGTACAGCAGCGCCGCCACCGCCACGTAGAACGACACCGACAGCGCCACGATGGTGATGACGGTGTTGGAAATGATGTTGCCCACCACCGGCAGCAGGCCGGCCAGGAAGGTGATCAGCACCAGCGTCTTCGACAGCGGCAGGTGCACGCCGAACAGCGGCAGCACGCCCAGCAGGAACACCGCGGTGAACACCGTGTTGAGCAGCGAAATCTTCACCTGGGCGAACACCACCTGGCGGAAGGCCACCGCCAGGCGCGTGGTGCGGCCGACCAGTTCCTGCGCCAGCGGGCCCATCTTCGGCAGCGGCAGCTCGTCGTACAGGGCGATCATCGCGCCCAGCACCATGCCGATCAGCACGCGCACGCCCACCTGCACCACCGACGTACCGGCCACGCCCAGCTGCCGCTGGTGTTCGGCGGCCCATTCGTTCAGCGCCTCGCGCAGCCGGGTCAGGTCTTCGGGAATGTAGGGCTGCAGCAGCGCGGGCACCTGGTGGCGCGAGGTGTTGAGGATGTCCATCAGCCGCGCCAGCAGCACGTCCGGGCCACCGGTCTCGTTGCGGAAGAACGAGGCCACGCCGATTCCGGCCAGCACCAGCGCACCGATGATGACCGCCGACAGCAGGATGACCGCGAAGGCGCGTGCGCGGCCCGGCGGCAGCTTGCCTTCCACGGTATTGGCCAGCACGTGGGTCAGCTGGAACACCAGCAGGCCCGACAGCAGGGTGACCACCAAGCCCAGCTTCAGTGCCAGCCACATGCCCAGCAACATCAACAGCCAGGCGGCGATGCGCGCGGCGGGGGGCTTGGGCAGGGCAAGGACGGCGTCGTTCATGGCGGTGCATTCCGGCGGGGTGGCCCATGGTAGTGGATTGTGCAGGCACGGCCGGCGCACACTGGCGCCCCACCCTGCCGCAAGGACGCCCCATGTACCGCCTGCTGTGCATCCCCCTGCTTGCGCTCGCCGCCGGCAGCAGCTTCGCCGCCGACACCACGCCCGTACCGCCGCAGGTGCAGGCCGACGTGGAAGCCATCGCCCGCGAACTGCTGAAGGTGCAGCGCAGCGACGTCGAGCTCTTCTGCCCGAAGGCGGTGGAGAACGCGCGCTACGGGCTGGAAACCATGCTGGAGGTGGGGGCAAAGAACGCCGCCGGCGGCTACATCGATGCGGCGAAGTACGAGGCCATGGCCGCGCCGATGCGCGAACTGCTGCCGCAGATCACCGAAGCCGACTGCGAAGCTGCAAGCGGTGGCCAGCGCGATTTCTACCAGTGCATGTCCAGCGACTACAACCACGTGCTGGCCTGCGCACAGGCGCACCTGAAGTAACCGCGCGCGCTGCCCTGCGGCCGCCGCTCAGCCGCTGGCCGGGGCGGCCGTCGATCCCCGCAGCATCAGCATGAAATCCAGCGTCTGCTGCAAGGGAACATCGACGCGATCGATGATGGCCAGCAGCAGGGTGACCGCGCGCGCCCCGATGTCCCGCATCGGCTGGCGGATGGTGGTCAGCGGCGGGGTCAGGAAGCGCGACGATGCCAGGTCGTCGAAGCCGACGATGGACACCTGGTCCGGTACGCGGATGCCGAGATCGCGGCATGCAGAAAGCGCACCCAGCGCCATCTGGTCGCTGAAGCAGAACACCGCGGTCGGTGCGAGCGGACGCGCGAGCAGTGCCGTGGCCGCCGCATGACCGGACTCCAGCGAGAAATCACCGGGTACGACGCTCAAGCCGCGTAGCCGGCCGCGCGCCTTGCCCGCCGCGCGCACGCCTTCCAGCCGCTGCTGGTGCAACGGGTTGTCGGGCGGGCCGCCGACCACGGCGATGCGCTCATGGCCGAGGGCATACAGGTGTTCCATCACCGTGCGCGCAGCGGCGGCATTGTCGATATGCACGCTGGGAATGCCCAGCGCGGGATCGAATTCGCAGCCATTGACCACCGGCGCGGCCACGCCCAGCGCCTGCACGATCTCGCGCGCGGTGGGCGGCAGCCGATGGCCGAGCACGATCAGGCCATCGGCCTCGTTGCGCCGGAGCATCTGCGCGTAGCGCTCCTCGCGATCGGGCTGGTGCTGGGTATCACCCAGCAGCACGGCGTAGCCGGCGGCCTGCGCCGCATCTTCGGCACCCTGCAGGATCTGCGCGAAGAACGGATTGGCGATGTCCGGCACGGTGACCAGGATCTTGCCACTGCGCTGGGTCTTCAGCGTTCGGGCCACCGTGTTGGGCACGTAGCCCAGCTTGGCGGCGGCCTGCTCGATGCGCGCCCGGGTGGCGGGCAGCACTTTGTCCGGCCGCGACAAGGCCCGCGACACCGTGCCGGCGGACACGCCCACGTGCTTTGCGATGTCGTAGATGGTGGCCATGGTGTCAGCTCTGGTTGCGGCTGTGCACTGCACAACGGGTCTGCGGAAAGCCCATGCTAGGGTAATGCAATCGATTGCATCTAGGGCGAATCACCTTGAAGACGCTCAAGGGTCCGGCGCTTTTCCTGGCGCAGTTCATCGGCGACAACGCTCCTTTTGATCGGCTGGACACGCTGGCCGGATGGGCCGCGGGCCTGGGCTATTCTGGCGTACAAGTGCCCACCACCGCGCCCCACCTGTTCGATCTGGCCGAAGCAGCGCGCAGCCAGGCCTACTGCGACGATGTCGCGGCCATGCTGGCCGGGCACGGTCTGCAGATCACCGAACTGTCGACCCACCTGCAGGGCCAGCTGGTCGCCGTCCACCCCGCCTATGACACTCTGTTTGACGGGTTCGCACCGCCCGCGCAGCGCGGCGATCCTGCCGCCCGCCAGGCCTGGGCCGTCGATCAGCTGTTGCTGGCGGCCCAGGCCAGCCAGCGCCTGGGGCTGACCGCACACGCCACCTTCTCCGGCGCCCTGGCCTGGCCCTACCTCTATCCCTGGCCGCAGCGCCCGGCCGGTCTGGTGGACGCAGCCTTCGCCGAACTGGGCCGCCGCTGGCGCCCGATCCTGGATGCCTTCGATGCCTGCGGCGTGGACCTGTGTTTCGAGATCCATCCGGGCGAAGACCTGCACGACGGGGCAACTTTCGAGCGCTTCCTCGACGTGGTCGACCACCACCCCCGCGCGAAGATCCTGTACGACCCCAGCCACCTGCTGCTGCAGCAGATGGACTACCTGGGCTTCATCGACCGCTACCACGCGCGCATCGGCATCTTCCACGTGAAAGACGCCGAATACCACGCTAGTGCCCGCAGCGGCGTGTATGGCGGCTACCAGGACTGGATCGACCGTCCGGGCCGGTTCCGCTCGCTCGGCGATGGCCAGGTCGACTTCAAGGGCATCTTCTCCAGGTTCGCGCAGTACGACTTCCCCGGCTGGGCGGTGCTGGAATGGGAGTGCTGCCTGAAGCACCCCGAGGACGGCGCACGGGAGGGCGCCGCCTTCATCCGCGACCACATCATCCGGGTGACCGAGCGCGCCTTCGATGACTTCGCCGACAGTGGCACCGACGCCGCATCACTGAACCGCATGCTGGGAATCTGAGCCGACACCGCCCCGGGAGGGCAAGCCATGACGCACGCCATGTCGCGCTTGGGCGCGATGATGTTTCTGCAGTTCTTCATCTGGGGAGCGTGGTTCGTGACCCTCGGCACCTACCTGGTGCAGGGCCCGCTGCAGGCCAGCGCCAGCCAGGTGGCCACCGCATTTCTCAGCCAGTCGATCGGTGCGATCGTCGCCCCCTTCCTGGTCGGCCTGATCGCCGATCGCTACTTCGCCGCGCAGCGCATCCTGGCGGTGCTGCACCTGGCCGGCGCGGTGCTGATGTGGCTGGCCTCCACGGCCACCAGCTTCGGCATGTTCTCCGCCTGCGTGATGGGTTACATGCTGCTGTTCATGCCCACGCTGGCGCTGGCCAACAGCGTGGCGATGCGGCACATGCAGTCGCCGGAAAAGCAGTTCCCGCTGGTGCGGGTGGCCGGCAGCATCGGCTGGATCATCGCCGGCGTGCTGATCGGCTGGCTGGGCTGGGAACAGGCGCACCGGCTTGAACTGACGTTCCGGATGGCAGCAGTGGCATCGCTGGTGCTGGGCCTGTACGCCTTCACCCTGCCGCACACGCCGCCGCTGGCGCAGCAGCGCGATGCCGGGCTCGGGCAGATCCTCGGCCTGGATTCGCTGCGCCTGCTGAAATCGCGCGCCTACCTGGTGTTCTTCCTGGCTTCCATCGCCATCTGCATTCCGCTGTCTTTCTACTACAACTTCACCAACCCCTACCTCAACGATCTGGGCGTGCACGGCGCCGCCGGCCTGCAATCACTGGGCCAGGTGTCCGAAGTGCTGCTGATGCTGGCGATGCCGTTCCTGTTCGTGCGGCTGGGGGTGAAGACCATGCTGGCGGTGGGCATGGCCGCCTGGGTGCTGCGCTATGCGCTGTTTGACTTCGGCGATGCCGGCAGCGGCTTCTCGCTGCTGGTCATCGGCATCGTGCTGCACGGCATCTGCTACGACTTCTTCTTCGTCACCGGGCAGATCTACACCGATGCACACGCTGGCCCGGCCGCGCGCAGCAGCGCCCAGGGCTTCATCACCCTGGCCACCTACGGCGTGGGCATGTTGATCGGCACCTTCCTGTCCGGCGCGGTGGTGGAGCACTACACCACGGCCGCAGGGCCCGACTGGCAGCAGATCTGGCTGTTCCCCGCCGGCGTTGCATTGGTCGTGCTGATTGCCTTCCTGCTGCTGTTCCGCGACCGCCCCGCCGTTGCGGCGGCGCCCACCACGCACTGAGGAGCGCCGTCGATGCCCAAGCTTGAAATCGCCATCGTCGGCACCGGCATGATCGCAGCGGTGCATCGCCGCGCCGCCCTGCTGGCCGGTGCCGAAGTGCGCGGCGTAGCGGCGTCCACGCCGCAGCGCGCGCGCGATGTGGCGCAGGCGTGGAATGTTGCGCGCGCCTACCGCGATATCGACGACGTGGTTGCCGATCCGCAGGTGCAGGTCGTGCATGTGTGCACGCCCAATCACCTGCACCGACCCATGGCACAGGCCGCACTGGCCGCCGGCAAGCACGTGGTCTGCGAAAAGCCGCTGGCCACCACCCTGGCCGATGCGCAGGCGCTGGCCGCGCAGGCCGCATCCAGCGGGCTGGTGGCCACGGTGCCGTTCGTCTATCGCTACCACCCGGTGGTGCGGGAAGCGCGCGTGCGCATCGCCGCCGGCGACATCGGCCCCCTGCATCTGATCCACGGCAGCTACCTGCAGGACTGGTTGCTGGACCCTGCCAGCAACAACTGGCGCGTCGACCCGGTGCTGGGCGGCACCTCGCGCGTGTTCGCCGACATCGGCTCGCACTGGTGCGATCTGGTGGAGTGGGTCAGCGGCGAGCGCTTCGCCGAAGTCAGCGCGGCCTTCGCGACGGTCATCGCCGAGCGCAGCGCCGGGGGCGCACAGAGCTTCAGCACACCGGCGGCAGGCGGCGCGACCCAGGCGGTGTCCAGCGAGGACGTGGCCACGGCGATGTTCCGTACCGGCGCCGGCACATTGGCATCGCTGACCGCCAGCCAGGTGTCGGCGGGGCGCCACAACCGCCTCTGGTTCGAGATCGACGGCGCCAACGCCAGCGTGGCCTTCAACCAGGAAGATCCCGAGCGGCTGTGGATCGGCCGGCCCGACCAGCGCGAGGAGACCTTCGTGCGCGGCCCCGGCGCCGGCAGCGCCGAGCAGCGCCGGCTCTCGGCCTTGCCGCCCGGCCATGCGCAGGGCTACGCCCAGTGCTTCGAGGCGTTCGTCGCCGACACCTATCGCGCAATCGATGGCGAGCGGCCGCAGGGCCTGCCCACCTTCGAAGACGGCCTGCGCTCGGCGCTGATCGTCGAACGCGTCATCGCATCGGCCAGGTCGCGCGCCTGGACCACCATTGAATGAACCCCGGGAGCATGCACCGATGAAGGCATCAACAGGAAGGATCGCGACCTTGGCACTGCTGCTGTTCACGGCCCTGCCCGCGTTCGCCGCGGAAACCCGCAGCCCTGAAAAGCCCATCGCTGTGCAGATGTACACGCTGCGCAACGCCGGCACGCTCGACCAGCAACTGAAGATCGTCCACGACGCGGGCGTGCAGGCGGTGGAAACGGTGGGCACGCAGAACGTCAGCGCCGCCGAACTCAAGCAGCTGCTGGACAAGTACGGAATCAAGGCGATCTCCTCGCACACGGCACTGGCCGACCTGCGCAACGACCTCGATGGCGCGGTGGCCTTCAACCGCGCGATCGGCAACACCACGCTGGTGGTGCCCTACCTGGACAGCAAGGACCGCCCGCGCGATGCCGCAGGCTGGACCGCGCTGGGCCAGGAACTGGGGCGCATCGCCAAACAGGTGCAGGCCCAGGGCATGCGCCTGGCCTACCACAACCATGATTTCGAGCTGGTCGACTTCGACGGCCGCACCGGACTGGAACTGTTGTTCGACGCTGCCGGCCCCGACCTGCAGACCGAGCTGGACCTGGCCTGGGTGGCGCGTTCGGGCCATGACCCGGCGGTGATGCTGGGCAAGTTCCGCGGCCGCCTGTTCGCGGTACACGCCAAGGACAACGCCGCCAAAGGCCAGGCCGAAGACGAAGGCGGATTCGCCGCCGTCGGCCAGGGGGTGCTGGACTGGAACGCGATCCTGCCGGCCGCGGCCGACGCGGGCGTGAAGTGGTACATCGTCGAGCACGACCAGCCGCGTGACCCGGCCAAGGTGATCCAGACCGGCGCCGACTACCTGCGCAAACACCTCACTGTCAGCCTGCCCGCCCGCGCTTCGCGCTAGCCCGCCAAGGAGCTTCGTTTGAAAACCGTCCTGACCCTGGCCCTGACCCTGTGCACGGCGACCGCTGCGCTCCCTGCCTGGTGCAAGGAAGATCCCGCCGCCGGTGCCAAGCTGTACGCGACCAACTGCGTGGCCTGCCACGGCGCGGACCGTGCGGGCATGCCCGGCGCGTTCCCTGCGCTGACCGACATCGGCAAGCGGCTGCCGCCTGCCCAGATCAAGGAAAAGATCAGCAAGGGCGGCGGGCTGATGCCACCCTTCTCGCACCTGTCTGCGCAGGAGATCGATGACATCGCCAGCTTCCTGGCGAAGTAGGCGCGGGCGTTACAGCTCGCGCACCCAGATGTTGCGGTAGCTGACCTTGGACGCGTGTTCCTGCAGATACAGCGGCGCGCATCCATGTGGCGAGTACGACGGCGCACCGATGTATTCGGTCAGGCCTGCAAGCACGGTGTCGTTCTGCACCAGCACGCCGTTATGCAGCACGGTGATGCGCGCCGGTGAGGTCAGCCCGCCACCGGCCGAGAAGCGCGGCGCCTTCCAGATGATGTCGTACGCCTGCCACTGGCCCGGCGCGCGCGAGGCATTCACCAGCGGCATGGCCTGCTTGTAGATCGAACCGGCCTGGCCGTTGGCGTAGGTCGGATTGTCGTGGCTGTCGAGCACCTGCAGCTCGTAGCGCTCCTGCAGGAAGATGCCGCTGTTGCCACGGTCCTGGCCCTGGAAACCCTTCGTTTCGGTGGGGCTGCGCCACTCGACGTGCAACTGCATGTCGCAGAAATGCTGCCGGGTGCGGATGCCCTTGCTGCCCGGCACCACGGTCATCGCACCGTTGGCCACTGTCCACGGCACGCGGCCACCCTGCTCGGCCTCCCAGGCGGACACATCCTTGCCATCGAACAACACGACCGCATCGGACGGCGCCGCGCCAATTGGGGTTGCGACGGCAGGCACCGCTGCCCATACCTCGGTCTTTGTCGGGTCGCGCTCGGCGCCGGCCTGCGCGAACGCCGGCACCGCCGCCAGCACGCCTGCGGCCATCAAGAAAGATCTGATCATCCTGTCATGCTCCATCAGCTGGTGGCCCAGGCCGGCGTGCCTGGCGCGTAGGCCATGTCGCCATCGTAGCGTCCGGGCACGGCGACGTACTTCAGCACTTCGGTCGCGCCCTGTTTTGAGGTGAAGAAGCCGAAGATGGCCAGTTGCTTGATCATGGTGAACGGATGCGGCATCGCCTTCGCGGTCTCGGCGGTACCGGTTTCGCTCACCTCGACGGCGCGCCTGCGGGCTTCGGCATCCAGCGTGCGCAGCAGTCCGGTGCGCGCCTCGGGTGCAAGGGCGACGAAGCTGCCGCCGGCGCGCTTTTCGATGTCGGCCAGGCCGGCGCGGAACGTGGCCTGCTGCCGTGCGGTGTAGCAGTCGGTCACGAACCGCGCCATGAAGGCGCCCGTGGCTGCGTCCTTCGCACCCGGCGTCTGCGTGCGTGGCAGGATGGTCTCGGCGATCTCATCGAGCGTGGCGATCTCGGCGTCGGTGAAGGGCACGCCCGCCGCGGCCGCTGGCAGCTTGCCGCTGGCCAGCGCAGGCAGGCCGACCATGGCCGCACCAGTGGCGGCGACAATCATCTTCAACAGTTCACGGCGGTCCATCACAGATTCCCCGCTTTCAGTTCGCGCACCGCGTGATCGGCCGCCCGCGCGGTCAGCGCCATGTAGGTCAGCGAAGGGTTCACGCAGGCACTGGAGGTCATGCAGGCACCGTCGGTGACATAGACGTTGGGCGCATCCCAGACCTGGTTGTGCGCGTTCAGTACCGACGTCCTGCGGTCACGCCCCATGCGCGCGGTGCCCATTTCGTGGATGCCCTTGCCCGGGGCGTAGTCGTTGTCGTGCATCTCCACGTCCTTGACCCCGGCCGCTTCCAGCATCTCGGCCGCATCGGCGGCCATGTCCTTGCGCATCGCCTTTTCGTTCTCGCGCATCGCCACGTCCATCGCCAGCACCGGCAGCCCCCACTTGTCCTTGCGCTCGTGGTCCAGGCGGATCGTGTTGTCGTGGTGCGGCAGCATTTCGCCGAAGCCGGTCATGCCGATGCGCCAGTCACCCGGCAGGCTCAACGCCTCCTTCAGGTCGGCGCCGATGTTCAGCTCGGCAATCTCGCGCGACCAGCCGTTGCGGCTGGCGCCGCCCTGGTAGCCGAACCCGCGCAGGTAGCCACGCTTGTCTGACGCCACGTTGCGGAAGCGCGGAATATAGAAGCCGCAGGGGCGGCGGCCGAAGTAGTACTTGTCGTCGTAGCCCTCAACGCGCCCCGACGCGCCCGCACCGAAGTGATGGTCCATCACGTTGTGCCCCAGCTCGCCGGACGAGGACCCCAGGCCCCCTTCCCAGACATCGGTTGCCGAGTTCATCAGCAACCAGGTCGAATTGAACGACGAGGCATTGAGGAAGATGACCTTGGCCGTGTACTCGTAGGTCTGGCCGGTCTCGGCGTCGAGGACCTGCACGCCACGCGCGCGCTTGCGGTCCTTGTCGTAGAGCACTTCCTTGACGATCGAGAACGGACGCAGTGTCAGGTTGCCGGTCTTCATCGCCGCCGGCAGCGTCGCTGCCTGGGTGGAAAAGTAGGCGCCAAACGGGCAGCCGAGGATGCATTTGTTGCGGTACTGGCAGTTGACCCGGCCCTGCTCGGGCATGGGCTTTGTGATGTTGGCGGTGCGCGAATGGATCATGTGGCGGGTGCCGCCGAAGGCTTTCTGGATGCGCGCGGCCACGTCCTTCTCGACGATGTTCAGCGGGATCGGCGGCAGGAATTCACCGTCGGGCAGCACGTCCAGCCCTTCGCGCGTGCCGGCGATGCCGGCGAACTTTTCCACGTGGTCGTACCACGGCGCGATGTCGGCATAGCGGATCGGCCAGTCCGTGGCGATGCCGTCCTTGAGGTTCGCCTCGAAATCCAGATCGGAAAAGCGATAGCTCTGCCGCCCCCACATCAGCGAGCGCCCGCCCACGTGGTAGCCGCGGAACCAGTCGAAGCGCTTCGTTTCGATGTATGGCGAGTCCTGTTCGTCGGCCCACATGCCTTCCAGGTTCTCGGCCAGGGCGTAGTCGCGCATCAGCACCGGGAAGGCCGCCTTCATCGCCTGGGTCGGCCGGTTGCGATGCGGGAAATCCCACGGTTCCTTCATCGCATTGACGTAGTCCTTCACGTGCTCGATGTTGCGCCCGCGTTCCAGCATCAGAACTTTCAGACCTTTCTCGGTCAGTTCCTTCGCTGCCCAACCGCCACTGATTCCCGAGCCAACAACGATGGCGTCGTAATGATTATCTGCCATGGGTCTATCACCTGGGTGGATATCGTTTCAGACGTCGCAGAGACGGATCGCCTCGCGCAATGAGCCAATGGGATCGGGCGCGGCAGGCATGAATTCCTGTGCCAGATACCCGTCGAAATCGGTGTCGCCTATCGCGCGACAGATGGCCGGATAGTTCAGTTCCTGCTGGTCGCCGATCTCGTGCCGGCCAGGCACGCCTGCGGTGTGGTAGTGCTTGAAGTGGGCGTGGTGCCGACCGATGGTGGCGATGATGTCGCCCTCCATGATCTGCATGTGGTAGATGTCGTAGAGCAGGCCGAAATTGTCCGAGCCCAGCCGCTGGCACAGCGCCACGCCCCAGTCGGAGTGGTCGCACAGGTAGTCGGGATGATCGACCCTGGAGTTCAGCAGCTCCATCACCAGCACCACGCCGCGTTTCTCGGCGTGGCCGAGGATGCGCTTGAGGCCGGCTTCGGCGTTGGCCATGCCCTGCTGCGGGTCCATGCCGTTGCGGTTGCCGGAGAAGCAGATGAGGCTGCGATAGCCGGCGTCGGCCACCAGGTCGATGTGCCGCGTGTAGCGCGCCACCAGTTCATCGTGGAATTCGCGGCCGGCAAAGCCCTTGGTCAGGCCCAGCTCGGCACCGTTGCACATCGAGCTGTAGACGCCATGGGCCTTCAGGGTGGGCCAGTCCTCCGGGCCGACCAGATCGATGGCGGCGAAGCCAAGACCCTTCACGGTCTGGCAGAGCTGGGCGACCGACAACTGCGGGAAGGTCCAGCGGGCGACAGCGTGCTTCAGGCGGCCTTTGAGGGGTGCAGCATCGGCGAGGACGGGCAACGCGCCTGCAGCGGCAACACCCAGTCCCACACCCCCGGCAAGTGCGACACGCAATGCGTCCCGGCGTGTGAAGCCCGGCGCCGGTGCCGGTCCGCTTGAATGAATGGCCATCCACTTACCGGCCTCCCAACCGGTAGCAAACGCAAACGATTCACTGCAATGCAATCGATTGCACCATACGGGAGGAACTATTTTTTTTGCAAGACGCGGTGCACGAAAACGCATGCTGCGGGGCACCACTGCGATGACATCGTGGAAAAAGAAAAGCCCCGCATGAGCGGGGCTTTCTTTTCTGCTGCAGACGCGCGTTCGATCAGAACGGAATATCGTCGTCAGCGAAGTCGTCCATCGGCGGTGCCTGCTGCGGCTGCGGGCGCTGGTTGCCACCCTGGTTGCCATAACCGCCGCCCTGGTTGCCGCCCTGGTTGCCGTAGCCGCCACCCTGGTTGCCACCGCCCTGGTTGCCGTAACCACCGCCCTGGCCGCCACGCTGGCCGCCGCCGCCGCCGTACTCCTGGCGCGGGGCCTGCTGGCGCTGCGGACGGTCGCCGCCGTAGTTGCCACCACCGCCGCCGCCGTCACCGCGGCCGCCCAGCATCTGCATTTCATCGGCAATGATGTCGGTGGAGTACTTCTCCACGCCATCCTGGCCGGTGTACTTGTCATAGCGCAGGCTGCCTTCGACGTAGACCGAGCTGCCCTTGCGCAGGTATTCGCCGGCGATTTCGCCGAGCTTGCCGAAGAACACCACGCGGTGCCACTCGGTGCGTTCCTGCTGGTTGCCGTCCTTGTCCTTGCGGACGCTGGTGGTGGCCAGGCTGATGCGGGTGATCGCCATGCCGCCCTGGGTGTACTTCACGTCCGGGTCGTTGCCGAGATTGCCGACCAGGATGACTTTGTTGATGCCGCGCGCCATAGGTACCTTCGTCCGTTGTCCAAGGGCAGGCCGCCAGTGATAGCACGCCGTGACCGGGCATGCCGTGGCCGGGGCCACCCTTGGTGAAATTTGGGGGATGCAAGAACGGTACATCTTAACATCGCCACCGGCCAGCGCCTGCCCTGCGGCGACCAGCGGGACCGCGCGGGAACGGCGAAAATCCTTGCGGGGCAATGGCTTGCGGCTGAAGAACAGGGACTCTCCGGGCCGCCGCGACCTGCCCAGCGCGCAATCCGGCCGGTTCGATGCAGACAGTGGCGCAGCACGCGACCTTCGCCACGGCCATGGCAGATGCGGCACGGTCACGAGCGGGCCAACGCCTGTCTCGGCCGGGCCCACCGCATGGCATCATGCGTCCTGCACCGCCCGTTCTTCCCCACCCGGACAATGACGATCAAAGGCAAAGCTACTTCCCTGGACATCGCCCACCTGGCCGGGGTGTCCCAGCCCACGGTGTCGCGCGCCCTGCGTGGCAGCCCGATGGTGAATGCGGAAACCCGCGAGCGCATCCTGCGCATCGCCCGCGAGCTGAATTACAAGGTCGACAAGAACGCCTCCAGCCTGCGCCTGCGCAATGCCGGCACGCTGGCGTTGCTGTTCTTCGAAGACCCCACCAACGACGATTCGCTGATCAACCCGTTCTTCCATTCCATGCTGGGCTCGATCACCCGCGCCTGCGCCCTGCACGGGCAGGACCTGCTGGTGTCCTTCCAGCAGCTGTCCACCGACTGGCAGGCCGACTACGAGGACAGCAACAAGGCCGACGGCATCATCCTGCTGGGCTACGGCGATTACCACCAGTCGCGCGACCGCCTGCAGCGGCTGGTGGAACAAGGCACCCATTTCGTGCGCTGGGGCGCGGCCCTGCCCGGCCAGCCCGGCGTCTCGATTGGCAGCGACAACTTCCAGGGCGGGCATGACATCACCGCCCATCTGCTGGACCAGGGCTGCCGACGCATCGCCTTCCTCGGCCATGCGTCCAGCCATTACCCCGAATTCGAAGAGCGCTATCGCGGCCACGTGGCAGCGCTGCATGCGCGTGGGCTGCGTGCCGAACCGGCCCTGCAGCACGATGCGATCACCACCGAAGCCTCCGGCTACGACGCCTGCCTGCAGCTGCTGGGCAGCGGCGGCCCGATCGATGCCATCTGCGCGGCCAGCGACCTGATCGCCATTGGCGCGCTGCGTGCCCTGCGCGAACGCGGCCTGCGCGTGCCGCAGGATGTGGCGGTAACCGGCTTCGACGATATTCCACTGGCGGCCTCGGTATCGCCGCCGTTGACCACCGTGCAGCAGGACACCAAGCAGGCCGGGCAGTTGCTGGTGGAGAAGCTGCTGGCGCTGATCAACGGCCAGCCGGTGGACGGCCTGAGCATTCCAGTGAAGCTGGTCGCGCGCGAATCCTCGCTGCACCGGTAACCCGTAGAGTCGAGCTTGCTCGACTGACGCACCGCGCCCGTAGCGTCGAGCTTGCTCGACTGCCCCCTTGGTAGAGTCGAGCTTGCTCGACTGCCCCCTTGGTAGAGTCGAGCTTGCTCGACTGGCCCCTTGGTAGAGTCGAGCTTGCTCGACTGCTGTGCACAGAGCAGTCGAGCAAGCTCGACTCTACGAAGCAAAGCCAGAGCAGTCGAGCAAGCTCGACGCTACGCGAAGTCCTTCAGGATCTCGCCCACGCCGCTCGGGGAAACCTCGAAGCCCAGCGGGGTGCCGGGGTTGATCACCACGCCGTAGCCGCCGGGTACGCGGCGCAGTACGTCCAGCATCCGCCAGCGGATCTGGTGCGGCGCCTGCTGGCTGTAGATGCCCACACGCGCAGGGTCGGTGAACACGGCCACGTGCAGGGTGCCCTGCTTGTCGAACAGCAGCGGGTCGAAGCCGCTGCCGTCGGGGGTGACCAGGCTGCCGGTCAGCAGCACCACCTCGGAGGCGACGAAGGCTTCCATGAAGGCACGGATCGGCACGGCACCGTCCATGGCCGCCTTCAGCAGGGTTTCAATCGGGGTCTGCGGGGCAAGGTCGGTCATGGCAGTACAGCAGGCAATCAGGGGGGGCCATTGTAGAGTCGAGCTTGCTCGACTGCGCGAAGAGCGTGCCAACCAAGGTTGGCACCTACCAGAGCGAGCGTGCCAACCAAGGTTGGCACCCCCCAGAGCGGTAGCGCCGGGCCATGCCCGGCGGCGCCCTCAGCGCCCCAGCCGCTGGTCCCGCGCCTGCTGGTCGGCCATGGCCTTGTCCAGTTCGGCCTGCAGCGCCGGCTGCTTCACCTGCGCATCCAGCACATACACCTTCACCCCGTGCGCGGGCACCTCGGTCTGCAGGCGGCCTTTCACCTTCACTTCGCCACCGCCCAGCGCATCGCGCCAGGTGCCGGCCTGCAGGTAGCGCTCCACGCTGAAGGTCTTCGCCGCATCGCCCTTGTTCAGCAGCACCAGCGCCGTCTGCGCCACATCGCCGTGCTGCAGCACGCGCAGGAACACCGCTTCATCACCCTGCAGGCGCTCGTTCACCTGCAAGCCGCGCTGTAGGGCCGGGGTGGCTTCGCGCAGCTTGGCGATGCGCTGCAGCGGCGCGAAGATCGGGCTCTGCGGCGCGGCGTCCACGCGCGGCTGGCCGAAGTAGGCGCGGTTGCCCGCATGTTCCGCGCGGCCGCGCATGAAGCCGGTTTCCGAACCGTAATAGACCACCGGAATGCCGCGTGCGGTGAACAGCCAGTTGTGCGCGTCGATGAAGCCATCGTCGCTGGCCTGCAGGCGCGGCATGTCGTGGTTGTCGTAGAAGCTCATCAGCTCGTACGGGTTGGCATACGGCCCACCGCTCAGGTGCAGCGGTTCGGCCAGCGTTTCAAAGCCCTTGCCAGCGGTGCCGAAGGTCTGCTCCATCGCGCCGCGCAGCGGGAAATCCAGCACGCTGACATTGGCATTGGCCGGCCAGGTGTGCTCGGCAATGCTGGCCGCGTTGTAGTCAAAAGCTTCGCCGAACATGAACATGCCCGGGTGCTGCGCCCGGATGCGGCTGACGAATTCATGCCACCACGGATGCGGCAGCCAGCCGATGGTGTCAATGCGCAGCGCATCCACGCCCTGCGCGGTCCACTGCAGGTACGCCCCCACCAGATAGTCCATCACCGCCGGATTGTTCTGGTTGAAGTCGGACAGCTCGGCCAGGTTGCCGTCGAAGATCGAACCGTCCTTGCTGTCCACCGGGCCGATGTTGTTGTAGAAGGCGTGCAGCGGGTTGTGCTGCGGGTCCAGCTTCTGCGGCGGCAGGTTCTGGTGGTCGGCAACCAGCTTCCCATCCTTGTCGAAGATCTGGCCGAACTGCGGCTGCCGCTTCGGCATGGTCCATGCCGGCGAACCATGGTTGCCGACGATGTCCAGCACCACCTTCAGGCCGGCATCGTGCAGGCCCTTGTTCAGGCCGGCGAAATCCAGATCCTTGCTGGGCAGGTGCTCGTCGAGCTTGTAGAAGTTGATGCCCCAGTAGCCGTGGTAGCCGGTCTTGCCGCGGTCGGTCAGCGTGCTGGTGCAGCTGATCGCCTTGCTGCCGGTGAAAGCTTCGTCGGGGTTGTCGACGATGGGGGTAATCCACACCGCGCCGAAGCCCAGGTTGCGGATGTACTGCACGTTGTCCAGCACGCCGCGGAAGTCGCCGCCCAGGTAGCCGATGTTGCCATCCACCTTGTCCGGGCACGGTACGGGAATATCGAACGTGCGGTGCTTGCCGCCCTGGTCGCGGTGGTCGTTGGATGGATCGCCGTTGACGAAGCGATCGGTCACCACGAAGTACACCGCATCGCTGGCGAACGGCTCGGTGGTGCCGACATACGCCGGGCGCGGCGCGGCCACGGCCTGGCCGGCAAACAGGGCTACACAGACAGCAACAGGCAACACAGCACGCATCACACCACCTCCGAACGCGACGGAACCCGCAGCACGCACACACCGGCCAGCAGCAGGCTGCAGCCGCCCAGCACCAGCACGTGCATCGGCTGGCCGCCCAGCCATGCGCGCAGGGCAAAGCCCAGCGCACTGGCCGCGACCAACTGCGGGATCACAATGAAGAAATTGAAGATGCCCATGTACACGCCCATCTTCCTGGCCGGCACGCTGTCAGACAGCAGTGCATACGGCAGCGACAGGATCGACGCCCAGGCAAAACCCACGCCCACCATCGACAGCAGCAGCCAGTGCGGATCGCGGATGAACATCAGCGAGATCAGGCCGGCGCCGCCCAGCCACAGATTCACCAGGTGGCTCCAGCGCAGGCCCACGGCACGCACCATCAACGGAATGACCAGCGCGGCCAGCGCGGCAAAGCCGTTGTACGCGCCGAACAGCACGCCCACCCAGTTGGCACCTTCGTTGTAGGCGGCCGACTGCGGATCGGTGGAACCGAAGTGGGTGCCGGCCACCGCGGCCGTGGTGTAGATCCACATGGCAAACAAGGCGAACCACGAGAAGAACTGCACCCAGGCCAGGCGCCGCATGGTGATGGGCATCGCGCGCAGATCGTCGACGATCGCCGCCAGCATGTGGGTGCCCGGCAGCGAGCGGGCCACCGCCAGCAACAGGCCGTAGCCCGCGCACAGGCCGGCCAGCACGTACAGCATCTTGTCGCCCTGGCGCCAGGCGATCAGCACCGCCAGCAGCAGGCCCACGCCCAGCCACAGCGCCACCTGCGACCACGGCGCGGGCCCGTTCACTGCGGCAGCGGCGTGATGTGCCGGAGGTTCGGCGTCATCGAAACCAGCCAGCTCGGCGGGCGAATACTCACGCGTACTGACCACGGTCCAGGTGATCGCCGCCAGCAGCACCACTGCGCCGAAGTAGAACGCATAGCGCACGGTGTCCGGCACTTCGCCGGCGGCGGCCGTGTTGGCCACGCCGAAGTGGGCCAGGATGAACGGCAGGAAGCTGGCTACGATCGCGCCCACGCCGATGAAGAAGCTCTGCATGGCGTAGCCGGTGGGCCGCTGGCGCGGGGCCAACTGGTCGCCCACGAACGCGCGGAACGGTTCCATCGATACGTTGATGGAGGCATCGAGCACCCACAGCGTGCCGGCAGCGATCCACAGCGTGGGCGAATTGGGCATCACCAGCAGCGCCAGCGTGGTCAGCACCGCGCCGATCATAAAGAACGGCCGGCGTCGCCCCCAGCGCGTCCACGTGCGGTCAGACAGGTAGCCGATCACCGGCTGCACCAGCAGACCGGTCAGCGGCGCGGCGATCCACAGCCCCGGCACCGACTCCATGTCCGCACCCAGCGTTTCGAAGATGCGGCTGGCGTTGGCGTTCTGCAGGGCAAAACCAAACTGGATGCCGAGGAAGCCGAAACACATGTTCCAGATCTGCCAGAACGACAACTGCGGTTTGGCAGGACGGCTCATCGGCTGCCCTCGACTGCGGCCACCGGCGCCACCTTCAGCGCCTGCACCTGGGCCTGGTTGAGCACGCCATCGCGCCCACCCTTGCCGCCGGTGTAGTGCGCGAAGTGCTGCAGCGCGCTCATGTTGAAGCCCTCTTCCAGCTTCACCGTGCATCGTCCCTTGGGCACGCTGAAGGTTGCGGCGGTGGAATCCTGCGCAGCCACGCTGTGCGGCAGCGTCACCGTCAGGCGCTGCGCGCGCTGGCCGGCGCACTGCACCGCCAGCTGCTTCACCGCGGCGGTCACCCCGGTGTTGATCGGGCCATTGGGGTTGTTGTACTGCAGCCGCAGCCGCACCGGCCCGGCCTTGGCGGCCGTGAACTGCCACTGGCGCGCGCCGCGCAGCACCTGCTGCGGGCCCACACACAGCATCGGGCTGTGCAGCGATTCCAGCGCGCCCTCGCGGCGGGTCAGGCTCAGGCAGTGCTGCAGGCCGTCATCGCCCACGCGTGCCACGCCCTTGCTGATCGCCGTCACCGCGCGGCCGTCCTGCCACAGCACCTGGCCTTCGGCCACCGGCACGGTCCAGCCCTTGCCGCTGCGCCGCGCCTGCGGTGCGGCCGGGGTTGCCGGCGCGCGCGCATTGGCATCGGCGGTGCTCGCCGGCAACGCGCGCGACGGCGCGGCCACCAGCTGCACCGTGGTGGTGGTGCCGCGCGTCTTCACCTTGCCGGCCACCAGCAGGCCATCACCCACCTGCTTCGGCCGCTCCAGCACGTAGCGCTTGCCGTTGGCGTCCAGGCTGATGCGGCGCTGCTTGCCGAACAGTTCGGGCACCAGGCTGGCCGGCAGCTTGGGCTGCACGCTGCCATCATCCTGCACGCCGAACACCCCTTCGGTGACCATGGCCAGGTAGCCGGCCACCGACCACAGCTGGCGCTCGGAATTGACCACCGGCCCGCTCAGCGCGCCTTCGTCCACATGCACGGCCTGGCTGACCAGTTCATAGTTTTCCATGTTGGAACCGGCCAGCGCCGCGCCCTGCATCAGCGAGCGGATCTCGGCGGCGATGCGCGGCGCGTCGTCCAGCTTGCGCGCGGCGCGCAGCGAATAGGCGCTGACGAACGGCCAGATGGCGCGGTTGTGGTAGATCGGCTGCTGCGCTTCCTGCGGCCACACCACCGGGCTGCCGGCCGGCCCCATCGGGTAAACGGCCAGCGCACGCTGTGCGCGCTCGGCGGGCAGCACGTCGGCCAGGATGCCCAGCGACAGGCCCAGCAGGTCCACCTTGGCGTACGGCACCGGGTGCGCTGCTTCGCCGATGTAGCTCATGTACTGGCCCATGTCCTGGCGCCAGAAGCGTGCATCGATCTGCAGCGCCAGCGCATCGGCCCAGGCCTTGTACTGCTCGGCGCGCTCGTCGCCCAGCTGCGCGGCCATCTGCTGGCCCAGGCGCAGGGCCTGGTAATGCAGCACGTTGGTGGACAGCGCGTAGGAATCGCCGATGAAGCGCACGTTCTCGCGCGTCCAGTCCGGGTAGGTCTGCTCGCGCCAATCCAGGAACGAAGTCTCGCCGCGGTACAGGCCCATCTGCGGGTCGAACACCATCGCCCGGTCCTGCGCCAACGTGCCCTGCAGCGCCTGCCAGACCTGGTCGGCGAAGGCCGCATCATCCAGCAGATGGCGCGCGGCCAGGAACCACACCACGCGGTCGCTGCTGATCGGCCAACTGCCGCCCGAGCCGGTATCCTGGGCCACGAACAGGCCGGGGGTATGGCCATCGCGCGCGGCCGACAGCTTGAACTGCAGCGACTGCCGGGTGCGCTGCGGGTCCAGTTTCGCCAGCGCCAGGTCGGCAGCGAAGCTGACATCGCGGGTCCACACGTACGGCCAGCGCGCGCCGGTCTGGAAGCAGTCGCAGGGCACCGGGCGGCCTTCATCGAAGGCCGGATCGCGGATCGCGTCCACGCGGTCCTGGTCCATTTCCTGCTGGGCCAGGGCGAACAGCGCATCGAACATCACGCTGCCGGTCTGGCTGCGCATGGGCGCGGCGGCAATGCGCACCTCGCCCTTGGGCGCGTGCAGCACGAAGCTGCCCTTGGCAGCGGTTTCGGCACGCGCGTGGCGGCCGTTGAATTCCAGGTCGGCCGCGTGCGCGGTCGTTCCCAGCGCTGCCCCCAGGGCAGCCGTCAGGCAAATGATCTTCAGCATCGAAGCGGCAGACCGGCTTGCGCCCGTCGACCTCCCTCCCTCTCTGCACCGTTGTGGGTCCGCGCCACCGTAACCGGTGCGCGGGCGCGGCCCCTCCCTCAAGGTGCCTTGCCCCATGGTAGACGCGGCGCCGTGGCCTGCGTCCAGTTGCATACGTATTCATGGCCATCGCGTGAAGACCGGGCGCCGTGCTGGCTTATGGTCCGGGTCTGCCAATGGCGCCTTGGGAGGGGAAATGCCGGCTTTTTCTGTTGCAGTCCGCGCGATGTTCGCGCCGGTGTTCGGCATGGCCCTGCTGGGTCTGGCGGTGGTGGCCCAAGCCGCGCCGCAGGTTACCCGGGTGGAATCGCCGGGCAAGGTGCTGGCGGTCAGCCTGGTGCTCGATGGCGGTACCGCGCGCTACCGGGTGGAACGCCTGGGCGCGCCCGTGGTGGACGATTCCAAGCTGGGCTTCGTGCTGCGCGACGGCCGCCTGGACCGTGATTTCGTCCAGCTGGGCGAACAGCGGCGCAGCGTGGACGAGACCTGGGAACAGCCCTGGGGCGAGCGTCGCGTCACCCGCAACCACTTCAATGAACTGACCGTGCAGCTGGCCGAAAGCACCGGCAGCAAGCGCCGCGTGGACGTGGTGTTCCGCGTCTACGACGATGGCCTGGGCTTCCGCTATGCGTTCCCCGAACAGCCCAACCTGCGCGAGGCGATCATCGATGACGAACTGACCGAATTCGCCATCGCGCCCGATTCGACTGCGTGGTGGATTCCGGCCGGCGAGCCGATCCACTACGAGTACCTGTACCAGCGCACGCCGCTGCGCGAGGTGCCGCTGGTACACACGCCGATGACCCTGCGCAGCGTGGATGGCGTGCACGTGGCCATCCACGAGGCCGCGCTGGTGGACTACGCCGGCATGTGGCTGCGCCGCACCGAAGGCCAGCGTTTGCGCGCCGAGCTTTCGCCTTCGGCCGAAGGCTGGAAGGTGCGCCGCGCCCTGCCCTTCAGCACCCCGTGGCGCACGCTGCAGATTGCCGACCGCGCCGGCGGACTGGTCGAGTCGGACCTGATCCTCAACCTCAACGAACCCAATGCGCTGGGTGATGTGAGCTGGGTGAAGCCGGCCAAGTATCTGGGCGTGTGGTGGTCGATGCACCTGGACAACGAAAGCTGGGCCACCGGCCCGAAGCATGCGGCCACCACCGCCAAGACGAAGAAGGTGATCGACTTCGCCGCCGCGCACGGCTTCCGCGGTGTGCTGGTGGAAGGCTGGAACCCTGGCTGGGACGGCATGTGGGTGGGCAATGGCTATGACTTCGATTTCACCCGCGCCACCGCCGATTTCGATATCGAAGCGCTGTCGGCCTACGGTCTGAAGAAAGGCGTGCACCTGATCGGCCACCACGAAACCGGCTGTGCCATCGAACACTACGAAGAGCAGCTGGAGGCCGCGCTGGACCTGTATGCGCGCCTGGGCGTGGACCAGTTCAAGACCGGCTACGTCTGCGATGACGGCCAGGTGGACCGCCGCAACCCGGCCGGCGGCCCACTGTGGCGCGAGTGGCATGACGGCCAGTTCATGGCCCGCCACCACCTGAAGGTGGTGCAGGAGGCCGCACAGCGGCACCTGTCGGTGAACCCGCACGAGCCGATCAAGGACACCGGCCTGCGCCGCACCTACCCCAACTGGATCTCGCGCGAGGGCGCGCGCGGCATGGAATACAACGCCTGGGGGCAGCCGCCGAACCCACCCGAGCATGAAGTGAACCTGGTGTTCACCCGCATGCTGTCCGGGCCGATGGATTACACCCCCGGCATCCTCAGCCTGAAGGGCCGCCACGGCCAGGCCATTCCCAGCACGCTGGCCCGCCAGCTGGCGCTGTACGTGGTGCTGTACAGCCCGATCCAGATGGCCGCCGACCTGCCCGAGCATTACCTGCAGCACCGCGAGGCGTTCCGCTTCATCGAAGACGTGGCGGTGGACTGGGAACAGAGCCGCGTGCTCGATGGCGAGGTGGGCGACTACGTGACCCTGGTGCGCCGCGACCGCAACAGCCGCGACTGGTTCCTGGGCAGCATCACCGACGAACACGGCCGCGTGCTGCCGGTGTCGCTGGGTTTCCTGGAGCCGGGCGTGCGCTACCGCGCCGAGATCTACCGCGACGGCGACGGTGCGGACTTCCGCAGCAACCCGTTCGCGTTCAAGCGCGAGACGCGTGAAGTCACCAGCGCCGATGCCCTGACCCTGGTGCTGGCACCGGGCGGCGGCCAGGCGATCCGCTTCACGCCGGTGCACTGAACACCCGCACTTCTGCAACGCCGGGCATGGCCCGGCGCTACCGGGAGCGGAGACTGGAATCGTTTACAACGCTGCAAACGCCATTGAATACGTATGCAGGGTGATTCCGCAGAACAACGCGCTGCCTACCATAGCGGCGACGACAGCGGCCACCGCGTCGCACGTTTCCGGCCCCGCCGGGACGACCACAAAATGCTCTACAACATTGCCTGGGAGGGGAAAATGTTGAACCACAAGCGCAGCGCGCTGAGTCTGGCGCTGGCCGTCGTACTGGTGCCGTCGCTGGCATCGGCGCAGTCCACCGAAGCCACCGCCACCGATCCGTCCGCCACCAACCTGGACACCGTGCAGGTAACCGGCATCCGCCGCGGCATCGAAAACGCCATTGCGGTGAAGCAGAGCGCCACTTCGGTGGTCGAAGCGATTTCCGCCGAAGACATCGGCAAGCTGCCCGATGTCAGCATCGCCGAATCGCTGGGCCGCCTGCCCGGCCTGGCCGCCCAGCGCGTGGCCGGCCGTGCCCAGGTCATCAGCGTGCGCGGCCTGTCGCCCGACTTCGCCACCACCCTGCTCAACGGCCGCGAAGTGGTCAGCACCGGCGACAACCGCAGCGTTGAATTCGACCAGTACCCGTCGGAACTGGTGAACGGCGTGACCGTGTACAAGACCCCGGACGCGGCCCTGGTCGGCCAGGGTCTGTCGGGCACCATCGACATGCAGACCGTGCGCCCGCTCAGCTTCCCCGAGCGCGTGATCGCCGTCAGCGGCCGCCTGCAGAAGAGCTCGCTGGGTGAAGCGGCCAACGTCGATGAATTCGGCAACCGTTTCAGCGCCAGCTACATCGACCAGTTCTTCGACAAGACCCTGGGCATCTCGATCGGTTACGCGCACAGCGACAACCCGATCCAGGAAAACCAGGTGGGCCTGTACGAGCCGTGGACCACCGAGCAGACCACCAACGGCAACCGCCCGGGTCTGGCCGCTGGCACCTACTTCTCCGATGGCATCAAGGCCCTGCGCCGTACCGGCAACAACAAGCGCGACGGCGTGATGGCCACCATCCAGTTCCGGCCGAACAACGCCTGGACCAGCACCTTCGATGCCTTCCACACCGAAGCCGAACAGATCGACACCGCCAACCAGTTCGAGGTCAACCTCAGCAACTACAACGGCGGTTACACCCCGGGCCTGCTGATCAGCAACCCGCAGGTCAATGCCGATGGCACCTTCACCGGGGGCACCGCCAGCGGCGTGTACCCGCTGGTGCGCGGCATGTACAACAAGCGCAAGGACAAGATCGATGCGTTTGGCTGGAACAACGAGTTCACCTTCGGCAGCGTGAAGCTGGTGGCCGACCTGAACTACTCCAAGGCCACCCGTGACGAACTGAACCTGGAAAACAACCTGCAGCTGACCCCGATGCCGCAGCTGGACACCATCGGCCTGGTGGTGAACCCGAACGGCTTCTCGCAGATCTCGCCGGGCCTGGATTATTCCAACCCCGATGCGCTGTTCCTGACCAACACCATCTACGGTTCCGGCTACGGCAAGGTGCCGCAGGTGGAAGACCGCCTGAAGGGCGGCAAGCTGGCGGCCACCATCAGCCTGCCCGAAGCGATGGCGTCGTGGGCACCGGACCTGGACATCGGCGTGAACTACGCCGACCGCCGCAAGACCAAGACGCAGTCCGAAGGCAACATCCTGCTGGGCGCCCAGGGCGATGCCAACATCGCCTCGGACCTGCAGTATTCGCCGGTGAACCTGGGCTTTGCCGGCATCGGCAACATTCCGGCCTGGAACGTGCCGGCCGCCGTGGCCCGCTACATGACCTTCAATCCGGTCGACAACCTGGATTACCTGATTCCCAAGTCGTGGGTGGTGGAAGAGAAGATCACCACCGCCTGGGCGCGCCTGAACATCAACACCGATATCGGCGTGGTGGGCGTGCGCGGCAACATCGGCGTGCAGATGCAGCACACCGACCAGAGTTCGGATTCGCGCTACTGGGACAGCTCGCAGCCGGCCGGCAGCAACATCCAGCCGTATTCCAACGGCAAGACCTACAACGACTGGCTGCCCAGCTTGAACCTGGCCTTCATGTTCCCGCATGAGCAGACCCTGCGCTTCGCCGTGGCCAAGCAGGTCGCCCGCCCGCGCGTGGACCAGATGCGCGCCGGCCTGGAATTCGGCGTGGATACCGCCACCGGCAAGCCCGGCGGCAGCGGCGGCAACCCGCTGCTGGACCCGTGGCGCGCCACCGCCATCGATCTGTCCTACGAGAAGTACTTCGGTGAAAAGGCCTACGTGGCCGCTGCCGTCTTCTACAAGGATCTGAAGAGCTACGTGTACACCCAGTCGGTGGACAACTACGACTTCACCGACCTGCTGGGCAGCTACGTGCCGCCGCCGGGCATGACCGTGCCGGTGCTGACCACCGGTACGTTCTCCTCGCCGCAGAACGGCAAGGGCGGCACGCTGAAGGGCCTGGAACTGACCGCATCGTTCCCGCTGGACATGCTGACCGACAGCCTGCGCGGCTTCGGCGTGCAGGCCAGCGCTACCTTCAACAAGAGCGACATCGAGATCCTGGACCCGGAAAGCGCCTCCAGCGTGGGTACCGATCCGATCAGCCTGCCGGGCCTGTCCGACCGCGTGTACAACTTCACCGCCTACTTCGAGCGCAACGGTTTCGAAGCACGCGTGAGCCAGCGCCGCCGTTCGGATTTCATCGGTGAAATCGGCAACTTCAACGGCAACCGCACGCTGCGTTACGTGGTGGGCGAAAACGTGACCGATGCCCAGGTCAGCTACACCTTCAGCGACAGCAGCGCCCTGCGTGGCCTGACCCTGCTGCTGCAGGGAAGCAACCTGACCAACGAGCCGTACCGCACCTACGCCGGCACCAAGGATCGCCCGCTGGAATACATCGAGTGGGGCCGCACCTACGTGCTGGGCGTGAACTACAAGTTCTGACGACCGACCGGCAACGCACCGGTAGCGCCGGGCCATGCCCGGCGAGCGGGATCAGTAGTGCCAGGCCATGCCTGGCAGCACCACAGGGAGCAGGACCGGAAACCCGCTGCGCAGGCAGCGGGTTTTCTTTTGCGCATCGACACCGCTCCAGCCACCGCATCCACGCATGGCGTGGATCTACTGAATGCATCCACGCATGGCGTGGATGCGCCCGCCAGAAGATCAGGGGATGAGAAAGGCGCAGCTGATCGCAATGGCCAGCATCAGCGCCAGCAAGACACGACCACTGAACCGCCCAAGCGCGTGGCCCACATTGTTGAGGACAACGGAAACAATCTGGCCCAGCAGTTCCCACATGATGCCGTCGCTCCGTGCTCAGAACTCGCCCGAGGCAAACTCGATGAACGAGCGCTGGCGACTGGCGGTAACAATGACACAGGATCGGTAGACCCTATGCGCCGACGCACCCGTGACATAGGCGACGATCTGGACCGATGTCTGCGCAACATACGCCCAACCTGGCACCCAGCCCGCAGGCTTTGGCACGAGGCTGAAGGCGGCAGAGCAGTCCATGATCTGCTTGGTGGCCTCACCGAGAACGCGCCCCACTTCGGTATTCATGTTCCAACCCGAGGCCAGCTCGGCAGACCAGATCGCGGCGGCCACCGATCGCATGGCTGCCTGCTCTTCCAAGCTCGGCACTGCCAGCACGGATGCTCTGGGAGTCTCTTCCACAGAACGGTGAGGGGAAGGCGATTGATCCAGTGGCAGGTCAAATCGCTTTGCCCAGACCAGCAGTGCGCGGTGCTGAAGTCCAGCCGATGTGGAGAAGTACCGCACCGCTCGATCTTCAGCGTTGTAGTAGGCCGCATGCAGCGTGCCATCGGGGTAGACCACCACGGCAGCTGCGTGATGTGAGGGAAATCCCAATCGCCACCCATCAAGCAGCAGCCCCCCATCCTTCAACGGCACCGGCACCGCCGACTCATCGAAATTGCGCCGGAACGCCAGGTACTCCGGTCCGAGCAACTGCTTCAGGCCAGGTACCACGTCAGACCCCTCAAAGGCATCCTCCAGCGCGGGCCCCACGATCACGATGGGTGTGGCGGAGAGGGGGCATGCAGCGGAAAGCGCCACTGCCAGCAACAACACTCGGGTCAGGGAAGCAAAGGAACGCATCGGAGGTCCACCATGTAGGGGCCACCAGTGTCCACGCCCATCCCCGGCCGATTCCATTCCAATAGTTGGAAAGTGACGGCCAACAGCCACCCACAAAAAAGGGACGGGGCGCTTCGGCCCCGTCCCCGCAAGTACCGCCACCGGAGAAATCGGTCAGCTGCGTCGGGCGCAATACACCGCGCGCGGCGGCAGCCGCAGTTCGTTGCCTTCCACCGTGCCCGCATCCGGGCCCGGCACAGCCACCTGTTCCCAACGGCCGGCCGGCAGCGGATGGCTGACCGGCGCTGCCGACAGGTTGAAGGCCAGCAGAAGGGTTTCATCTGCAAGCATACGCTGGAAAAGCAGCACCGGCTCGGCGCTGTCCAGGAATTGGATGTCGCCATGCAGCAGGGCCGGCTGGGTACGCCGCCAGGCCAGGAAATCGCCGAAGGCACTCAGCACCGAGTACGGGTCGGCCTGCTGCACCGCCACCGCGGCGGCACGGTGCTCGGCCGGAATCGGCAGCCACGGCTTGCCGGTGGTGAAGCCGGCCAGCGGGGCATCGGTCCACGGCAGCGGCGTGCGGCAGCCATCACGGCCCTTGAAGTTGGGCCAGAAGGTGATGCCATACGGGTCCTGCAGATCCTCGAACGGCACCTCGGCCTCGGCCAGGCCCAGTTCCTCGCCCTGGTACAGGCAGACCGAACCGCGCAGCGAGCACAGCATGGCCACCAGCATGCGCGCCAGGCGCGGGTCGGCCGGGTGGCCGCCCCAGCGGCTGACCGCCCGCTCCACGTCGTGGTTGGACACCGCCCAGCACGGCCAGCCCTCGGTCATTACCGCTTCCAGGCGCGAGACCGTATCGCGGATGTAGGCCACGCTGTAGTCGTCCACCAGCAGCTCGAAGCTGTAGCCCATGTGCAGGCGGCCGTCCTGAGTGTACTCGGCGGTGGTGGCCAGCGAATCTTCCGACGAGATCTCGCCCAGGCTCACCGCGCCCGGGTACTGGTCCAGCAGCGCGCGCAGCTGTTCCAGGAACGGCAGGTTTTCCGGCTGGGTGTTGTTGTAGTAGTGGTACTGGTAAGCGTATGGATTGTCCGGGCTGAAGCCACGGCCCACCCGCTTGTCGGCCGGCTTGGGCGGGTTGTCGCGCAGCTGCGCGTCGTGGAAGCAGAAGTTGATGGCATCCAGGCGGAACCCATCCACGCCGCGGTCCAGCCAGAAGCGCACGTTGTCCAGCGTGGCCTGCTGCACCGCCGGGTTGTGGAAGTTCAGGTCCGGCTGGTCGACCAGGAAGTTGTGCAGGTAGTACTGCTCGCGGCGCGGTTCCCACTGCCAGGCGCCGCCGCCGAACAGCGACAGCCAGTTGTTGGGCGGGGTGCCATCCTCGCGAGGGTCGGCCCAGACATACCAGTCCGCCTTCGGGTTGCTGCGGTCCTGGCGGCTTTCACGGAACCAGGCGTGCTCGATCGACGTATGGCTCAGCACCTGGTCGATCATCACCTTCAGGCCCAGGCCGTGCGCCTTGGCCAGCAGGCGGTCGAAGTCGTCCAGGTTGCCGAACAGCGGGTCCACATCGCGGTAATCGGCGATGTCATAGCCGAAATCGGCCATGGGCGATCTGAAGAACGGCGAGATCCAGATCGCATCCGCGCCCAGCGCGGCAATGTAGTCCAGACGCTCGATGATGCCCGGCAGGTCGCCTACCCCGTCGCCGTTGGCATCGAGGAAACTGCGCGGGTAGATCTGGTAGATGACGGCTCCGCGCCACCATGGATTGTGCGACATCGACAGCCCCCCTCCGGGCATGCGGGACCCGCCGGAAGCGGGCCGAAAAGCAACTCCGGCAAGCTTAGCGGCGGCCTCCCGGCGATGGCGCTGGCTGCATACGTATTCACGCCGCAGGGCCGGCCAGCGGCCCGCGAAAAGACCGGTCGGGTCGGTTTCCGCCCGAATTCACGGCCAGCGCCTATAATCGGGGGGAGCCTGAAAGCCTGATCGCATGACCATCACTGAAGACACCCGTCCCGCCCTGGGCCTGCCCCAGATCCAGTCGCTTGCTGCGGCCGACATGGCCGCCGTCGATGCCCTGATCCGGCGCCGGCTGTCCTCGGACGTGGTGCTGATCAACCAGATCGCCGACCACATCATTTCCGCCGGCGGCAAGCGCCTGCGCCCGATGCTGGTCATGCTGGCCGGCCACGCGGTCGGTCAGGCCGGGCCGGAGCACCACCAGCTGGCGGCCATCATCGAGTTCATCCACACCTCCACCCTGCTGCACGACGATGTGGTGGATGAATCCAGCCTGCGCCGTGGCCGCAGCACCGCCAACGCCCTGTGGGGCAATGCACCCAGCGTGCTGGTGGGCGATTTCCTGTACTCGCGCAGCTTCCAGCTGATGGTGGAATTGGACCGCATGCCGGTCATGCAGATCCTGGCCGACACCACCAACCGCATCGCCGAAGGCGAAGTGCTGCAGCTGCTGCACGTACACAACCCGGACACCGACGAAGCGGCCTACCTGCGCGTGATCGAGCGCAAGACCGCGGTGCTGTTCGCCGCCGGCACCCGCCTGGGCGCGCTGGCCAGCGGCCAGGACGAAGCCACCCAGCAGGCCCTGTACGACTACGGCATGCACCTGGGCTACGCCTTCCAGATCGCCGATGACGTGCTCGATTACTCGGCCAATGCCGAGGAACTGGGCAAGAACCTGGGCGACGACCTGGCCGAGGGCAAGGCCACCCTGCCGCTGATCCACGCCATGGCCCACTCCGACCCGGCCACCCGCGAGCGCCTGCGCAGCATCGTGCAGGACGGCGACGCCTCGGCCATGCCGGAAGTGCTGGCCGCGATCCGCGCCACCGGTGGCCTGGACTACAGCCGCCGCCGCGCCGAGGAATACGCCGAAGCCGCCGAGCGCGCGCTGGATGGCCTGGGCGACAACGATGCGGTGGCCGCCCTGCGCGGCCTGGCCCGCTACGCGGTGCAGCGCTCGCATTGATAGGTGAAGGCGTGCCGACCAAGGTCGGCACCCACCCAACGCGGCGGTAGGTGCCGACCTTGGTCGGCACAGAAGCATCGGTAGGTGCCGACCTTGGTCGGCACGCCTTTGATTACCGGAACCGTTCCTCGAAGAACTCATCCAGCGCCTTCCACGCGCGCTTGGCCGCGCGTTCGTTGTACTGGCACCCCGGCGGGCTGTTGGCATCACGTTCGGCAAAGCAGTGCACCGCGCCGCTGTAGTTGGTGAATTCCCAGTCGACCTTGGCCGCATCCATTTCCTTCTGGAAACTGCCGATGTCCTCGGCCGTCACGCTGGTATCGTCGGCGCCATTGAGCACCAGCACCGAGGGATGCGTGCCACCGGCCTGTGCCGGCAGCGGTGAGCCCAGGCCGCCGTGCAGACTGACCACAGCGGCCAGCGGCGCACCGGCACGGGCCAGCTCCAGCACCGTGGTGCCACCGAAACAGAATCCGACCGCACCGATCCGGCTGGCATCCAGCGGTGTCTTGCCGGCCTGCGCCTTGAGCACGTTCACCGCTTCCAGCGCGCGTGCGCGCAGCAGCGGCCGGTCGTTGCGCAGCTGGGTTGCCACCGGGCCTGCCTCGGCATCGGTCTTCGGCCGCACGCCCTTGCCGTACACATCGGCCACCAGCACCACGTAGTCATCGCCGGCCAACTGCTTGGCCTTTTCAATCGCCGATGCGTTCACG
Source organism: Stenotrophomonas sp. B1-1 (assembly GCF_010894375.1). Lineage (NCBI taxonomy): Bacteria > Pseudomonadati > Pseudomonadota > Gammaproteobacteria > Lysobacterales > Lysobacteraceae > Stenotrophomonas > Stenotrophomonas sp. B1-1. The sequence goes on along the minus strand of NZ_JAAIUZ010000017.1, from coordinate 56,660 downwards.
CCCTTCCAGTTGGGCACCATCACCAGGCCGGGGCGCTTGTCATTGTCGCCGTCGTCGTAGACCAGCACACCACTGAAGCTCGTGCCCTGGTGCGTCCATTCCACCGGTTGGGTCTTCATCGCCGCCCACGCCGGCATCGCCGCCAGCCCCAGCACCATCGCCACACCATACCGCCAGCTGTTCATGCGCCTGCTCCAGAAAGAAGGGAAGCAGGCTGCACAGCGTCCACGCCTGCCAGTGCGCATTCTGCATTGGCGGCGTGACGCAGGTGTGGTTGGATAACCCCCTGTTCCTGCTTCCCTGCAATTGAATGAACCTGGTAGACCGTTTCCTGTCCGGCCTTGTTGCCCGCCTGCCGGAAGATGACGCCCCGCAATGGGCCTACGTGCGGGGCGCCAGCGCCGACGACCTGCAGCGCCTGCGCACGCAGTGGCCGCAGGTGCCCGACAGCCTGCTGCAGCTGCTGTCGCGCGTGGATGGCACGCACTACCGTGAGTACCCCGGTGGCGAGGTCTGCGTGCTGGTGCTGGGCTCGGACGTGGGGGACTACCCGTACTTCCTGCGCTCGGTCGAACAGATCTTCGACGACCAGCGGCAGTGGCACGACAGCATCCGTTCCATCTACGAGGAATGGCTGGACGACGAGCCGGACATCCTCGGCGCCGGCATCGACGGCGATCTGCCGATGAACCGTCGCCTGTGCTTCTCGCACTGCATGAACAACGGTGGCACCTCGATGCTGTACCTGGATTTCGATCCCGCCCCCGGCGGCACCGTCGGCCAGGTGGTGCGCTACCTGCACGATCCGGACAGCTACGCGGTGATCGCCCCCAGCTTCGATGCCTACCTGCAGGACTTGATCGATCGCGATTACAGCTTCATCGAGTAGATCCACGCCATGCGTGGATGGGGGTCAGGCGCTCTCACCCGCGTTCGATCCACTGCAACGTTCCCGGTTCGAACGCCAGCAGATCCGCCGCCGCCAGCTGCGCGCGCGACCAGCGACGTTCCGGCGGCTTCGGCTGCCGGGCACCCACCGAACCATCGTAGTCGCGCACCAGCAGGCCAATACGCGCTGCACCTGCGCCCAGCAACGCATCAATGCGCTGCAGCCACTGCCCGGCATCGGCCAGCGCTTCTTCGCGGCGCACCTGCTGATCCTGCTCGTGTCGCGCCAGCTGCTCGGCCAGCGCGCGGGCGATCTTCGCCTCGCTCCAGCCCTTCTTCCGCCAGCGCTCGGCATCGCCTGCCCACGCCGGCTCGGCCCGCAGCGAGGCCAGCGCCGTCCCGCAATCGCAGTGCGCGGCACTCAGCCAGGGCTGCCAGCCGGGGCCGACCGCCGCCTGCAGGCTGGGCGACGCCTGCGCGAACAGGCACCGGCTGCTGCGGGTGAAGACCGCGGCGGCAATGTCGTGGGCCAGCGTGGTGGGCAGGAACACGGTAATGAAGGTGCACATGCGGGCGTCCGGGTCCGTCCGGGAATGCACCGATGGTAACGCGCCCCTGGAGTAGATCCACGCCATGCGTGGATAGGAGGCGTGGATACGGGTCAGAGCCCTTTCCTGCGGAAAGGGATCTGACCCCTGGGCCTGCCCTATCCGATGCCCAGCCCCGGAATCGCGCTGATGCTGTCCGGGTTGAACCCGGCCAGTTCGGCGAAGTGCCGACCGCGCGCCACGTAATCCCGATAGGCGCCAAAACTCGGCGCGCCCGGCGACAGCAGCACCACCCCGCCCTGCGCGCCCAGCGCCGCACGTGCCAGCGCCATGGCCTCGGGCAGGTCGCCGGCCGCATGCAGGCCGAAGCGGCCGGCATCGGCCAGCGGCTGCAGCATGGCGTGGATGCGCGGGCCGTTGCTGCCCATGGTCACGATCTCCACGGGCGGCACGTCGTGCGCCATGTGTTGCATGAAATCGGTCCAGTCCAGGCCACGGTCGTGCCCGCCCACCAGCAGCGCGATGCGCTGGCCGGCGAAGCACTCCAGCGCCGCCAGGCTGGCGTGCGGCGTGGTGCTGATCGAATCGTTGATGTAGGTCAGGCCATCGGCCACGCCAATGCGCTGCAGGCGGTTCGGCAACGGACGGAAATCCTGCACCGCCGGTGCCAGCGCCACCGCATCCAGCCCCAGCGCTTCCAGCGCGGCCAGCACCGCGCACAGGTTGCCGCGGTTGTGGCGGCCGGGCAGCGGCGTGTTGCGGGTATCGAACACCGCCTGCTCGCCACGGTGCACGATGTCGCCGCGCATGTGCCAGCCCTGCGGCTGGTTGAACCAGACCACCTCGCTGTCAGGCAGCACCAGCGCGGCCAGATGCGGATCGGCGGCATTGAGCACGGCGATGCGCGGCGCCGCTTCGGTCACCAGACGCAGCTTGTCTTCAATGTAGCGCTGCTCGCTGCCGTGCCAGTCCAGGTGTTCGGGGAACAGGTTCAGCACCACCGCCACCTGCGGCCGTGCGCCACTGCGCGCCACTTCGCCGGTCTGGTAGCTGGACAGTTCCACCGCCCAATAGTCCGGCGCGGGCTGCGGGTCCAGCACCTCCAGCAGCGGCAGGCCGATGTTGCCGACCAGGCCGGTGCGATGGCCGGCGGCACGCAGCAGGTGCGCAACCAGCGCGGTGGTGGTGCTCTTGCCCTTGGTGCCGGTCACGCACACGGTGTCGTGCACGATGCCATCGGCACCGGCATGTTCGGCGAACCACAGCGCGGTGCCGCCGATGAAGACCGTGCCCTGCGCGGCCGCCGCCAGCGCGATCGGCTGGTACGGGCTGATGCCGGGCGACTTGATCACCACATCGAACGCGGCCAGCGCCTCGGCGGTGGGTTCACCGCGCACGTCCAGCCGCCCCTGCGTTTCCGCACGCGCCGCCTCGGCCTCGGCGGCAGGGCAGAACAGGCTCAGGGCCAGCGCGGGCAGGCGCGCACGCAGCACCGCGAATGCCGCACGGCCCTCACGTCCCCAGCCCCACAGCGCGACGCGCCTTCCTTCAAGCTGCGAAATCTTCACGCACCTGTTCCCACAACGCGGCCGGAATGCGGTGCTCGCCCTGCAACAGCAGCAGCGGCGCCAGTTCCAGTTCGGCGGCGTCCAGCTGCGGCTGGATCTCGTTGCAGAAGCGCTTCACCAGCACGTCTTCCTTCCATTCCGGGCGCTGCGCCAGGGTCGCCATCGCCGCACGCGATTCGCGGCCTTCGCCCACGCATTCGAACGGCTTGTGGTCCTGGAATTCCAGCAGCGCATCGAAGCCAGCGGCCTGCTCGGCATCGTCCAGCAGGTTGCGGCCGAAGATGCGCACCAGGCGCGTCTTGGGCATGAACGGGGCCAGCGCCAGGAACACGAAATGGCACTTCGGGCAGACGCCGCACCAGCGGTTCACCGGGCGCTCGCCCAGGATGTGGAAATTGCGGTTGCAGCTGGAGAAATGCGCGTCGTAGAAATCGGTCTTGGCGAACTGGCGGGCCACTGCCAGCTCGGACATCGGCCGCAGCAGCGAGTAATAGTGCAGATCGGCGGCCACCTGCTGCTGCACGTGGTTGCCGAAGGCCTGCTCGAAGGCCCAGCCCTTGGACCACTGGTGGTTCACTTCACCGGTGCCGGGAATCTGGCTGCCGTAGCTGGCCGAACGTTCGTTGGAGAACACCACCTGGTCCACGCCCTGCAGCAGCGCGGCCAGCACCATGATCGCCGAGTTCACCGCGGTGACCGGAATGTGCCCGTTCCACGCGCCCTGGCGGTTCAGCTCGAACAGTTCCGGGGCCAGCGCGCGGCCCAGGTTCAGGGTCGGCAGGCCGGTGCGTTCGGCACAGGCGCGGATCAGCTGCGAACCGCCGATCCAGGTCACCGTCTCGTCCACGCCGGCACGGCGCAGCGCTTCAATGCTGACCAGCGAATCCTTGCCGCCGCCGATGGCCACCAGCGCGTGCGGCTGCAGGCCCAGTGCCGGCGCCTGCACCGCCTCGCCCTGCACCGGCAGGCGGAAGCGCCCGCGCAGGTTCAGGCCGTTGCGGTAGGCGAACTCGCCCAGACCATTCAGGTAGATCGTTTCCACCAGCGCAGCGGTATCGGCATCGATCGCATAGCTGTCGATGCTGACCGTCTCCGGCACGCCCGCCTTGTAGTAACTGACGCCGGCGATCAGGTGCAGCAGCTGCAGTGCGCGCTGCACGGCGGCGGTGCGCGCGTCGTCCAGTACGAACGGCGCACCGGGCACGCTGATGGTTTCCACCATCTCAGGGCCGTCATCGAAAGCGTAGACCAGCTTGGCCACGCCGGTGTCCGCGGCGAATTCGCAGCGGACGAAGCGGAAGCGGGAAACCTGGTGTTTATCGAAAGCAGTCATGGTGGATCCAGTTCAAGCGCGGTCAGGCACGGGCCCGCGCGCGTGCGCGGGTCGTGTCGGTGGGCGGGTGCAGGGTGCGAAGGCTGGCGATCACTCGATCACGTCTTCGCGCGGCATCGCCCGCTGGTTGTAGGTGTTGGACATCACATAGCCGTAGGCACCGGCATCGGCGATCAGCATCACATCGTCCGGCGCGGTGGACACCGGCAGCTTGCGGCGCTTGCCGAACACATCGCTGGATTCGCAGATCGGGCCGACCACATCGAATGCCGCCTCGGCATAGCCGCCCTGGCGGCTCAGGTTCTCGATGTCATGCCAGGCGTCGTACAGGGCCGGGCGCATCAGCGTGTTCATGCCGGCATCCAGGCCGACGCGGCGCACGCCGTCCTTTTCCACCACCTGGGTGGCGTGGGTCAGCAGTACGCCCGATTCGGCCACCAGGTAGCGGCCCGGCTCGATCGCCAGGCGGAACGCCGGGTGCAGCGCCTTCACTTCGGCCAGGCCTTCGGCCCAGGCGTCCAGGTCGAACGGCTCGTCTTCTTCGCTGTACGGAATCGGCAGGCCGCCACCGATATCGATGGTCTGCACGCTGCCGATGCGGCGGGCGAAACCGGCCAGTTCATCGCACATCAGGCGCCAGTGCTGCGCCGTTTCCACGCCGCTGCCCAGGTGCGCGTGCAGGCCGACCACGCGGGTGCCCAGCTCGGTGGCCGCGCGCACGAATTCGTCCACGCGGGCAATCGGCAGGCCGAACTTCGACTCCTTGCCACCGGTGCGCACCTTGGCATGGTGGCCTTCGCCACGGCCCAGGTCCACGCGCAGCCACAGTTCGCGGTTGCGGAACAGGTCCGGCCAGCGCTGCAGCGCCTCCACGTTGTCCACGGTCACGGTCACGCCCAGGGCGAACGCGGCTTCGTATTCGCTGCGCGGGCAGAAGCTGGGGGTGAACAGCACGCGCTTGGGCGACAGTTCCGGCAGGTGCTGGAACACGTGCTTCAGTTCACCGTGCGATACGCATTCCAGGCCGAAGCCTTCGGCTTCCAGCAGCTGCAGGATGGCCGGGTGGCTGTTGGCCTTGATCGCGTAGTAGCGCTGGTCGATCGGCTTGATAGCGGCCAGCGCGCGGGCGCGGGCGCGCACGGTGGGCAGGTGGTAGACGTAGCGCGGCGTGCCGGCGTCGGCCAGCTGCAGCAGGTGCGCACGCTGGCCACGCCACCACGGCGTGCCGCGCGGGCGCACGGTGCCGGCAATCTCGCGCCAGCGCGGGCCGAACACTTCGGTTTCTTCCACCGGCATGGCGCCGCTGTCGATCAGCTCGGCATGCAGGATCGGCAGCAGGCCATCGGCATCGGCCTCGTCGATCACGAAGGTCAGGTTCAGGTCGTTGGACGACTGCGAGATCATGTGCACGCGCTCGCGGCCGAACGTGGCCCACACGTCCGACAGCTTGTGCAGCAGCGAACGCATGCCACGGCCGACCAGGGTGATGGCCGCGCACGGCACGATCACCTTCACCTTGCAGATCTGCGACAGGTCCGCCGACAGCGCGGCCAGCACATCGGTGTTGACCAGGTTCTCGGACGGGTCCAGCGACACGGTGACGTTGGTTTCGGCCGAACCGATCAGGTCCACCGACAGCCCGTGCTTCTTGAACAGGCCGAACACATCGGCCAGGAAGCCGACCTGCTGCCACATCCCGATGCCTTCCATCGACACCAGCACGATGCCGTTGCGGCGGCTGATCGCCTTCACCCCCGGCACCGGCGCGGCTGTGCCGTCGATGCTGGTGCCCGGCAGTTCCGGGCGCTCGGTATCGAGGATGGCCATCGGCACGCCGGCGTCGCGGCAGGGCTTGATCGAGCGCGGGTGCAGCACCTTGGCGCCGGTGGTGGCGATTTCCTGCGCCTCGTAATAGTCCAGGCGGGTCAGCAGGCGCGCGTCGGGCACGTCCTTGGGATTGGCGCTGAACATGCCCGGCACGTCGGTCCAGATTTCCACGCGGCTGGCGCCCAGCAGCGCACCGAAGTACGCCGCCGAGGTATCCGAACCACCGCGGCCGAGGATGGCGGTACCGCCGTCGGCATGGCGGGAAATGAAGCCCTGGGTGATCAGCAGGCGGGTCGGCTGCGCACGGAAGCGCTGCGCCCATTCGCCGTCGGCACGCCACTGGCAGTTCACCGACAGGCGCTGCGACCAGTCGCTCTGGTTCGGCTGCGGCGGCATCGCGTCCAGCCACTGGCGGGCATCCATCCAGCCCATGTCCAGGCCCGAGGCGTGCAGGTAGGCCGCGCCCAGGGTGGAAGACAGCAGCTCGCCCTGGCCCAGCACTTCGGCCTGCCAGTCCAGCGTACGGGTGGCGGCGCGGGCATCGTCCAGCAGACCCTGCAGCACGGCCAGGCGCTCGGCCAGCACGTCGTGGCCCAGGCCCAGTTCATCCAGGAAGCCCAGGTGGCGTTCGACCAGCGCTGCCACGCGGTCACGGCTGTCGGCCGCGCCATCGGCAATGGCGGTCAGTTCATTGGTCACCCCGGACAGCGCCGAAACCACCACCAGCACGCGCGAGCCGGTTTCTTCCGCGCGTTTTTTCGCCAGCTTCCCGATCGTGTCCCAACGGTGGCGACGCGACACCGAGGTGCCGCCGAACTTCAGTACGATCCAACGATCGACAAGGGGGGAAGCTGACATGGATAGGCTATGTGTAATGTGGGGAAGCCGCCCACGGGGGCGGAACCTTCGATTCTAAGCCCAATGGACCCGCCGATGCCCGCCTTCCGCTACCTGCAGCTCGATGTCTTCGCCGCCCAGCCCGGCCGCGGCAACCCGCTGGGGGTGGTGCTGGGCGCCGAGGGCCTGTCCGGGGCCCGCATGCAGGCCCTGGCCGCCTGGCTGAACCTGTCGGAGACGGTGTTCTTCCTGCCCCCCAGCGCGCCCGGCGCCGACTACCACATCCGCATTTTCACCCCGGCCAGCGAACTGCCGTTTGCCGGCCATCCCAGCGTGGGCGCGGCCTGGGCGGCGGTCACCCGGTGCCTGGCGCACCCGCGCGACGGCGCGCTGGTCCAGCAGTGCGCGGCCGGGCTGCTGCCAGTGCGGGTGAGCGGCGCGGCCGATGCCCCGCACATCGAACTGGCCAGCCCGCCGGCCCGCCGCCTGCAGACCGCCCCCGGCGCGGTGCCGGACGCGCTGCAGGCACGGGCCGCCGACGGTCAGGCGCCCGAGCTGTGGGACAACGGCCCGCGCTGGTGGCTGCTGCCGCTGCGCGATGCCGCCGCAGTACGCACGCTGGCGCCGGACATGGCCGCCCTGCGCGACTGGAGCAATGCCACCGACGCCACGGGCGTGGCGGTGTTTGCCGCCGAAGACGCCGCGCAGCACCAGTGGGTGGTGCGCGCGTTCTGCCCCGGTGATGCGGTGAACGTGCCCGAAGACCCGGTGACCGGCAGCGCCAACGCGCTGATCGGCGCCTGGCTGGGCGAGCGCGGCGTGCTGCCCGGCGGCAGCGGCAGCTACGTGGCCAGCCAGGGCCGCGAGGTCGGCCGCGATGGCCGCGTCCATGTGCGGGTGGATGCCCAGGGCACGGTGTGGATCGGCGGCCATGTGCAGTGCGTGATCGACGGCCACATCAGCTGGTAGCGCCGGGCCATGCCCGGCGGCATCACCGCACCGCGCTGCGCGCTCGCGGGGCATGGCCCCCGCGCTACCATCCCCCATTTCGTTGGAGTTGCCCCTGATGTCCGCACGCCGTTTCCTGCAGTTGGATGTGTTTTCCCCGCGCGCCGGTGCCGGCAATCCATTGGCCGTGGTGCTCGATGCCGAAGGCCTGGACGACACCACCATGCAGGCCATCGCGCGCTGGACCCGCCTGCCGGAAACCACCTTCGTGTTCCCGCCCGAAACGGCCGGCAGCAGCTACCGCCTGCGCATGTTCAGCCCGCAGAAGGAAGTCCCGTTCGCCGGCCACCCCAGCGTCGGCACTGCCCATGCGGTGCTGCTGGCCGGGTTGGCCACGCCGGTGGACGGCGTGCTGGTGCAGGACGGCATTGCCGGCGCGCTGCCGCTGCAGGTGATGGGCGAAGGCGCGCAGCAGCGCATCGCCATCCGCACCCCGCGCGCGCAGCTGGCCGAGACTGCGACGGCCGATGACCCGCGCCTGGCCGCTGCGCTGCAGGGCTGGCCGCTGGGCACCCTGCCCCCGGCACGCATGCAGGGCGGCCGCAGCTGGTGGGTGGTCCAAGTGGCCGATGAAGCACAGCTGCGCGCACTGCAGCCGGACTGGGACGCGATCGCCACCCTGGCCGAATCCACCGACAGCATGGGCGTGTTCGCCTACGCCTTCAGCGATGGCGACGAGGGCTACGATCTGGCCGTGCGCGCCTTCGTGGGCAACGGGCGGCGCTTCGAAGATGCCGCTTCGGGCGCGGCGAATGCGGTGCTGGCGGCCTGGCTGGACCTGCGCGGGGTGCTGCCGCGCGGCCGCGAACCGTATGAAGTCAGCCAGGGCCGCGAGGTCGGCCACGATGCGCGCCTGACCCTGCGGGTCGATGCGGACGGCGAAGTGTGGTCCGGCGGCCAGGTGCAGACGGTGATCGCCGGCACCCTCGATTGGTGATCGCTGTGGGGCGCCGGGCATGGCCCGGCGCTACCCGGCCTCAGCCCAGTTCGGCATCCAGGCTGATCGGCACCGCACTCAACGCCTTGGACACCGGGCAGTTCTGCTTGGCGTCATCGGCAATGGCGCGGAACTGGGTCGCATCGATGCCCGGCACCACGGCCTTCACCTTCAGGCGGATCTGCGAAAGCTGCGGGCCGCCTTCCATCGACAGATCCACCTTGGCTTCGGTGTCCAGCGAGGTCGGTGTAAACCCTGCTTCGCCCAGTTTGGCCGACAGCGCCATGGTGAAGCAGCCCGCGTGCGCGGCGGCGATCAGCTCTTCCGGATTGGTGCCCTTTTCCTCGCCGAAGCGGCTGTTGAAACCGTAGCGGGTCTTGTCCAGCAGCCCACTCTGCGGGGTGCTCAACTGGCCCTTGCCCGACTTCAGATCCCCTTCCCAGTGCGCGGTGGCGTGTCGCGAGATTCCCATGTGCTGCTCCTGCGTGGCGTTGGTGAACGCTTACCCTGCCACGGCCGGCGTTAGCCCTGCGTCGCTCCGCCGCAGTGGCAAACGCTGTCCCGGGCCAGCGCCGTGGACACTTCTTCGCCAGGCGATGGCGCATTTTTCCCTTGTTTTCAGTACTTTCGCGCAGATCGCCCGCATCCCGCAGCGCACCAGAGCCGCGCAATCCCCTGCCGCGCGCCATGTACTGAATCGGTCTGGATATGAAAAAACCTGCACTTTCAGCACTCCGGGCTATTGGCGGCGCCCACGAGTTGCCCTACATTGCGCTTGCCGACGGGGTTCGGCGCCGACCAAACAACCAACCGTTCACGGAACAGGAAACCATGGCAAAGACCGCTAAGAAGGCTGCCCCGAAAAAGGCAGTGAAGAAAGTCGCGACGAAGGCAGCCGCCAAGCCGGCCGCTCCGAAGCCGATCAAGGAAGTGCTGACCAAGTCGGGCCTGGTTGCACACATCGCTGAAGCGTCCGGCGTTGTCGCCAAGGACGTGCGCGCTGTGCTGGCCTCGCTGGAAAGCGCTGTCGCTTCCTCGGTGCACAAGAAGGGCGCTGGCTCCTTCACCCTGCCGGGCCTGCTGAAGATCTCCACCGTCAATGTGCCGGCCAAGCCGAAGCGCAAGGGCATCAACCCGTTCACCAAGGAAGAACAGTGGTTCGCCGCCAAGCCGGCCACCACCAAGCTCAAGGTTCGCCCGCTGAAGAAGCTCAAGGACGCTGCGCTGTAAGCGCGCGCCCCACGGCGATCTTCTGACGGGACGGCCCAGGCCGTCCCGTTTTTTTTGCGCGCAATGTACCCACGCCCAGACAACCCGCCAGTAGATCCACGCCATGCGTGGATGCGCGCCACCCCAGGACAGTCCGCAACACAGCGTTTCCCTGCGCGTGCCCTGCCCGCCCACAGCCGCGCCAGCATTGGCCGCAGCCGGCATTTTCCGCTTCGGGAACGAACCGGGTGGAACACTGCGTGCAGCGCGGGCCGTCGCCGCCGGTCACCGCCTTGCCTATGGTGGGCACATCCCCCACCTACAGGCGAGCACACCTCTCATGGCCAGCCCCTCCACCCGCTACCGGATCTCGGTGACCCCCATCGAAAAGGACGGGCACCAGTGCACCGGGCGCTGCACCATCGAACTGGAACACCGCGCCAGCCGCGACCTGATGCGCCTGCTGGAAGCCGCCCCGCGCACGCCCGGCCTGAGCGGTGACGAGCGCGCCACCCTGGTGGTCGCCGCGCAGTTGCTGCGCGATATCGTCCAGCGCCATGCCGACAGCGAAGGCCACGCCCTGGCGACGGTGGCGCCCGACCTGCTGGCCGCGCTGCAGGCGTTGGACCAGCGCATCGCATCGCGCTGATTCCCGCCCAGCCGATACACTGCCGCCTCCCATTGGCCTCGGGGAGGAGGCAGACATGCGCAGTATGTTGGGCGGGTGCCTTGCCCTTGCCCTGATCGGGTGTTCGCGCGCCCCGGTGGACGCACCCGCGTCGGCCGCCACCACCGCCGCGGCGGCCGACGCAGCTGTCGCGACGGCCCCTGCTGCCGACGCCCCGCCAGGCGCCCTCGCAACGCAGACGGTTGACCCGCTGTTCGGCGCAGTCGCAGCCGGCAGCGAAGCACCCGCCCATATGCTCAACCGCTACATGCTGGACCTGCTCAACGGCAACCGCAGCAGCAGTGATGCGGCCTGGACCTTCGCCCCGGCCGACCCGCGGCATGCCGACGACGCGCTGCTGCGGCAGCTGCCGGACCTGCGCAGCCTGCGGCTGGACAGCGAACCGCCCGTTCCCCGCGACCACGAACGCCCCAGCCGACTGCTGGAAGTGCCGGTACGGGTGCGTGCCACGACCGGCCAGGGCAGCTTCCGCTTCCACGGCTGGTACCGCGTGCAGCCACGCGCGGACGGCCAGGGCTGGCAGATCCAGTCGGCGAAGCTGGAACCCACGCTGGACTGAATCCCTTTCGCAGCGTGCACCCGCGATTCAGCGGCCACCGCTACTCTGTGAGCCACCCCACCACCTGCCCGGTCACCGCCATGCGCCTGCGTTCCCTGCTGACCCGTGTTGCTGCATCCACTGTCCTGATCGCCGCGGCGATCGGCGCACAGGCAGCCCCCTCGATTTCCGGCCGCGAACTGTCGGTCGGTGCCAGCGACGTCCAGCAGTATCTGGATGGCAGCTTCCCGCGTACCCAGGACGCGCTGGGCGGACTGATCGCCCTGACCATGAGCCACCCGCAGCTGAGCCTGCCGGCTGGCGAACGCTTGAACCTGGGCATGGACCTGGCCTTGGCCACCGCGGGCGGCAACCCCACCAACCTGGGCAAGGTGAAGCTGAGCAGCGGCCTGCGCTACGACGCACAGACCCAGGGCTTCCACCTGCAGGAGCCGACCGTGGACGATTTCACCCCGGCCAGCCAGGGCGGGCGCCTGGATTCGCGCACCCGCGCCCTGCTCAACGCCGCCCTGAGCGACTACGCGCGCCGCGAACCCATCTACAAGCTGGACCCGGCCGTGGCCGGCGTGCTGGGCGCCCTGCAGGTGCAGTCAGCGCAGGTGAAGAACGGCAAGCTGGTGGTCACCTTCAACCAGAACCTGGGCAGCCTGGTGCCCGCCGGCCTGCTGGGCAAATAAGGTAGCGCCGGGCATGGCCCGGCGCTACCGCTCACGCCGCCAACGGGATATCGTCGGGCACGCCAGGTGCAGGCGGCCCTTGTAGAGTCGAGCTTGCTCGACTGCCCTTAGCAAAGCAGTCGAGCATGGCCCGACGCTACAGATACCGCTCAGCGCTTGGGCTGCAGCATCGTGCCGGTGCACTTGGGCGAACCGCAGCGGCACTCCCAGATCTTCTTCAGCTTGGCGGTGTGGCGCTCGGCCAGCACGATGCCGTAGTTGTAGGTCAGCTCTTCGCCGTCCTTGATATCGCGCACCGCCTCGATGAACACCTTGTCGCCGCGGCTGTCACCGTCTTCGTCTTCCTCGATCACCGCTTCGCAGTTCGGGTCGCAGCTGTGGTTGATCCAGCGCGCGTCGTTACCCTTGTAGTTGGCATCGATCACCCAGTCATCGTTCAGGGTGAACAGGAAGGTGTGGCCGCTTTCCACATCGCCGCTGTCATCGGCATCGACATCGCCATGGCTGCGCAGCAGGCCCTTGTACTGGATCACGCGCTCGCCCTGCTTGATCGGGGCCACGGCGAACACGCCGTTGCCATGGATGGCGGACTTGCGGGCTTGGATCTTCTTGGGCATCGGCAAGGGGGTTGGCAGCAATAGGAACCCCGATTCTCACCCATTCACAGTGATTGCGAAAATCACCCCCATGCCGCAGCATGTCGCCCCACCCCGCTGCCGGGGTGCCCCGCCGCCGGCCCAGCGCCGGCTGAATGGCCGGGTTGGATGCCGGCGAAGAAAAGCGTACAATTTCAGTCCGCTTTAAGAACCACTCGCATCCCCATGTTGCGCGTCACCAAGCTCACCGATTACGCCACCGTCGTGCTGACCGTGCTCGCCGCCCGCCCGGGCGAGGTGCTCAGTGCCACCGAACTGGCTGAATTCACTGGTCTGGAACCGCCCACCGTCAGCAAGGTGCTCAAGCCGCTGGCCCAGGCCGGTCTGGTCGAAGGCCTGCGCGGCGTGCGCGGCGGCTACCGGCTGACCCGCGCGCCCGGGCAGATCACCCTGTTCGAGGTGGTCGAAGCGATGGAAGGGCCGCTGGCCCTGACCGAATGCAGCCACGACCACCACCAGTGCGGCATGGCGCCCAAGTGCGGCGCGCGCAGCAGCTGGCGGCTGATCAACGATGTGGTGTCCGAGGCCCTGCGCGCTGTCAGCCTGGCCCAGATCCTGCCCCCTCTTCCCCTTGTCGATGACGAACAGCGCCGCACCATCGCTGTCGACGTCGTCTCCTGATCCGTAGGCAGCCCCCCCATGGCCACCGAAACCATCGAAACCGTCGCCCACGACGACACCCCCAACCGCGAGATCCACGAGCAGCTCGGCCGCAAGTACTCGGCCGGCTTCATCACCGAGATCGAATCGGACTCGCTTCCTGCCGGCCTGGACGAGGACACCATCCGTGCCCTGTCGGCCAAGAAGGAAGAGCCGGAATGGATGACGCAGTGGCGCCTGGACGCCTACCGTCACTTCCTGACCATGCCGATGCCGAACTGGGCCAAGCTGCAGATCGCCCCGATCGACCTGCAGGCGCTCAGCTACTACTCCGCGCCGAAGGGCCCGAAGTACGCCTCGCTGGATGACGTGCCCAAGGAACTGCTCGATACCTACGACAAGCTGGGCGTGCCGCTGCACGAGCGCGCCAAGCTGGCCGGCGTGGCGGTGGACGCCGTGTTCGACTCGGTGTCCGTCGGTACCACCTTCCGCAAGGAACTGGCCGAGAAGGGCATCATCTTCTGTTCCATGTCCGAGGCCATCAAGGAACACCCGGAGCTGGTGCGCCAATACCTGGGCACCGTGGTGCCGGTGGGCGACAATTACTTCGCCGCGCTGAACTCGGCCGTGTTCTCCGATGGCAGCTTCGTGTTCATTCCCAAGGGCGTGCGCTGCCCGATGGAACTGAGCACCTACTTCCGCATCAACGCCGGCCACACCGGCCAGTTCGAGCGCACCCTGATCGTGTGCGAGGACAAGGCCTACGTGTCCTACCTGGAAGGCTGCACCGCGCCGATGCGCGATGAGAACCAGCTGCACGCCGCGGTGGTGGAACTGGTGGCGCTGGAAGACGCGGAGATCAAGTATTCCACGGTGCAGAACTGGTACCCGGGCGACGAGAACGGCGTGGGCGGCATCTACAACTTCGTCACCAAGCGTGCCGAATGCCGTGGCGCGCGCAGCAAGGTCACCTGGACCCAGGTCGAGACCGGTTCGGCCATTACCTGGAAGTACCCCTCCTGCGTGCTGCTTGGCGACGATTCGGTGGGCGAGTTCCATTCGGTGGCGCTCACCCACCACCGCCAGCAGGCCGACACCGGCACCAAGATGATCCACGTCGGCAAGCGCACCAAGAGCAAGATCGTCAGCAAGGGCATCAGCGCCGGCCGCGGCCAGAACACCTACCGCGGCCTGGTCAAGGTCGACCGCAACGCCGATGGCGCGCGCAACTACACCCAGTGCGATTCGCTGCTGATCGGCAAGCAGTGCGGCGCCCACACCTTCCCCTACATCGAGGTGAAGAACCCGGGCGCCACCGTCGAGCACGAGGCCACCACCTCGAAGATTTCCGACGACCAGCTGTTCTACTGCCGCGCCCGTGGCATCAGCCAGGAAGACGCGGTGTCGATGATCGTCGACGGCTTCTGCAAGCAGGTGTTCCGCGAACTGCCGATGGAATTCGCAGTGGAAGCCAAGAAGCTGCTGGAAGTCTCGCTGGAAGGGTCGGTGGGTTGACCCGCCTGCTGCCTTCGTTCTGATTATTCAGCCACGCACGGCGTGGCGCTACTGGATTCGTATCATGCTGAAGATCGACAACCTCCACGCCCGCATCGGCGACAAGGAAATCCTCAAGGGCCTGTCGCTGGACGTGAAGCCCGGCCAGGTGCACGCCATCATGGGCCCCAACGGCGCCGGCAAGTCCACCCTGGGCAATGTCCTGGCCGGCCGCGACGGCTACGAAGTCACCGAAGGCAGCGTGCAGTTCGACGGTGTGGACCTGCTCGACCAGGACCCGGAAGCGCGCGCCGCCGCTGGCCTGTTCCTGGCGTTCCAGTACCCGGTGGAAATCCCCGGCGTGAACAACACCTACTTCCTGCGCGCCGCACTGAATGCACAGCGCAAGGCGCGCGGCCAGGACGAGCTGGATTCCATGCAGTTCCTCAAGCTGGTGCGGCAGAAGCTGGCCGTGCTTCACCTGAAGGACGAGCTGCTGCACCGTGGCGTGAACGAAGGCTTCTCCGGTGGTGAGAAGAAGCGCAACGAGATCTTCCAGCTGGCCGTGCTGGAGCCGAAGCTGGCGATCCTGGACGAAACCGATTCGGGCCTGGACATCGACGCGCTGAAGAGCGTGGCCGACGGCGTGAACGCGCTGCGCGCGGCCGACCGTTCGTTCCTGGTCATCACCCACTACCAGCGCCTGCTGGACTACATCAAGCCGGACGTGGTGCACGTGCTGGCCGACGGCCGCATCGTCAAGACCGGTGGCCCGGAACTGGCGCTGGAACTGGAAGCCCACGGCTACGACTTCCTGAAGGATCGCGTGGTGCGCGAGGCGGCCGTCTGATGAGCGCCCTGCTCGACTCGATGGCCCAGGCCTTCTGCGGCAGCGATGCGCGCCGCGACGTGCTCGATGCCGCCCTGCGCGACGGCCTGCCGGCTGCACGCAGCGAAGCCTGGAAGTACACCTCGCTGCGCCAGCTGGAGCGCCGCGCCTTCGCC
Source organism: Stenotrophomonas sp. B1-1 (assembly GCF_010894375.1). NCBI lineage: Bacteria > Pseudomonadati > Pseudomonadota > Gammaproteobacteria > Lysobacterales > Lysobacteraceae > Stenotrophomonas > Stenotrophomonas sp. B1-1. The sequence goes on along the minus strand of NZ_JAAIUZ010000017.1, from coordinate 40,826 downwards.
CCCGCACCGCAGGCCCCGGCCGCGCTGGATGCCGAGGCACTGGCGGACATTCCCGCACCGCGCCTGGTGTTCGTCAACGGCCGTCTGCACGATGGCCTGAGCGACACCCACGGCCTGCCGGCCGGCGTGCAGCTGGAAGCGCTGTCCAGCGCACTGGCCGCCGGCGAGGATGCCGCGCGCTTCCTTGGCCGCCGCTACGAGCGCAGCGACGAAGTGTTTGCCCGCCTCAACGCCGCCCTGGCCGATGAAGGCGTGGTGCTGCGCGTGGATGAAGGCGTGCAGGTTGAAGTGCCGCTGCAGCTGGTGTTCGCCAGCGTGGTCGGCGATACCGACCTGGCCTGGCACCACCGCCACCTGATCGAACTGCGTGCCGGCGCCAGCCTGGGCGTGGTCGAGCACCGCTTCAGCGTGGGCGATTCGGCCCACCTGGACAACACCGTGCTGCACGCCCACGTCGCCCGCGATGCCGTGCTCACGCACGCCCGCGTGCAGGCCGGCAGCGCGCGCCAGACCAGCTTCCTGCGTACCGATGCGGTGCTGGCGCGCGATGCGCAGTACCACCGCGTGGATCTGGAACTGGGCGCCGCACTCAGCCGCCACGAGCTGAACGTGCGCCTGGAAGGCGACAACGCACAGCTGACCGCCAACGGCGTGCTGCTGGGCAATGGCCGCCGCCACGTCGACACCCGCCTGGGCATCGACCACATTGCCCGCGATACCCGCAGCGAGCTGCTGTGGCGCGGCGTGGCCGCCAACCGCAGCCGCGTGGTGTTCCATGGCGGCATCCAGATCCGCGAAGGCGCCGATGGCACCGACGCGAACCTGTCCAACAAGAACCTGCTGCTGTCGGCCGATGCCGAGATCGACACCCAGCCGGTGCTGGTGATCGACGCCGACGAAGTGAAGGCCGCACACGGTGCCACCGTCGGCCAGCTCGATGCCAACGCGCTGTTCTACCTGCGCTCGCGCGGCCTGCCGCAGGCCGAGGCGCAGGCGCTGCTGAGCGCCGCGTTCTGCCACGAACCGCTGAAGGTGCTGCCCGACGCGCTGCGCGAGCAGCTGGCACGGCGCCTGGACAAGGCCCTGGCCGAGGCAGGCGTGGCATGAACCTGTCCACCCCGCGCCCGATCGAAGAACGCGCCGCTGCCCCCGACTGGGACCGCGTGCGCCTGGACTTCCCGCTGCTGATGCGCGAAGTGCACGGCAAGCCGCTGGTCTATTTCGACAACGCCAACACCGGCCAGAAGCCGGTGCAGGTGATCGGCGCGGTGGACGAGTTCTACCGCCGCTACAACGCCAATGTCAGCCGTGCGGTGCACGCGCTGGGCACCGAAGCCACCGACGCCTACGAAGGTGCGCGCAACAAGCTGGCGCGCTTCCTGAACGTCCGCGCCAGCGAGCTGGTGCTGTGCAGCGGCACCACCTTCGCACTGAACCTGGTGGCGTATTCGTGGGCGCTGCCGCGGCTGAAGGCCGGTGATGTCATCCTGGTCTCGCGCATGGAGCACCATGCCAACATCGTGCCGTGGCAGCTGGTCGCCCAGCGCACCGGCGCGACCATCCGCGTGGCCGAGATCACCCCCGAGGGCGCGCTGGACCTGGATGCACTGCGCCAGGCCATGACCCCCGAAGTCAAGCTGCTGGCCGTGGCCCACGTCTCCAACGTGCTGGGCACGGTCAACCCGGTGCGCGAGATCTGCCGTGAAGCGCGCAAGCGCGGCATCGTCACCGTGGTCGATGGTTCGCAGGCCGTGCCGCATCGCAAGGTGGACGTGGCCGCGATCGGCTGCGACTTCTATGCCATCACCGGGCACAAGATGTGCGGCCCGACCGGCACCGGCGCGCTGTGGGCACGCCGCGAACATCTCGACGCCATGCCGCCGTTCCTCGGCGGTGGCGAGATGATCAAGGAAGTCAGCTTCGACGGCACCGTGTTCAACGACGCCCCGCACAAGTTTGAAGCCGGCACCCCGAACATCGCCGGCTTCATCGGCCTGGGCGTGGCCGCCGATTACCTGGACGGCCTTGGGCTGGAGCACGTGGAAGCACGGGAGGCGGAACTGCTGGCGCACTTCACCGAGGAACTGCAGAAGATCGATGGTCTGCGCATCTTCGGCACCACGCCGGACAAGGCAGCCGTCGTCTCGTTCCTGATCGACGGCGCGCACTCCCACGATCTGGCCACCCTGCTCGACCTGGAAGGCGTGGCCGTGCGCTCGGGCCAGCACTGCGCGCACCCGCTGCTGCAGTACTACGGCGTCGCCGCCACCTGCCGTGCCTCGCTGGCGTTCTACAACACCCACGCCGAGATCGAGCGCTTCATCGTGGCGCTGAACAAGGTGCGCAAACTGCTGGGCTGAGCCCGCAGAGCGGGGCCAGCAAGGGGTCAGATCCCTTTCGCAGCGCGAAAGGGCTCTGACCCCGTCAATGCACCAGCCAACCGCCGCTGCGACTGCAATGCCTTCCGTATCGAAGCCAGATCCCCCGCAGGAATGCCCTGTTCGATGAACGCGGCGTAGCGCCTGCGGCGCTCCTCCACATCCGCAGCCATCAGCTCGAACGCAGAATGCGGCACCAACAGCGCGTTCACCCTGCCCGATGCATTGGCCCCGTAGCTCGACCAGCGGTAGTCCCCGGGATGCGCCACCATCTCCGCCCGCACCGGATGGAGCTCGATGTAGCGCTGGCAGGCGAGCAGGTACCGATCCGAATCCACCAGCGTGGAGTGAAAGCGCCCTTCCCAGAGGGTGCCGCTTCGGCCCTGCCGCTCGTTCACCCGGCGCACATAGGCACGGCTCACCGCCTGCATCATCCTCGAGAGCCCACCGGGCGAATCAGGTGTCACCAGCAGATGGACATGGTTGTGCATCAGGACGTAGGCGTGGACCCGGCATGCCTGCTGATCCGCCTGGCTGCACAGCAGACGCAGGTAGGCAACGCGGTCGCCATCGCTGAAGAACACCGTCTGCCGGTTGTTGCCGCGCTGGACGACGTGCTGCGGGAAACCTGGTGCATCAATGCGGCGCGGGCGGGGCATGGGCGTCTCCGATTGCCAAGGGGGTCAGAGCCCTTTGCCGGGCAAAGGGATCTGACCCCCAGCATCTGCTGCTGCCGCTCCGAAGGCAGTCGGTCGACTACCCGCCATGGCGTCGTCCGATTGGGGTCAGAGCCCTTTCGCGCTGCGAAAGGGATCTGACCCCATCCCATTGCCCCGGACCATTTGCGGGCGCGCCCACCCCACCTAGAATGGCGGCATGAGCACCCTGACTTTCCGCGCCGCCACGCCGGCCGACATCCCCGCCCTGATCACCCTGGTCACCTCCGCCTACCGTGGCGATGCCAGCCGCGTGGGCTGGACCACCGAAGCCGACCTGCTGGACGGTGCCCGCATCGACGCCGAAGGCATCCAGGCCGACCTGGACCGCCCGCGCTCGACCATCCTGCTGGCCGAACGCGAGGGCCACATGGTGGCCTGCGCCCACGTCGCCGATGTCGACGGCAAGGGCTACTTCGGCATGTTCTCGGTCGACCCGGCCCAGCAGGGCGGTGGCGTCGGCAAGCAGCTGATGGAAGCGGCCGAAGCCCATGCCGCGCGCGAGTGGCAGCTGCCGGTCATGCAGATGACGGTGATCGACGTGCGCGACGAACTGATCGCCTTCTACGAGCGCCGCGGCTACCAGCGCACCGGCATCAAGAAGCCCTTCCCCTATGGCGACGAACGCTTCGGCATTCCCAAGCGCGACGACCTGCGCTTTGAAATCCTGGAAAAGCCGCTGGCCGGGGCATCGGCATGAGCGAGGCCTGGACCTTCGTCTGCGCCGGCGCGGAACTGCTGCCGGGTGAAATGAAGAGCGTGTTCGACGAGGTGACCGGCACGCCCATCGTCGTGTTCAACCTGGACGGCGAGCTGTATGCGCTGGAAGACCAGTGCACCCACGAGGAATTCGAACTGTCCTCGGGTGAGTTCAACACCAGCGAAGGCAGCATCGAATGCGTGCTGCATGGCGCGCGGTTCGACGTGCGCGATGGTCGCGCCCTCTGTGCCCCGGCCTACACCGCCGTGCCGAAGTTTCCGGTGAAGCGCGAGCACGACGCAATCTGGACCCGCGACGACCGCGATTGACCCAGCAAGGGCGTTGCGCGCCCCGGCGCGCGCCCGTCCACCCCAGGGGCGGATTGAACCCGCACTGGCCGCCACCGGCCCGCTAGGCCGCCCCAGGCCCGTTCACGAACGCCCGCCGACTGCGCAGATGCGAATCATTATCGTTGGTGTTATCCTGCGCGCCTCATTCGTAACGGTTTGTAACGCTCCCGCGCCATGGCTTTGCCTGCGGCCACCGCCACGCTGTGCCAGCTTGCCCGTCAGGGGTGGCCGCTGCTTGCCGCAGCGCTGCTGACCCTGTTGCTGGGCTGGTCGGCCCTGCATGAGGGCCGGGGCGCGGCAGCACCGTCGATGATGGCGGCCTCCCCAGCCACTGTGCTGGACAGCGCGCCGCACGCGCCCGACGGCGGCCTGCCCCCTGACGAGCCCCTGCCGCGCAGCGAAGCGCCGGCCGAAGGTGGGCCCGAAGACGAACCCCTGCCGCCTGCGCAGCTCTGCCAGAGCACGCCGCCGGTCGCGCCGCCGCACACCACGGTCGCCCCGGCAGTCACCACGGCGGTCGCCACCGGCAACCGGCGCCAGCCGCCCTCGCACGCGCCTCCGGCCACCCTGGCCTGATCGCGGCGCGCCTGCGCGCGCTTCGCCGCATCCCGGCCACCCTGGCCTGATCGCGGCGCGCCTGCGCGCGCTTCGCCGCATCCTCGTTTCCCGCCCGCCTCCGCGGTGCGCGCGTTCCTGTTCCCGCCCTCGTTCCCGCCCCTGTCGCGCACGCGCCGACGGCCCATTCCTGTCTTTCATTCCCATGCCCATGAGCCCCATCAAGAGCCGCAAGCACGCCACCCCGCTTCGTTCCCTGCCGCTGGCCACCCTGGCCGCCGGCCTCGGCCTGGCCACCCTGCCCGCCCTGGCCCACGCCGAAGCGGCCGACAACGCACGCACCTTGGACAAGATCGACGTGCACGCCACGCGCGGCTACAAGGCCGACAAGGTGGCCTCGCCGAAGTTCACCCAGCGCCTGCAGGACACCCCGCAGACCATCCAGGTCATCACCAGCGACCTGTTCAACCAGCAGGGCGCCACCACGCTGACCGAGGCGCTGCGCAACAGCCCCGGCGTGGGCACCTTCTATGCCGGCGAGAACGGCAACACCACCACTGGCGATGCGCTGTTCATGCGCGGCTTCGACACCTCCAACAGCCTGTACGTGGACGGTGTGCGCGACCTGGGCTCGATCTCCCGCGATGTGTTCAACATCGAACAGGTGGAAGTGACCAAGGGCCCGGCCGGCACCGACAACGGCCGTTCGGCACCGACCGGTGCGATCAACCTGGTCAGCAAGCAGGCCAACCTGCAGGACGCCACCTCGGCCAGCATTTCGCTGGGCAGCGACCAGCAGCGCCGCACCACCGCCGACTGGAACCAGTCGCTGGGCGCCACCAGCGCGCTGCGCATCAACGGCATGTGGCAGGACAGCGACCAGCCCGGCCGCGACCACGTGCAGAACAAGCGCTGGGGCATCGCACCCTCGCTGGCCTTTGGCCTGGGCACCGCGACCCGCTACTACCTCAACCTGCTGTACGTGAAGCAGGACAACGTGCCCGATGGCGGCGTGCCCACCCTGGGCCTGCCGGGCTGGACCCCGCAGCCGACCCTGGAAGCACTGGCCGGGCACCCGGTCAATCCGGAAAACTTCTACGGCACCCGCGCCGACCACGATGACGTGACCGCGCAGATGGCCACCTTCCGTTTCGAGCACGACTTCAACGACAGCGTGCGCCTGACCAACACCGCGCGCTGGGGCCGCACCGAACAGGACTACCTGCTCACCGCCTTCATGGGCACCGGCGTGCGCGGCGCGGGCGGCCGCCCGACCGGCAACATCACCTACACCAACCCGGCCGACCTCTCCAGCTACGCCATCGCGCGCAGCCTGCCGACCTTCAAGGACCAGCGCAATACGATCCTCACCGATCAGCTGAACCTGCGCGCGGACTTCGCCACCGGCGCGGTCGGCCACGCACTCAGCGCCGGCCTGGAATTCACCCGCGAAGAACTGGACAGCTACGGCCAGGCCGCCGCTGCCGGCACCAGCTGGCCGGCCGCCAACCTGTACGACCCGGACTGGAACGTCAGCGGTCTGAACTGGGCGCACAACGGTGCCGACGCGCACGGCAAGACCACCACGTCCTCGGTCTACCTGTTCGACACCCTGTCCTTCGGTGAAAGCTTCCTGCTGACCGCCGGCGTGCGCGCCGACCACTACAGGACCGAGTACGCCAGCGCGTCGGTGTGTGGCGGTCGTGGCGGCCCGGTGTGCGGCAGCAACCCCACCGGCACCGTGCTGCGCAACCCCACCCTGGAAGCCAGCGACACCCTGCTGAACTGGAAGCTGGGCGCGCTGTACAAGGTGGGCGACACGGTCAGCCTGTACGCCAACTACGCCATTTCCCAGCAGCCGCCGGGCGGCGCGAACTTCCAGCTGAGCAGCTCGGCCAGCAGCGCCGACAACCCCAAGCTGGACCCGCAGAAGGCCAAGACCTTCGAAGTGGGCAGCAAGTGGGGCTTCATGGATGACGCACTGGCGGTGAACCTGGCGCTGTTCCAGACCGACGTGGACAACGAGATCAACACCACCGTGCTGGACGATGCCGGCAACCCCACCCAGACCGGCAGCAAGCGGGTGAAGGGCGTGGAACTGTCGGCGGTCGGCCGGGTGACCGAGAACTGGTCGGTCAGCGCCGGCTTCAGCCATCTGGATACCGAAGTGAAGGAAGGCGCGAAGGTGGCCGCCGACGGCACCACCAACCTGACCTACACCCCGGACGATACGTTCACCGGCTGGACCAGCTACGTGCTGCCGTACGGCATCACCGTGGGCGGTGGCGTGCGCTACGCCGCCGGCATGCACCGCGGCACCGACGGCGCGGTGGGCACCCCGTCGTTCACCAAGTCCTATGCGGTGTACGACGCCATGGTCTCGTGGGACGTGAACGAGCACGTGTCGCTGCGCTTGAATGGCTACAACCTGTTCGACAAACAGTACGTGGCCAGCATCAACAAGAGCGGCTACCGTTACACCCCGGGTGCACCGCGCACCTTCCTGCTCAGCGCGGACATCCGCTTCTGATGCAGCGCGCGGGGGAGCCCGTCTCCCCCGCGCCTTTGAAGGAACCGCCATGCTGCTGCACATTCCGCAGGTCCTGTCTTCCGACGATGTCGCCCAGCTGCGGCAGCGCCTGGATGCGGCCGACTGGGCCGATGGCCGCGAAACGGTGGGCGTGCAGGGTGCCCGGGTGAAGCACAACCAGCAGTTGCCCGATGCATCGCCGTTGAAAGCCGAACTGGGCAGCATCGTGCTGGCCGCGCTGCAGCGCCACCCGCTGTTCTTCGCCGCGGCCCTGCCGCTGAAGATCCTGCCGCCACGTTTCAACCGCTACACCGGTGGCGGCACCTACGGCTTCCATGTGGACGGCGCAGTCATGAACCTGGCCCACGGCGAACAGCTGCGCTCGGACATTTCCTGCACCCTGTTCCTGTCCGCGCCGGAGGAATACGACGGCGGCGAGCTGGTGATCAGCGATACCTACGGCGAACACGAAGTGAAGCTGCCCGCCGGTGACCTGATCGTCTACCCGTCCAGCAGCCTGCACCAGGTCACTCCGGTCACCCGCGGCGCGCGCGTGGCCTCGTTCTTCTGGGTGCAGAGCATGATCCGCGACGATGCCCAGCGCCGCCTGCTGTGGGAAATGGACACCTCCATCGAGCGCCTGCGGCAGACCAGCGCCGACCCCGGTGCCGTACTGCAGTTGACCGGCGTGTACCACAACCTGCTGCGGCGCTGGAGCGAGGTCTGAGCGATCTACCCGGCACGCGACGCCACATGACAATCGTTCTCATTTGCAACTGCTAACCGCTCTCATTATAATCACGCCCCGTTGACGCCGGCGGTTCCGGCCGCTCCCAGGGTTGCCGATCTTGCTTGGCCCGCTTCGCCCCCGCCCGCTTCGCCACGTGCAGCTTGGTACCGCCATGCGCGGCCGCCGGCCTGCACTGGCCAGTCTGTTGGCGTGGATCGCGATGCTGGCGTTGCTGCTGGGCACCCTGCCGCTGTTGCCGGTTGCCCACGCGGGCCTGGCCCAGGCGCAGCAGCAGCCGCTGGAAGAGCGTGGCGGTGAGCGCGGCGCGCACGAAGAGGCACCGGCCAAGCTGCGCCGTTGCGCTGCAACCCCGCAGAAGAAAACCGACACGTCGCCGCCCCTGCTGCTGGCGCGCCAGTGGCTGCACAGCGAACTGCAGTTGATCCCCACCGCGCCGGCGCATGCCGTCGCGCAGACGGACTGGCCGCTGGCCGCTCCGGACACGCCCTGGGCCGACGCGCCCGGGCGTCGCCAGCAACGCGGCCAGGCGCCGCCGCTGGCCTGATCCCCGGCCCTGGCTGACCGCATCGGCGGTACAGCCAGCGCGCCGCTGCGTGTTCGTTCCCTGCCGCCCCTGACCGGGCATTCCTGCCGCCACCGCGCCTGCCGCGCGGTTCCGCGCGCGCTCGCATCCTTCGAGGTTCCTGCCATGGCCCAGCGCCATCGTGTTCGTTCGTCCCTGTCCCGCCACCTGCTGACCAGCGCCGTGCTGGCAGCCTTCGCCGCCCCTGCCTACGCCAACGGTGCCGCCGCCGGCGCACCGCAGACCCTGGATACCGTGGTGGTCACCGCCTCGGGCTTCGAACAGAAGATCACCGACGCCCCGGCCAGCATTTCCGTCATCACCCAGGAAGAGCTGACCACCCGCCCCTACATGACCCTGCTGGACGCGGTGCGCGACCTGGAAGGCGTGGACGTGGGCGAAACCCGTGACAAGACCGGCCAGGGCACCATTTCCATGCGTGGCATGGGCTCGGATTACACGCTGATCCTGGTCAACGGCCGCCGCCAGAACAACCACGGCGACATCTATCCGAACAACTTCGGCGGCAACCAGTTCAACCACATCCCGCCGCTGGATGCGATCGAGCGCATCGAAGTGATCCGCGGCCCGGCCTCCACCCTGTACGGCGCCGATGCCATGGGCGGCGTCATCAACATCATCACCAAGCGTTCGCTGGACCGCTGGAGCGGTTCGGCCACGCTGGGCGGCACGTTCGAAACCGACGACCAGTTCGGCGACGACCGCACCGCCGATGTCTACGTGACCGGCCCGCTGGTGCCCAACGTGCTGAACCTGTCGGCGCGTGCCAGCTGGTACGACCGCGATGCCTCCAACCCGGTGTACAGCCCGGTGCTCGACCCCAGCGGCGTGGCCCATGACCGCTCGCTGGGCTTCGGTGGCGGTGGCAAGACCGTGGACAACACCAACAAGGCCGGCGGCATCAGCCTGGACTGGAACATCAGCGATGCCCAGCGCCTGACCCTGGACTACGACACCTCGCGCCAGGAGTACGACAACGCGATCAAGATCAACGATGCCGGCGAAGAGGAATATCCGGTCGGCACCGTGGACAGCATCAGCAGCATCTGGCGCAGCAGCAACTTCTGCCGCGGTGCCAGCGGCGCCAACGCCAACGCCTGCCGCAACAACGGCGGCACCTGGTCGCGCCGCGCCGATCCGCGCGTGGGCTACAGCCCCAGCCAGGAATTCACCCGCGATGCCTGGGCGATCACCCACGAAGGCCGCTGGGGCTTTGGCAACAGCCTGGTTTCGCTTTCGCACGTGGCCACCAACAACGACGGGCGCACCATGCCCTTCACCGTGGCCGAGCGCGTGCAGCTGCTGCAGATGATCGATGCCACCGGCCCGTATGCCGGGCTGCCGCTGGCCGAGCGCCGCGCGCTGGCCGAATCGACCTTCCTGCCGCGCCCGGCGCGCACCCTGGAAAGCGAGCAGTACACCCTGGATGCGAAGCTGGACATTCCGTTCCAGGCCGCCGGCCAGCACGTGGCCGTGGTCGGCGCGCAGGTGATCCGCGGTGAACTGACCGACGGCGTGTTCGGTACCGAACGCGGTACGCCGGGCCTGAGCCAGGACCACAACATGTACTCGCTGTTCGCCGAGGACACCTGGACCGTGCTGGCACCGTTGGCGATCACCTACGGCCTGCGCTACGACGACCATGAAGTGTTCGGCGACCAGCTCAGCCCGCGCCTGTACGGCGTGTACACCGTCAACGAAGCCTGGACGGTGAAGGGTGGCATCAGCACCGGCTTCAAGACGCCCAAGACCACCCAGCTGTACGACGGCGTGATCGGTTTCGGTGGCCAGGGCACCTCGCCCATGTTCGGCAACCCCGACCTGAAGCCGGAAACCAGCACCAGCACCGAACTGGCCGTCTACTGGCAGCACCCGGCCGGGCACAGCTTCAACGCCACCGCCTTCCACAACCGCTTCGACGACAAGATCGCCTCGCAGCCCTGCGGCGCCGCGCTGACCCTGTCGTGCAGTTCCACCGGTGAATATGCCGATCTGGGCTATGCCAGCAGCACCCGCACGGTGAACATCGACGAGGTGGTGATCCAGGGTGCCGAAGTGGCCGGACGCTGGAACATCAGCGATCAGTTCAGCCTGCGCGCCAACTACACCTTCACCGACAGCGAGCAGAAGAGCGGCGCCGAAAAGGGGCGGCCGCTGGGCAACAGCGCGCGGCACATGGCCAACGCCACCTTCGACTGGCGCGCCAGCGACCGCTTCAACGTGTTCCTGACTGCCGAAGCACGCTCCAAGCGCTATGGCGGCATCAGCACGGTGACCGGCCAGGAACGCTACTACAAGGATTACACCGTGCTGCACCTGGGCGCCTCGTTCGAGGCCACCGAGTGGCTGACGGTGAACGCCCGCATCAACAACCTGCTGGACCGCGACTTCACCACCTACCAGACCTTCTTCACCGATCTGGACGGCGATGGCATCTACACCGATGACACCAACGAAGTGCTGTTCGAGGACGACTACAACAACAAGGACAAGGCCCGCAGCGTCTGGGTCAGCCTGAACTTCCGCTTCTGAGTGGCGGCACCGGCCTGATGTGGTGGGTGCCCACCGCCCTGCTCTGGTGGGTGCCAACCTTGGTCGGCACCGCCCTGCTGTGGTGGGTGCCAACCTTGGTTGGCACCGCCCTGCTCTGGTGGGTGCCCACCTTGGTCGGCACCGCCCTGCTGTGGTGGGTGCCAACCTTGGTTGGCACCGCCCTGCTGTGGTGGGTGCCAACCTTGGTCGGCACCGCCCTGCTCTGGTGGGTGCCAACCTTGGTCGGCACCGCCCTGCTCTGGTGGGTGCCAACCTTGGTCGGCACCGCTCCATCCCCGCATGGCGTGGAGCTACCCGCGCGGGATACACAACGACACCTAATTGCGAGCCATTCTCATTAATGCTGTAATGGGTGGTCTTCACCTGCCCCGAAAAACACCGTGAGCCGTCCTGCCTCGTCCACCGTGCAGCAGCAACAGAGCCGTGGCTTCTGGCTGCGTACCCTGCACCAGTGGCACTGGATCAGCTCGGCGGTGTGCCTGATCGGCATGCTGCTGTTCGCGGCCACCGGCCTGACCCTGAACCATGCGGCGAAGATCGAAGCCAAGCCGCAGGTGCAGAACCAGCAGCTGGAACTGCCGCAGGCACTGCTGGCCCAGCTGGGCACACGCGAAGACGGCAACGCGCCGATCCCGCGCCCGGCGCGGCAGTGGCTGGACCAGCAGCTGGGCATCGCCATCGGCGGCCGCCCGGCCGAATGGTCGCCCGAAGAAATCTATCTGTCGCTGCCGCGCCCCGGCGGCGATGCCTGGTTGAGCATCGACCGCGAAACCGGCGCCGTGGAATACGAATCCACCTCGCGCGGCGTGGTGTCCTACCTCAACGACCTGCACAAGGGCCGCAACGCTGGCCCCGCCTGGGGCTGGTTCCTGGACCTGTTCGCGGTGGCCTGCCTGGTGTTCTGCATCACCGGCCTGTTCCTGCTGCACCTGCATGCGCGGCAGCGGCGCATGACCTGGCCGCTGGTCGGCCTGGGCCTGATGATTCCGCTGCTGATCGCCCTGCTGCTGATCCACTGACTTCCAACCGTTCCCTTCGGAGCCGCCCCATGCGCGTCACCCTCACCATCGCCCTCAGCGGCCTGCTGGCCACCAGCCCCGCCTACGCCACCACGTTGGACATCAACGTTGAAGTGCCCAAGCTCAACGTAGCCGAGTACCACCGCCCGTATGTGGCGGTGTGGCTGGAAGGTGCCGACCAGAAGGTCGCCGCCAACCTGTCGGTCTGGTACCAACAGACCAGCAACAGCGAAGGCCACGGCACCAAGTGGCTGCCCGACCTGCGCCAGTGGTGGCGCAAGAGTGGCCGCACCCTGCAGGTGCCGGTGGACGGCGTGACCGGTCCCACCCGCCCGGCCGGCAAGCACGCGCTGTCGTTCACCGACAAGCAGCCGGCGCTGAAGCGGCTGGCCCCCGGCAACTACACCCTCGTGGTGGAAGCGGTGCGCGAGGTGGGCGGCCGCGAACTGCTGAAGATCCCCTTCACCTGGCCGGCCACCGCCGCACAGAACGGCAAGGCGCAGGGCGCCACCGAACTGGGCCTGGTCACCCTGGCTGTGAAGCCCTGATTCCCCTTTCCGGGGTCAGAGCCCTTCCTGCGGAAGGGATCCGACCCCGGGGTCGGATCCCTTTCCAGCGGAAAGGGCTCTGACCCCACCCACCCAACGTCCCTGGAGTCTTCCGCATGAAGCGCACGCTCGTCCTAGCCGCCGCCCTGGCCGCTGCTCTTCCGTTCTCCGCCCTGGCCCACAAGGCCTGGCTGCTGCCCTCGCAGACCGTGATCGCCGGCAACGCGCCGTGGATCACCGTCGATGGCGCCGTGTCCAACGACCTGTTCTATTTCAACCACGTGCCGCTGCGCCTGGAATCGCTGGTGATCACCGCGCCGGACGGCAGCACCGTGCAGCCGCAGAACGCGGCCACCGGCAAGTACCGCAGCGTGTTCGACATCGAACTGAAGCAGCAGGGCACCTACCGCATCGCCTCGGTGAACGATGGCCTGTTCGCCACCTACGAACTGAACGGCGAACGCAAGCGCTGGCGCGGCACCGCCGCCACCTTCGGCGAACTGCCCAAGGATGCGAAGAAGCTGGAAGTAAGCCAGTCGGTGGGCCGGGTGGAAACCTTCGTCACCAACGGCGCGCCGAACGACACCGCACTGAAGCCGACCAACCGCGGCATCGAACTGGTGGCCGTCGGCCACCCCAACGATCTGTTCGCCGGTGAGCAATCGACCTTCCGCGTGCTGGTCGATGGCAAGCCGGCTGCCGGCCTGGACTTCGAGATCGTGCGCGGCGCCACCCGCTACCGCAATGCGCAGGACGAACTGAAGGTGACCAGCGACGCCAAGGGCGAGATCAAGGTGACCTGGTCGGAAGCCGGCATGTACTGGCTGGAAACCGGCACCGAGGACAACAAGACCTCGGTGAAGCAGGCCGCCAAGCGCCGCCTGAGCTACGTCGCTACGCTGGAAGTCCTGCCGCAGTAACCACACCGCGGCGGTGCCGGGACGCTTCCGGTGCCGCCGCCTGCACCGCCTGACATGACCGATACCTCGCTCGACATCGCCCGCCTGGGTGGCACCACCATGGGCACCACCTGGAGCGTTTCGCTGGTGGCGCCGCGCCAGCGTGACCTGCACCCGCTGCATGCGGGCATCCAGGCCCGCCTGGACGACGTGGTCGCGCAGATGAGCACGTGGGAACCCGGTTCCGACCTGAGCCGCTACAACCGCGCGCCGGCGGACCAGTACTGCGTGCTGCCGGCTGAAACCCGCCACGTGCTGGCCTGTGCGCAGGCCATCGCCACCGCCAGCGACGGCGCCTTCGATCCCACGGTGGGCCCGCTGGTGGCGCTGTGGGGCTTCGGCGCGCATGCCGGTCCACGCAACCTGCCCAGCACCGATGTGCTGCAGGCCACGCGCGCGCGCTGCGGCTGGCAGCGCCTGCAGTGGCAGGGCGACGCGCTGCTGCAACCGGGCGGGCTGGAACTGGACCTGTCGGCAATTGCCAAAGGCTTCGGCGTGGATCATGTCGCAGCGTGGCTGCGCAGCCAGCAGATCGATGCGGCGCTGATCGAAGTGGGCGGCGAGCTGGCCGGCTATGGCCACAAGCCCGACGGCCAGCCATGGCGCGTACTGGTGGAATCGGCGCCGGAAGAAGATGCCGCCAGCGAGCTTCCGCCGCGCGTGCTGGCGCTGCACGGCAAGGCGGTGGCCACCTCGGGCGACCGCTGGCACCAGTACAGCACTGATGGCCAGGCCTACAGCCACAGCCTGGACCCGCGCACCGGCATGCCGGTACGCCAGGTCGCCGCGGCCGTGACCGTGGTGGCCGACGATGCCATGCACGCCGACGCCTGGGCCACCGCGCTCACCGTGCTGGGCCAGACCGCCGGCATGGCACTGGCCGAGCGCGAGGGGCTGGCCGTGCGCTACCTGCAGCGCAGTACCGGTGGCCCGCAGGAACATCTGAGCAGCGCCTTCCAGCGCCTGCTGGACGAGCAGGCCGCATGAGCCGCCGTCCCTCGCGCGCACTGCTGGGAAATCTGCTGGTGCTGGCGCTGCTGGCCGTGGCCGCCATCGCCCTGCTGCGCCTGCACCAGGGGGAAACCTGGTGGCAGGGCGCACCGACGCAGCGCCATTGGCATGCCGCACTGATCGCCCTGGTGCTGTACGCGCTGGCCTGCACGGCAGTGTGGTGGCGTGGCCGCCGCCGCGACGACCGCAGCGCCGATGGTGCCGCACCCGTGCTGCTGGTCTGGTCCAGCCAGACCGGCTTCGCCCGCGAGCTGGCCGAACGCAGCGCCGAGGCCCTGCGCGCGGGCGGGCTTCCGGTACGCCTGCGCGGCCTGCATGAAGTGGATGCCACCCTGCTGGCCGACAGCACCCGTGTGCTGTTCATTGCCAGCACCACCGGCGAAGGCGATGCGCCCGACCATGCCCTGCCCTTCCTGCGGGGCGCGATGAGCGCATCACCTGCATTGGGCCACCTGCACTACGGCGTGCTGGCGCTGGGCGACCGCAGCTATGGGCACTTCTGCGCCTTCGGCCACCAGCTCGATACGTGGTTGCGCCAGCACGGCGCCCATCCGATGTTCGATGTGGTCGAGGTCGACAATGCCGACCCGGCCGCACTGCGCCACTGGCAGCAGTTGCTGGGGCAGATCGGCGGTGGTGCCAGCGAACTGCCCGACTGGAGCCCAGCCGAATATCAGCCTTGGACGCTGCTGCAGCGCGCGCATCTCAATCCGGGCAGCCTGGGCGGGCCGGTGTACTGGCTGCGCCTGCAGCCGCCGGCGGGCAGCGATGCGCCGTGGCAGGCCGGCGACATCGCCGAAGTCGGGCCACAGCACGCCGCGCACAGCACGCGCGACTGGCTGCAGTCGAACGGCTTCGATCCGGCGCTGGAGCTGGACGACGGACAGACCCTGCTCGACCGGGTTGCGCGTTCGCACCTGCCCAACCTGGTTGCACGCGGCGACCTTGCCGGCCTGCTGGCGGCACTGCAGCCGCTGCCGCATCGTGAGTATTCCATCGCATCGGTTATGGCCGATGGCGCGCTGGAACTGCTGCTGCGCCGCCAGCTGCGTGCCGACGGTACAGCGGGCATCGGCAGTGGCTGGCTGTGCGACCACGCCGCCATCGGCGAACCGGTGCAACTGCGCCTGCGCCGCAACGACAACTTCCATGGCGTGGCCGCCAACGTGCCCCTGCTGCTGATCGGCAACGGCACCGGCATCGCCGGCCTGCGCGCGCACCTGCACGAACGCGCCCGTACCGGCGCGCAGCGCACCTGGCTGCTGTTCGGCGAACGCTCGGCGGCCCACGATTTCCACTTCGGCCACGAACTGCAGGCGATGCAGGCCAACGGCACGCTGCAGCGGCTGGATGCGGTGTTCAGCCGTGATGGCGGCGCGCACCGCTACGTACAGGACCGGCTGCTGGCCGAAGCGGCAACGCTGCGGCAGTGGGTCGATGAAGGCGCCACGATCCTGGTCTGCGGCAGCCTGCAAGGCATGGCCCCGGCAGTAGATGCAGTGATCGAGCAGGTGCTGGGTGCCGAGGGCAAGGAAGCACTGCTGCTGGCCGGCCGCTACCGCCGCGACGTGTACTGAGGGGTCGGATCCCTTTCCGCAGGAAAGGGCTCTGACCCCATCCACACATGGCCCGGCGTTACCCTACGCTCGTTACCCGTATCGCCAACAACTCACCACCGCCCTGCAACGCGTGGCGCTGGCGCTCACCGGCGGCCAACCATGCGGTATCCCCGGCCTGCAGCGGCGGCAGCCTGCTGTCGGCGCCGAAGTCGGCATGCCCGGCCAGCAGGTACAGCGCCCAGGCCACGCCCGGTTCGCAGAAGAAGAACATCGATCCCACAAGCGGCCGGTGCAGCAGCTCGGCCTGCAGCACATCGCGCTGCCACATCAGGTTGAAATCGTGGGTGGGGCCATCCACCAGCTCCCCCTGCAGCGTCTGCTCGCCCGCAAAGCGCACGCGCCCGTGCGGCGGCAGCACCTCGGCCACATGGCCATCTTCGAAGCGCAGGCGCACGCCGTTGCCATGCAGCAGCACCAGCTCGCGCTCCACCCCGGGAAACGCCGAAAACGCAGCATCCTGCTCGATCTCGGCCACCGACAGGCGCAGCGCCCAATCATCGCCGTGTGCCGGCAGGCGCAGGATCTCGCGGGTCCAGCCCAGACCATTGCGCCAGCGTTCGCGGCGGTAGTCCAGGCTGGAAATCACCTGGCTCGGGGTGTGCAGCAGGGAATCGGTGTCCATGCCCGCATTGTAGGTGCGTGCGTCAGTTCGCGCCGCCACAGCCACCGTCCAGCAGCTTGGAATGCTTCAGCCAGTCCGGATCGGGGTAGTAGGCAAAGACCAGGGCGCCACCGCGCAGCGAATCGATCAGCGGCCGCGACACCGACAGCCGCACCGCCGGGCAGCCCAGGCTGCGGCCCAGCCGCCCCTGCAGCCGCGCCACCGTCGGGTTCACGTAGGGCGCACCATGGATCACGATCGCGCGATCGCGCGCCAGGTCGTTGTAGCCCGGCTCCAGCCCATCCAGGCGCAGCGAATAGCCGTTGCCGCCCATGTAGGTTTCCTTCGCGGTGAAGGCCCCGATGCTGGACATGAAGCTGCCATCGCGGTTGGAAAAATGCTCGGTGCGGTTGCCACCGCTGTTGCGCCCGTGCGCCACCCACTCCTCGAACAGCAGGCGCTGGCGTGCCAGGTCGAACACCCACAGCCGCTGCTCGGTGGACGGCCGCGAGTAATCGATCACCGCCAGCCGTTGGCCGCTGACGCCCAGCTCGGGGCGCTGCAGGGAACAACGCAACGCCGTTGCCGCCAGCTTCAGTACCTGGCGGTCGGCATTGGGCGCGGTGCGTGCCAGCAGCGCGGTCAGGTCTTCGGTGCTGGCGGTGGCCGCCGCCGGCGGTGCGGCGGCAGAGGCCGCACCGGCCAGGATCGCCAGCAGGCCGCCAGCGGCCCGCCAGCACGTGCGTGAAACGTTCATGGGTGACGGCAATCTGCTCAGGACTTCTTCGACGTGGGCGCGGCCGGTTCCGATTCCAACACCGGCTGCATGCCCGATTCAGCCGCGCTTGGGCGTACCGCCGGCAGCGAGGTCACCAGCAGGGTCGTGCCGGGCACCAGCACCTGGTACAGCTGGTGGGCGAAATCGGCCGGCAGCGCCATCGGCAGCGAGGGCGTGGCCAGCAGGTCCGGCGTGGCCTGCGCGCTGTCCTGGCCCAGCAGCGGATACGCCGTCCACTGGTGCAACCGCTGCTGTGCATCCAGCGGGCTGGGCGTATCGCTGTAGCCCTGCCCCATCACGAACAGCGTGGTGCCCTGGAACGCCGGCAAGGCGTCGGCGCGCAGCGGCGATTCGCCGATCATCACCCCATCGCGCAGCACATACAGGCGCTGGTCCTGCAGGCTGACCAGGATGCCGACCTGGCCGGCAGGCGCGGCGGCATCGTTCCACCACGCCGCGGCAGCGCTGCCTGCTTCGCCGTCCGGCAGCGCCTGGCCCTTGGCATTCACCGGCGCCAGCACGGCCGGGTAGGCCAACGTCATCGGCGCGCTCTTGGCATCGGCCACCACCACCGTGTCGCCGCGCTGGGTGGCACTGAACAGTTTCTGCGCGAAGGCCTGCGGCAGGCGCACGCAGCCGTGCGAGGCCGGGTGACCGGGCAGGCTGCCGCCGTGCAGGGCAATGCCGTCCCAGGTCAGCCGCTGCATGTAGGGCATGGGCGCGCTGTTGTAGAGGTTGGAGCGGTGGTCCTTGTCCTTCTGCAGGATGGTGAACACACCGGTGGGCGTTTCGTGCCCGGTCTTGCCCGAGCTGATCGTGCTCAGCCCGATCGCGATGCCGTTGCGGTACACATAGGCGCGCTGCTCATCCAGGCTGACCACCAGCACGATCGGGCCGGACGGCGAGATTTCCGGGTGCCACAGATATTCGCCGGGCTTCAGATCGGTCGGCCCGCGCACCTCGGCGCTGGCCGTAGCCGTTGCAGCGGCAGGCGTGGCCGCGCTGACCGCACTGGTGGCGCAGGCCAGGGCAAGCGCCAACGGCAACGCAAGACGATGAAGGGACATCCGATGGCTCCATTCCATGGGGAGCCCCCACGCTACACCATCGCCACGTCGTGGCCGTGCGCAGAAAAAGAAATTGCCCGGCGACACCACCATGTGTCGTACCGGGCAATCGTCACGTCCCTGTCAGCCTGCTGCCATTCCCCGCGTCCTGCGGTATGGGAATGGTGCGTCCTGCACGCGGCCGCGTCTGTCCTGTTTGTATCTCAGCCCCTTCCACAGGTCTGTGATGCCACCATCCTGGTGATTGGTGTCGCCTCCGTGCGACGGTCGGTGGTCACGGCCTTCCTGTCCGCGACCAGTGAACCAGCCTCCTGCCGGTTCCGACGATCCTGTTGTCATCGCCTCGGTACGGTTCGCACCGGTACCGATCCGGGTACCGGATCCGCGGGCAACAGCCTGTTGCCGACGGTGATCCGCTGTCGATTCCGTTCAACGATTCCTGTCCCTATCCCCTTCACCTGCGCCAGATCCTCTACGCGGTGAAACGGGCCGTGTGTGCGCCGGTGCTCGACGATTGCCGCAGCCTTCCTGGCCCCGACCATCGCCAGTCCCTGCTGCAGCGCCTGGGCATCGGCCCGGTTGATGTCGATGGGCTCGGCGGCTTGCGCCCCCAGCATCCACATTCCCAGCACCAGCGCCCTTAACACGACACTCCAAGGCACGACGTGTATCTCCTTGTGGTTCTGGCCGTCCCGACCGGCAATCCCGTCGGCCGAAACAGTGTCCGTCACCACATGTGCACAGCCTATCGGTTTCACAGATTTCTAAAAGCCAGCCAACTACCCGACGTCGTGTAGGAAAAACCCTACCCCCACCACAGGCGTAGAATGCGCGGATCAGCCATGCAACCGGAGTTTCAGATGGACAGCGCCAAGCTCGGCCAATTCGTCAATGAAAAGTGGGACAGCGAAATCGTGCCGCAGTTGGTCGACTACATCCGCATTCCCAACAAGTCGCCGATGTTCGACGCCAATTGGGTGCAGAACGGCTACATGGAGCAGGCGGTCACCCTGATGGAAAACTGGGCCAAGGCCCAGCAGCTGCCCGGCCTGAAGGTCGAAGTGGTCCGCCTGGAAGGCCGTACCCCGCTGATTTTCCTGGAAATTCCGGCCACCGGCGCGGAAACCGGCGACGACACCATCCTGCTCTACGGTCATCTGGACAAGCAGCCGGAAATGACCGGCTGGGACGACGACCTGGGCCCGTGGACCCCGGTGCTGCGCGGCGACAAACTGTACGGCCGCGGTGGCGCCGATGACGGCTACGCCATTTTCGGCTCGCTGGCCGCCGTGCTGGCCCTGCAGGCCCAGGGCCTGCCGCACGCGCGTTGCGTGGTGCTGATCGAAGCCTGCGAAGAATCGGGCAGCTACGATCTGCCGGCCTACGTCGACCATCTGGCCGACCGCATCGGCAAGCCGTCGCTGGTGGTCTGCCTGGATTCGGGCTGCGCCAACTACGACCAGCTGTGGTGCACCACCTCGCTGCGCGGCCTGACCGGCGGCAACTTCACCGTGAAGGTGCTCAACGAAGGCGTGCATTCCGGCGATGCCTCCGGCGTGATCCCGTCCAGCTTCCGCCTGCTGCGCCAGATCCTGTCGCGCATCGAGGACCAGGACACCGGTCGCATCCTGATCGACGGCATGAACGTGGAGATCCCGGCCGAGCGCCAGGAACAGGCCAAGCGCGCCGCCGAAGTGGTCGATACCGAGATCTTCGAGAAATTCCCGATGGTCGACGGCCTGCGCCCGATGAACGACGACCTGGCCGAGCTGGTGCTCAACCGCACCTGGCGCCCGGCCCTGTCGGTCACCGGCATCGGCGGCATGCCGCCGCTGGAATCGGCGGGCAACGTGCTGCGTCCGCAGACCTCGGTGAAGCTGTCGCTGCGCCTGCCGCCCACCGCCGATGGCAAGACCTGCGGCGAACTGCTGAAGGAAGCGCTGCTGCGCGACCCGCCGAACGGCGCCCAGGTCACCCTGGACCTGGAAAAGGCCTCCACCGGTTGGAACGCCCCGGCCATGGCGCCGTGGCTGACCCAGGCCATCGACGATGCCAGCCAGGCCTTCTTCGGCAAGCCGGCCATGTACATGGGCGAAGGCGGCTCGATCCCGTTCATGGGCATGCTGGGCGAGAAGTTCCCGGGCGCCCAGTTCATGATCACCGGCGTGCTCGGCCCGCACTCCAACGCCCACGGCCCGAACGAGTTCCTGCACATTCCGATGGGCAAGAAGGTCACCGCCTGCGTGTCCAAGGTCATCAGCGAACACTACGCTGCCAGCCTGCGCGGCGAGACCAGCGGTTCGCCGGTGGCCGCCGACAGTGGCACCCGCCACGGCGACCACGGCTGCTGCTGATCGCGGCACACCGTGACGGACGCAGCCCGGCCTTGCTAGGCTGCGTCCACCCCCAGCGGAAACCACGCGCATGAATGGTCTTTTCGGCAGCAGCAGCTGGTTGTACATCCTGCTGGTCGGCTTCTTCGTCGGCCTGCTCGGGCGCTTCTTCATGCCCGGCAACAACCGTATGGGCTGCCTGCTGACCATCGTGCTGGGCATTGTCGGTGCGCTGGTGGCCGGGTGGTTCGGCCAGTACATGGGCTGGTACCGCCCCGGCGAACCGGCCGGCTTCCTCGGTGCCGTGGTCGGCGCGGTGGCCGTGCTGGCCCTGATGCGCCTGTTCAGCCCACGCCGCTGACATCCCCCTCTCCTCTTTCCTGAGCGTGGCGCGCCTGGCGCGCCCGGAACCGCCTGCATGACCGAACCTGCTTCCGATCCCCAGCGCAGCGCGCAGCGCCTGCAGTGGGCCCGCACCCAGCTGGACGACGCCCACGCGGTGGTCGAACGCGCTTCGGTCGATGCCGGCCTGCGCAGCTACTGGCGCACCACCAGCACGCGCGGCAGCCACATCGTGATGGATGCCCCGCCCGGCCTGGAAGATCCGCAGCCCTGGCTGCGCATGCGCGGGCTGCTGCACGACCACGGCCTGCGCGTGCCCGGCCTGTTGGCCCAGGACCTGGAGGCCGGCTTCCTGCTGCTGGAAGACCTGGGCGGGCCGACCCTGGCCAAGGTGCTGGACGAACGCAATGCCGATGCCTGGTTCGAGCGCTCGATCGACCAGCTGCTGCGCCTGCAGGCCATTGCCGTACCCGAGGATTTCGGCCACTTCGGTGAGGCCCTGCTGCAACGCGATGCCGGCCTGTTCGAAGAATGGTTCCTGCAGCGCCACCTGGGCATCACCCTGGACTGTGGCGAAGCCGAAGCACTGCAGCTGGTGCAGCGCCGCCTGATGGACAACGCGCTGGGCCAGGCACAGCTGATGACCCACCGCGACTACATGCCGCGCAACCTGATGCCGGTGGACGACGGCCCGGCCATTCTCGACTTCCAGGATCTGGTACGGGGCCCGATCGCCTACGACGCGGTCAGTCTGTTCAAGGATGCCTTCCTGAGCTGGCCGCTGCCGCGCGTGGACGGCTGGCTGGCGCTGTACCACCAGCGCGCGCAGGCGGCCGGCCTGCCGGTGCCCGACCGCGCCACCTTCCTGCGCGACGCCGACTGGATGGGCGTGCAGCGCCACCTGAAGTGCCTGGGCATCTTCAGCCGCCTGCGCTACCGCGACAACAAGGGCCACTACCTGGACGACGTGCCGCGCTTCATCGGCTATCTGGACGAAGTGCTGCCGCGCTACCGCGAGCTGGCGCCGCTGCAGCAGCTGCTGGATGCCCGGATCAAGCCGGCACTGGCCGAACACGCCGCGCCGCTGCGCGTGGCCCGCTGAAGGCGCTGCGATGAAGGCCCTGATCTTTGCCGCCGGCCTGGGCGAGCGCATGCGCCCGCTGACCCTGCATACGCCCAAGCCACTGCTGGCGGTGGCCGGCAAACCGCTGATCGTCTGGCACCTGGAACGCCTGGCCGCGCTGGGCGTACGCGAGGTGGTGGTCAACACCGCCTGGCTGGCCGAGCAGTTCCCGGCCACGCTGGGCGATGGCAGCCAGTGGGGCCTGCGCCTGCACTTCGTGCTCGAAGGCGCTACGCCGCTGGAAACCGGGGGCGGCATCCTCAATGCCCTGCCGCAGCTGGGTGATGCACCGTTCCTGGTGGTGAACGGAGATATCTGGACCGATTTCGATTTCGCCACGCTGCCGCGCGAGCCGCAGGGCCAGGCGCACCTGGTGCTGGTGGACAACCCCGCGCAGCACCCGCAGGGCGATTACCGGCTGGATGCGCAGGGCCTGCTGCACCACGACCGTGCCGGGCCGTGCCTGACCTATGCCGGCATCGGCGTGTACCGGCCATCGATCGTGGCCGACTGGCGCGCGGTGATCGGCGATGCCGCGGGCAGCGAGCGGGTGCCGCCGAAGTTCTCGGTGGTCCCGCTGCAGAAGCATTTCATGGCCCAGGGATTGATGACAGGACAGCACCATCGCGGGCGCTGGACCGACGTCGGCACGGTCGATCGCCTGCGCGCGCTGGACGCGGAGTTGACCGCCAACGGCTGAGCCCCTCGTGGCTGGGCGCCTGATCGGTAGAGTCGAGCTTGCTCGACTACAAAGCCGCGCCTGGCCGGGCGGGGTGGGTTCGCGGGGGACGCCGTAAACCCTTCCATGGGGGCTTGGCCGCGGCATCCATGCCGCGGACACCCCCGCGAACCCACCCCGCCCGGCCTCTGACAGTTTCCGTGGGCGTCCAGCCACGGAAAAGAAAAAGAAAAGCAGAAGCGGGTCGCTTCGCTGCGCTCGCTCATCTGTGTCGACCAAGGTCGACACCTACCAACAGCCGCAGGGAGCTGTCAGAGGTGGGGCGGTGTGGGCTTGCAGGACCGCAGGCGCCATGGATGGCGCCTACGAGCCCCCATGGATGGGTTTACGGCGTGTCCTGCAAGCCCACAGCGCCCCGCCCCCCCCAGGAAGCCAGCTGTTGCACTTGATCTTCAGCGGGTGCAGGGCAGCAGCCCTGCAACAAAAAAACCCCACCCTCAGTAACGCGGGCGGCCTTCTTCCAGCACCTGGCGCAGGAACGGCACCGTGATCCTGCGTTTGGCCGCCAGCGATTCCCGGTCCAGCCAGTCCAGCAGGGTAATCAGCCCACCCAGCTCGCGCCCGGTGTGCGACAGCAGCCACTCGATGGCCGCCTCATCAATGGCCAGCCCACGCCGCAGCGCACGCTCGCGCAACACCGCCGCGCGGCCTTCTTCGTCCAGCGGCTGCAGCAGCACGCGCACGCACTGCCCCAGCCGCGAACGCAGGTCCGGCAGCAACAGGCCCAGCTCGCCCGGCGCCGACTGCGCGGTGTACAGCACCGTCGCCCCGGCCGCGCGCGCGCGGTTGTGGAAGTCGAACAGCGCCACCTCGTCCTCGCGGTTTCCGGCCACGGCATCCAGGCCATCCAGAGCGATCAACTCGCGCTGTTCCAGCCCTTCCAGTGCCACCCGCACCCGGCCCGCCACGCTGGCCAGCGGCACGTAGGTCGGCAGCCGGCCCGCCTGTTCGGCGGTCGAACACATCGCCAGCGCCTGGTGGGTCTTGCCGGTGCCGGCCGCGCCTTCCAGGTACACCCAATCGTGGCTGGCGCCCAGCGCGATCGCACGCAGCTGCGCCAGCGCGCCATCCGGCGCGCCGATGAAGGTTTCCAGACGCTGGTCCCGCGGGTAATGCAGGGCCAGCGGAAGTTGCGGCACACCAATCACCTGGGGTCCGGGCCGTTCTCGTAAGGGGTGACGATGATATGGGGCGCATCGACCACGCCATCAAGCACGATGGACGGCTTCTCGCCCGCGTACAGCTCGCTCTGGCGGTAACGCTGGTGTGCATAGCGCAGCAGCACGTTGCTCACCGCCGCCACCGGCAGCGCCAGCAGCATGCCCAGGAAGCCGAACAGCTGCCCACCGGCCATCACCGCGAAGATCACCGCCACCGGGTGCAGGCCGATCTTGTCGCCCACGATGCGCGGGGTCAGCACGTAGCTTTCCAGCAGCTGGCCCACGGTGAACACCACGCCCACCAGCAGCAGCAGCTTCAGGTCTATGCCCTGCGCCTGCACCAGCGCGGCCACCACCGCCATCACGATGCCGGTGGTCGCGCCCAGGTAGGGAATGAAGCTGATCAGACCGGCCACCAGGCCGATCAGCAGGCCCAGCTTCAGCCCGACCAGCGACAGGCCGGCGGCGTAGATCACCCCCAGCGCCACCATCACCAGGAACTGGCCGCGGATGAACGCCCCCAGCACATCGTTGGATTCGCGCGCCAGGTTGCTGATGGTGCCGATATGGTTGCGCGGAATGACCGAGGCAACGCGCTCGACCAGCTTGTCCCAGTCACGCAGGAAGTAGAACGCCAGGATCGGCAGCAGTGCCAGGTTCACCACCCAGGTCACCACGGTGAAGCCCGAGCGCGAGACATAGCCCATGAACGTGGTGGCGAAGCCGCCGGCCTGCTGCCAGTGGCTGCGCACCCATTCGATCAGGCGGTCCGGGTCCATCCACTGCATCACTTCCAGGCCGGTCTTCTGCTCGAACCACGGAATGCCCTTCTGCATCAGCCACGCCTGCGCCTGCGGCACGGCCGCGACCAGGGTGGTGATCTGGCGCTCGATCATCGGCACCAGCACCAGCATCAGCCCGGTGATCAGCAGGACCATCGCCACGAACACCAGCACCACGCCGGTATTGCGCGACAGGCCACGGGCCTCCAGCCGGTCCACCAGCGGGTCGCCCAGCCAGGCCAGCGCCAGGGCCAGCACGAACGGGGTCAGGATGGGGGCCAGCAGCCACACCACCCAGCCCACCATCAGGGCCACGGCCACGTACTTCAGCCGCCGCAGGAACTGCGCGATTTCCGCCTCCGGGCTCAGGATCATCGCAGGCGGTACTCGTTGCTGACCGGCGGTGCCACCGGCGCACCGGTGCTGTCATCCAGCGGGGTGGGCAGTGCGGGCAGCGTGGCCGAGGGCACCAGCACGCCGTTGTCGCCCAGCATGCGGTTGAAGCCGGCCAGGCCCGTGGTCATTTCCAGGTTCAGTTCCAGATGGTCGGCGGTGGCGCGAAGCGGGGTGACATTGCGCACCACCGGCACCTCGCGCAGGCCCGCGGCCAGGCGCAGGTAATCATCGCTGCCGTTGATGCCGGTCACCACCACGCGGTAACTGCCAGCCTGGCCGGTGGCCGCGCCCGCCTTGGCGTAGCGCTTCACCAGCGCATCGGCGGCGCCGTCGGCACCGGCGGCCATCGCGCGCATGGCGTTGGCGTCCTTGCTGGTCCACTTGTTCAGTTCACGGCCGTTGTCCACGAACACCCAGTCGGCCTGCCAGCCGCCGTTGGCGCGGTACAGCTTGCCGATCAGCTGCATGGGCGGGGCGTAGCGCGACGAAGCGCGGGCCACCGCGGCACTGTCCTGGCGCCAGATGGCCCCCACCAGCGCCTGCTCGGCGGCGCCACCGCTGGGCAGGCCCAGCTTGTAGCCGCGCTCGATGGCCCGGTTCAGCAGCGGGCGGGCGGCGTTGGCCTGCTGCACGCTGACCAGGCGCGGGCCACTGCCATCGTCCACGGCCATCCAGACCACCGGCTTGGGCCGCGGCTGCGGCCACAGCGGCAGGCCCAGGGCCGAGACCAGTGCGTCCACATCGTCTTCGCGGAAGCGCGCGACCAGCAGGGTGCGGTAGCTGGGGGCACCGCTGGCACCCACGCTCTGGTCCTGCTTGTAGTCGTAGCTGGCCACGTAGTCCTTGGCGTTGCGCAGCGCCTGCGCCACGCCCGGGCGGCTCATTGCGCTGCGGTCGCCGGACAGCTTGCCCAGCACCACGCCCAGGGCACGGGCCAGGCCGCCATTGCGGTCGCCCTCGGCCTGGCTGTTGACCGGGACTTCGGCTTCATAGGCACCGCTGGCGGTAGCAACATCGCCTTCGGTTCGCAGGCCGCTCTGGGCCATCGTGGCCACCGGCAGGCTCAGGGCCAGAAGCAGGGGGAGAAACAGGCTGCGGCGCATCAGGACATCCATTGGCTCGACGTATCCGGGGGGAATTGTTGCCCGAATACGGCCTGTGCGCCAATCCGGCCTGTTAAAATCGCCCGTTCAACCCCTGCCAGCGCCGACGCCCGTGACCAACACCCCGTCTTCCGCCCCTTCCCCCCTCACCTACCGTGATGCGGGTGTCGACATCGACGCCGGCAACGAGCTGGTCGAGCGGATCAAGCCCCTGGTCAAGCGCAGCTTCCGCCCGGAAGTGATGGGCGGCCTGGGCGGCTTCGGCGCCCTGTTCGACCTGTCCAACAAGTACCGCGAGCCGGTACTGGTGTCGGGCACCGACGGCGTGGGCACCAAGCTGAAGCTGGCCCACCAGTTGAACCGCCACGATACGATCGGCATCGACCTGGTGGCCATGTGCGTGAACGACGTGCTGGTGCAGGGCGCCGAACCGCTGTTCTTCCTGGACTATTTCGCCACCGGCAAGCTGGACATCGACACCGCTGCGGCGGTGGTGGGCGGCATTGCCAACGGCTGCACCGAGGCCGGCTGCGCGCTGATCGGCGGCGAAACCGCTGAAATGCCCGATATGTATGCCCCGGGCGAATACGATCTGGCCGGCTTCACCGTGGCCGCCGTGGAAAAGAGCGAACTGAAGGATGGCGCCAGCGTGGCCGCCGGCGACGTGCTGATCGGCATCGCCTCCTCCGGTCCGCACTCCAACGGTTACTCGCTGGTGCGCCGCATCTATGACCGCGCCGGCCAGCCGGCCGACCTGGTGCTGGAAGACGGGGTGAAGCTGGTCGATGCGCTGATGGCGCCGACCCGCCTGTACGTGAAGCCGATCCTGTCGCTGCTGAAGTCGCACGGCGAGGCGATCCACGGCATGGCCCACATCACCGGTGGCGGCCTGACCGAGAACATCATCCGCGTGGTGCCCGAAGGCCTGGGCCTGGATATCCAGGCCTCGTCCTGGACCCTGCCGCCGGTGTTCCAGTGGCTGCAGAAGGAAGGCGCCGTGGTGGACAGCGAAATGTGGCGCACCTTCAACTGCGGCATCGGCTTCGTGCTGATCGTTGCCCCCGACCAGGTCGCCGCCGTGTCCGCCGCCGTGCAGGCACAGGGCCTGCAGCACTGGACCATCGGCCAGGTCACCCCCGCTGCCGGCGCAGAACGCGTCCGCATCGGCTGATCCGGCACAAAGGAGCCCGCATGGACGCATTGCCCCCTACCGCCAACGACCTGCCGCCGCCGGCGCCCGCCCCCGCGGCGCCGGTGCTCACCGCCGAGGACAGCAACCACCTGCGGCTGCTGTCGATCTTCCACTACGTGGTGGCGGGGCTGGCGGCAGTGTTCGCGCTGATCTTCGTGTTCCACATCGTGATGGGCGTGCTGATGCTCAACGGCACCCTGCCGATGAACTCCAACGGCCAGCCCACCTCGCTGCAGGAACAGCGCTTCATGGGCTGGATGTTCATCGTCATGGGCGGCGGCATCGTGTCCTGCGGCCTTGCGCTGGCGGCGTGCATCGCCTGGGCCGGGCGCTGTCTGCAGCAGCGCCGCCGCTATCTGCTGTGCCTGGTGGTGGCCGGCGTGTCCTGCCTGTTCACCCCGTTCGGCACCGTGCTGGGCGTGTTCACCCTGATCGTGCTGCTGCGGCCGCAGGTGAAGGCCGCCTTCGAAGCCAACGCCCCCACCCGCCGCTGAGACCGCCATGGCCGCCGTACCGCCCCCGCTGAACGCTCCCCGTGGCTGGACCGACATCCAGATCAATGGCCACCTGCATACGCTGAAGATCCTGTTCTACGTCTATGGCGGCGTGCAGGTGCTGCTGTGCCTGCTGCTCCTGCTGGGCGCGGTGGGCGGCTACGTAAGCGAAAGCCGCAGCACCGACCCGAATGCCTCGCCGCTGCTGCTGGCGGTGGTGTTTGCCGGTTTCGCGGTGGTCATCGGCGCGTTCGCCGTGCTCAGCCTGGTGGCCGCGCGCGCACTGGGTGACCGGCAGCGGCGCACCCTCTGCCTGGTCGCCTCCGGCGCCGCCTGCCTGGGCGGTGCGCTCGGCATCGGCCTGGGCGTGTACGCCCTGGTGGTGCTGCTGCGCCCGGACGTGACTGCACGGTTCGTCGCCCCCGGTAGCGCCGTCGTCGCATGACCGCACGCATTGCCGTACTCGCCTCGGGCCGGGGCAGCAACCTGCAGGCCATCCTGGACGCCATCGCGGCGGGCCGGCTGGACGCGCAGGTGGTGGCAGTGCTGTCGGACAAGCCCGACGCGGCCGCGCTGCTGAACGTGGCGCCGGCGCAGCGCTGGGCGCGTTCGCCCAAGGACTTCACCGACCGCGCCGCGTTCGATGCCGCGCTGGGCGATGCCCTGGCCGGGTTCGCACCGGACTGGATCGTCTGCGCCGGCTACATGCGCATCCTTGGCGCCGATTTCGTACAGCGCTTCAGTGGCCGCCTGGTCAACATCCACCCCTCGCTGCTGCCGCTGTACAAGGGCCTGCACACCCATGCCCGCGCGCTGGAAGCGGGCGATGCCGAAGCCGGGGCCAGCGTGCACTTCGTGGTGCCCGAACTGGACGCCGGCGCAGTGCTGGCCCAGGCACGGGTGCCGGTGCTGGCCGGCGATGACGCGCAGACCCTGGCCACGCGGGTGCTGGCAGTGGAGCACCCGCTGCTGATCGCCACCCTGTCGTTGCTGTGCCAGGGGCGCCTGGCTGAACGGCAGGGGCAGCCGCAGTTCGACGGTCACCCCCTGTTTAACCCGCTGGCCCTAGATTCCGCCGGGAACCTGAACCGGTAACGCCCGTGCACACGCCCTGCTGACTGCGGGGCTGGCATCCTGCCCCCTCCTGCGGTTCCTGCCCGCCATGAAGACCACGCCGTTGTTGCGCAAATTCCTGCTGCTGCCGATTGCTGTGCTCGCCTGCGCGGCCTGGGGACAGGCCACGCCCCCGGATGCGCCTGCCGCCGTACCCGCCGCGCCGGCGGTGCCCATGCCGCCTGCACTGGCCTGGGAACCGCCGCCGCTGCAGCCGTTCAGCGCCACCTACCAGGCCTTCTACAAGGGCAAGGAGGCCGGCGATGCCACCATGCAGGTCACCCACACCGGCGGCAACCAGTGGCGGGTGGACATGCAGGTGGTCGGCCGCCGCGGCTTTGCCAGCGTGCTGGGGCTGAACATCGAACAGAGCACCGTGTTCGAGGAACGCGCCGGCGCCTATGCACCGCTCAGCCAGAGCACGGTGCGCAAGGGCCTGTTCCTGGGCAAGAAGGCGGTGGGCACCTACAACTGGCAGGCCGGCACCGCGCAGTGGAGCGGCGATGTGAAGAAAGACCGCGCCCAGCCCATTCCGCTGCAGGCCGGTGACCAGAGTGCCCTGCTGATCAACCTGGCGATCATGCGTGACGCCCGCCCGGGCGCGACCATGCATTACCGCTATGTCGACATGGGCCGGGTGCGCCAGCACGACTACCAGGCCGCCGCCGAAACCGAGAACGTGGCCGTCGGCGATCTGTCCTACAACGCGCTGCGGGTGTTCCGCACCAACGGCGGCAGCAACGAAACCATTCTCTGGATCGCCAACGGTGTCCCCACGCCGGTGCGCATCCTGCAACGCGAAGATGGCGAGGACCGCGTGGACCTGCGCCTGATCGAATACCAAGGAGTGTGAGCATGAAGACCCTGACCCGCCCCCTGACCTGGATCGCCGCGGCCGCGCTGTCCGTCGCCAGCCTGCCGGCCATGGCGCTGCAGCCGTTCAAGGCCGACTACTTGGCCAGCTACATGGGCATGCAGGCCAACGGCACCATGACCCTGGCCAGCGAAGGCGCCAACAAGTGGCGTTACAGCCTGAACGTGAAGAACCAGCTGGCCGACCTGAGCCAGAGCACGGTGTTCGAGGAAGTGCGCGGGCAGCTGCGTCCGCTCAGCAGCCAGGACCGTTCGGCGCTGCTGGTGAAGAAGCGCAACGTGCAGGCCAACTACAACTGGAGCAGCAACCAGGCCACCTGGACCGGCGATATCAAGCCCGACCGCGCCGGCCCCATCGCGCTGAAGGCCGGCGACATGGATGCACTGCTGATCAACCTGGCCATCGCCCGCGACCTGGCTGCCGGCAAGCCGCTGACCTACCGCATGGTGGACGAAGGCCGCATCAAGAACATGACCTACAAGATCGTGGGCAAGGAAGCGGTGACCGTGGGCGGCAAGAGCTACCAGGCCACCAAGGTCTCGCGCGTGGACGGCAACAAGGAACTGATCGCCTGGATCGTGCCGGAATTCCCGGTGCCGGCGCGCATGCTGCAGAAGGAAAGCGGCCGCGACGCGCTGGACCTGACCATCAAGGCGATGAATTGACCGCCGGGGTCGGAGCCCTTTCCGATGGAAAGGGATCCGACCCCTGGCGCCACACAGAAAAACGCCCGCTTGCGCGGGCGTTTTCTTTATTTCTTTTCCTCGGCCGCGGCCGGCTTGAACTCGGTGCGGCAGTCCACGCGGATCTGCTCACCGGTGCCGCGCCAGACGAACGTGCGGCAGTGCCGGTTGCCGTCCTGGCTGTCATTCACCGCCACCGCGTAGAACGACTGGATGATCTCGTCACGGGTCACCGTGCCGTCACCGTTCCAGTCCATGTCCTTCTGCTCGATGCCCTTGGTGATGGCCAGGTTGGCGTACCAGGCATAGCCCAGCCACGCCAGCGCCAGCAGCACCAGGGCCAGCAGCGCCTTGCGGCGGCGGGTGAACCTGCCGCGCAGGATCATGCGGTCACGCGCCGGATGGTGGCGCCCAGCGAAGACAGCTTCTCTTCGATGTTTTCGTAGCCGCGGTCCAGGTGGTAGATGCGGTCGATGGTGGTATCGCCATCGGCCATCAGGCCGGCCAGGATCAGCGACGCCGATGCACGCAGGTCGGTGGCCATCACCGGCGCACCGCTCAGGCGCTCGGCACCGCGCACGATGGCGGTGTGGCCTTCGATCTGGATGTCCGCACCCAGGCGCAGCAGTTCGTTGACGTGCATGAAACGGTTTTCGAAGATCGTTTCATTGATCACGCCCACGCCGTCGGCCACGCAGTTCAAGGCCATGAACTGGGCCTGCATGTCGGTCGGGAACGCCGGGTACGGCGCGGTGGTCAGGTTCACTGCCTTCGGCCGCTTGCCCTGCATGTCCAGGGTGATCGAATCCTCAGTGGTCTCGATCTTCGCACCGGCTTCCACCAGCTTGGACAGCACCGCATCCATGGTGTTGGGGCGCGCACGGTTCACCGTCACCTTGCCACCGGTCATCGCCGCGGCCACCAGGAAGGTGCCCGTCTCGATGCGGTCGGGCAGCACTTCATGGCGGCCACCGGTCAGGCGCTCGACGCCTTCGATCACCAGGCGGGCGGTGCCCACGCCTTCGATCTTCGCGCCCAGCGCGATCAGGCAGTGCGCCAGGTCGGTCACTTCCGGTTCCATCGCGGCGTTGTCCAGGATGGTGGTGCCTTCAGCCAGCACGGCCGCCATCAGCACGTTCTCGGTGCCGGTCACGCTGACCATGTCGAAGGTGAAGTGGCCGCCCTTCAGGCGCTTGGCGGCGGCCTTGATGAAGCCGTTTTCCACCACGATGTCCGCACCCAGCGCCTGCAGGCCCTTGATGTGCTGGTCCACCGGGCGCGAACCGATCGCGCAGCCACCCGGCAGCGACACTTCGGCAGCGCCGAAGCGGGCCAGCAGCGGGCCCAGCACCAGGATCGAGGCGCGCATGGTCTTGACCAGCTCATACGGTGCCACGTGCTGGTTCACCGAACGCGGGTCGACCACGATCGCGCTGCCGCGCGACAGCGTGCCCTGGTCGATGGTGACCTTGGCGCCCAGCTCGCCCAGCAGCTTCACCGTGGTGACCACATCGTGCAGGTGCGGCACGTTGGTGATCTCCACCGGCTCGTCGGCCAGCAGGGTTGCACAGAGGATGGGGAGGACGGCGTTCTTGGCGCCGGAGATGCTCACTTCACCGTGCAGCGCAGCGCCGCCGGTCACAACGATCTTGGCCATGTATAGGGAATCTTCTGCGGTTCAGCCGGCTTCGGCCGGGGTCACGGTTTTCAGCGCCAGCGCGTGGATCGCGCCGCCCATCAGGTCGCCCAGGGTGGCATAGACCATCCGGTGGCGGGCCAGCGGCATCTTGCCGGCGAAGGCCTCGCTGACCACGGTCGCTTCGAAGTGCACGCCGTCGTCGCCACGCACGTCGGCGCGGGCGCCGGGCAGGCCGGTTTCGATCAGGTTGCGGATGGTGTCGGCGTCCAACGGGCTTTCCTAATAAAATGAGCCCTCATTCTACTTCCGCTGCGTGGCGTCCGCATGGCCGAGTCCCCCCTGCCTTCCCGTTCCGTCGATCCCGCTGCCCTGGTGGCCAGTGGCCAGCGCGTGTTCGAGATCGAACAGCAGGCCCTGCAGGCCGTGGCCGGGCGCCTGGGCGAGGCCTTCCAGCAGGCCTGCCAGACCATCCTGGGCAGCCGCGGGCGCGTGGTCGCCACCGGCATGGGCAAATCCGGGCATATCGCCCGCAAGATCGCCGCCACCCTGGCCTCCACCGGCACCCCCGCGTTCTACGTGCACCCGGGTGAAGCCGGCCACGGCGACCTGGGCATGATCACCGAGGACGATGTGGTGCTGGCCCTGTCCTATTCAGGCGAATCGGACGAGATCCTGATGCTGCTGCCGGTACTCAAGCGCCAGGGCAACACCCTGATCGCCATGACCGGCCGCGCCCAGTCCAGCCTGGCCAGCGCCGCCGACATCCACCTGGACGTAAGCGTGCCGGCCGAAGCCTGCCCGCTGGCCCTGGCCCCCACCTCCAGCACCACCGCCTCGCTGGTGATGGGCGATGCGCTGGCCGTGGCGCTGCTTGACGCGCGCGGCTTCACCGCCGATGACTTCGCCCGCTCGCACCCGGCCGGCAGCCTGGGCCGCCGCCTGCTGCTGCACATCACCGATGTGATGCACAGCGGCGAGGACCTGCCCAAGGTGGACGCCGGCGCCAGCCTGAGCGAAGCCCTGATGGAGATGAGTCGCAAGCGGCTGGGGATGACCGCCGTGGTCGATGCCCAGGGCGTGCTGATCGGCCTGTTCACCGACGGCGACCTGCGCCGCGCACTGGACAGCGCGCTGGACGTGCGCACCGCCCGCATCGCCGACATCATGACCCGCAGCCCGCGCACCATCGGCGCCGACCAGCTGGCCGTGGAAGCGGCGCGCCTGATGGAAACCCACAAGATCAACGGCCTGATCGTGGTCGATGAGCAGGGCCGGGCCGTCGGCGCGCTGAACATTCATGACCTGTTGCGGGCCCGGGTGGTTTAACCAATAGTCCGTAGACCCCATTCAGATACCAACACCGAGTCCGACACCCTGATGCCCTGGTCCCCCCTGCCCGCCTTCCCCGCCCATCTGCTTGCCACCGCGGCCCGCATCCGCCTGGCCTGCTTCGACGTGGACGGTACCCTCACCGACGGTCGGCTGTACTACGACAAGGACGGCAACGAGAGCAAGGCGTACTTCGTGCAGGATGGTCTGGGCCTGAAACTGCTGCAGCAGCACGGTATCCACCCCGTGCTCATCACCGCGCGCAACAGCCAGTCCGCGCTCAAGCGCGGCGCCGATCTGGGCATCGACACCCAGATCGCCGTGGGCGACAAGCTGGCCAGCGTGCAGGCCTTGTGCGCCCAGCATGGCATCGGCCTGGACCAGGTGGCCTTCATGGGCGACGACCTGCCCGACCTGGCCCCGATCGGCGCGGTCGGCCTGGCCGTGGCCCCGGCCAACGCGCACCCCTGGATCGCCGAACGCGCCCACTGGCAGACCCGCAGCGAGGGCGGCCGTGGTGCCGCGCGCGAGCTGTGCGATGTGCTTCTGGCCGCGCAGGGCCATGTGGACGCCGTGCTGGCAAGGTTCGGCGCATGAATATCGCACGCGTGAACTGGCGTACCGTGCTTGGCGTCGGCCTGCTGCTGGCGGCGCTGCTGAGCAGCTGGGCCGCCCTGCGCAACCGCGACAAGGGCCCGGTGAGCGAAGGCCAGGACGCTGGCGTGGATTACATCCTGCACGATTTCCAGATCGTGGCCCTGGACGACCAGGGCAAGGAATCGACCACCCTGCGCGCGCCCCTGCTGGAACGCCAGCGCGGCGACCAGACCATCAACATCGCCACGCCGCTGTTTGAAATGCCCGATGCCGAGGGCCGGCACTGGACGCTGCGCGCCGAGACCGGCTGGCTCAGCGCCAAGGGCGATGAGATGAAGCTGCGCGGCAACGTGGCCGGCGACAGCCCGGTCGCCCCCGGCGTGGTGCCCACCACCTTCCGCACCGACCACCTGGACGTGTTCCCGAAAGAGAACCGTGCGCGCACCGACGCGCTGGTCACCATGACCCGACCGGGCATGGAACAGTCCGGCGTGGGCTTTGAAGTGGATTCGAAGAACAACACGTATCATTTCCTCAGCCAGTCCAAGGGCCGCTACACGCCCAAGCGCTGATTCCGCCGCCGGCCCGCGACGTCTTCCCGACAGGCGCAGCGCCAGCAGCACCCACCCGGCCGCCCGCTTACCCGCGGGCGCCTCCCACCGGTAGAACGGACCCCGATGAAGATTCCCTTTGCAGCCGTGCTCGCGCTTGGTCTTCTTGTCCCCAGCGCCGCCTTCGCCAAATCCAGCGACCGCAACGAAGACATGCACATCGACGCCGGTGCGCAGTCCGGTTCGCTCACCGGCGACGGCAAGACCACCCTGTCGCAGGGCGTGGTGATCACCCAGGGCACCCTGGACCTGCGCTCGGCCCAGGCCGAGATCTACATGAAGGACGGCGAAGCGGTCCGCGCCGTGTTCACCGGCAAGCAGGCCAAGATGAAGCAGCAGCTGGATGACGGCACCTGGGTCGATGCGGTGGCCGACAACATCGACTACGACGTCAAGAGCGATACCGTCACTTTGACCGGCAACTACAAGGTCACCAGCGCGCGCGGCACCAATGCCGGACAGCGCATGGTCTACAACATGAAGAGCGGCGAGATGAATTCCGGCGGCGACGGCAGCCGCGTGCGCACGGTCATTCCGCCCAAGAACAAGACGCCGGCTGCGCCGGCCGGGGGCAAGAAGTAATGCTCGTCGCCAAGGGCCTGCGCAAGCGCTACAAGCAGCGCGAAGTGGTCAAGGATTTCGGCCTGACCCTGGACGCCGGTGAAGTGGTGGGCCTGCTCGGCCCCAACGGCGCCGGCAAGACCACCTGCTTCTACATGATCGTGGGCCTGGTCGCGGCCGATGCCGGCAGCATCGTGCTGGACGGCCAGGACATCACCGACGACCCCATGTATACCCGTGCCAAGCAGGGCGTGGGCTACCTGCCGCAGGAACCGTCGGTGTTCCGCAAGCTGACCGTGGCCGACAACCTGCGCCTGGTGCTGGAGCTGCGCGACGATCTGGATTCGGCCGGCCGCGAGCGCGAACTGAACAGCCTGCTGGACGAACTGCAGCTGGGCCATGTGTCCGAACAGCTGGGCG
This sequence comes from Stenotrophomonas sp. B1-1, assembly GCF_010894375.1. NCBI lineage: Bacteria > Pseudomonadati > Pseudomonadota > Gammaproteobacteria > Lysobacterales > Lysobacteraceae > Stenotrophomonas > Stenotrophomonas sp. B1-1. The sequence goes on along the minus strand of NZ_JAAIUZ010000017.1, from coordinate 4,617 downwards.
CCAGCCTGTCCGGCGGCGAGCGCCGCCGCTGCGAGATCGCCCGCGCGCTGGCCGCCAAGCCGCGCCTGATCCTGCTGGATGAACCGTTCGCCGGCGTCGACCCGATCTCGGTGGGCGAAATCCAGCGCATCGTCACCCACCTGAAGCAGCGTGGCATCGGCGTACTCATCACCGACCACAATGTGCGCGAAACCTTGGGAATCTGCGACCGCGCGTATATCCTCGCAGAGGGCACCGTGCTGGCCCAGGGTTCGCCCGAGGCGATCCTGGACAACGCAGACGTGCGTCGCGTCTACCTTGGAGATTCCTTCAAGCTGTAAGGCGGCCGCCGGGCCCACTCCCCTCCGTTCGGCACAGGCATGAAGACTCGGCTGCAGACATCGTTGGGACAGCACCTGGTGCTGACACCGCAGCTGCAGCAGGCGATCAAGCTGCTGCAGATGTCCAGCACCGAGCTGGAGCTGGAAATCGCCCAGGCGGTGGAAAGCAACCCGTTGCTGGACTGGGCCGAAGGTGATGATGCGGCCGCAGGCAGCGAACAGGACGGCGGCGCCGACAACGACGCGCCGCCCACCGCCGATGCCAGCGAGAACGGCGGCGACGACTGGGCGCCGGCGGAACTGGACTGGAGCAGCGCCGGCAGCAGCGGCAGCTTCGACGACGATGACGACACCGGCAGCGCCGCAGAGCGCGTGGCCGAGACCGAAACGCTGGCCGACCACCTGTTGTGGCAACTGCATCTTTCGCACCTGTCGCTGCGCGATCGCAGCATCGGCGCGGCCCTGATCGATGCACTGGAAGACGATGGCTACCTGCGCGAACCGCTGGCCACCATCGCCGAAACCCTGTTGCCGGCCATCCATGCCGGCGAAGACGAAATCCTCACCGTGCTGCACCAGATCCAGCGCTTCGATCCGGTGGGCGTGGCCGCACGTTCGCTGGGCGAATGCCTGCAGCTGCAGCTTGCGGTGCTGCCAGCCGACACGCCCGGCCAGGCGCTGGCCCGGCAGATTGCCGCCGGCCCGCTGGAACGGCTGCCGCGCAGCGGCGTGGCCGGCATCGCGCAGGAACTGAAACAACCGCTGGCCGAGGTCGAGACCGCCGTGGCCCTGCTGCGCTCGCTCGACCCCCGCCCCGGCACGCAGATCGCCCCGCTTTCGCAGGACACCTACGTGGTGCCCGATGTGGTGGTGTGGCGGCACGGCGGTGTGTGGCGCGCGGCGCTGGCCGCCCATGCCGGGCCCAAGGTGATGATCCACCGCGGCTACGAACAGATGATCCGTCGCTGCGGCGATGCCGATGCCGGCTATCTGCGCAGCCAACTGCAGGAAGCGCGCTGGTTGTTGAAGGGCCTGCAGGCCCGCGGCGAAACCCTGCTGCGCGTGGTGCGCTGCCTGATCCAGCAGCAGGCCGGCTTCCTTGAGTTCGGCGAACAGGCCCTGCGGCCGCTGACCCTGCGCGAGATCGCCGGCGAACTCGGCCTGCACGAATCCACCGTCTCGCGTGCCATCGCCCGCAAGCACGTGCGCACGCCGCGCGGCACCCTGCCGCTGCGTGCCTTCTTTGCCTCCGGCATCGACACCGACGGCGGTGGCGAAGCGTCCAGCACCGCCATCCAAGCCATGATCCGGCGCCTGATCGATGACGAGAACCCGCGCAAGCCGCTTTCTGACGCCAAGCTGGCTGACCTGTTGAAAACGTCGGGAATCCCGGTAGCGCGACGCACCGTAGCGAAGTATCGTGAGGCCATGAACATCTCCGCCTCGCACGAAAGGGTCAGAATCGCTTGACGCGCCGCCGCGCCCGGCGGAGAGGTTCATTGGCACATCCGAACACAGGAGAAACCCGATGCGCATCGAAACGTTTGGCAAAGATGTCGAAGTCACCCCGGCCCTGCAGTCCTATGTGGAGGACAAGCTGGCCCGGATCGGCAAGCACTTCGACCAGCACTGCGAAGCGCGGGTAACCCTCAAGCTGCAGAAGACCGAACACCACGTCGACGCCAGCCTCAATATTCCCGGCCAGACCCTGCATGCCGAGGCCAACGGCCAGACCATGTACGCCGCGATCGATCTGCTGGCGGACAAGCTTGACCGCCTGGTGATCAAGCACAAGGAGAAAAAACAGCAGCACGCACCGCTGCCGGTGGGCGACAATGGCGGCTGATCGCCACCGTTCCCCGCAGACATGCCCCTGACTGACCTTCTGGCGGCCGTGCAGACCCAGCTCTGCACGGCCACCGACCGCGACAGCGTCCTGCAGACCGCCGCCGGCCTGCTGGCCTGCCGCCAGGCCAATGCCGAGCAGATCTACCAGAACCTGTGCCAGCGCGAAGCGCTGGGCAGCACCTGCATCGGCGAGGGCATCGCCATTCCGCACGGGCGCGCGCCCGCGCTGGACCGGCCCCGCGGCGCCCTGCTGCGGCTGGCCACCCCCATCGATTTCGGCGGCGACGCCCCGGTGGACCTGGTGTTCGCCATGGCCGTGCCCGCCCACTACACCCACCAGCACCTGATGCTGCTGTCCGAACTGGCCGAACTGTTCTCTTCGCCGGCCATCCGCCAGGCCCTGCGCGAGGCCGGCGACGCGCGCAGCCTGCGCCAGGCCCTGGACCTACCCCCTTCGGCGAGCGCCGCATGAATACCAGCATCACCGCACGTGAACTGTTCGAACAGCAGCGCGAGCGGCTGGCACTGCGCTGGGTTGCCGGCCAGTCCGGCGAAAAGCGCGAACTGGAAGCAGGCAACACGGTGTCCCGGCGCCCCTCGCTGGCCGGTTACCTCAATGCGATCTACCCGAACAAGGTGCAGATCCTGGGCACCGAGGAACTGTCCTGGCTGGACGCGCTGGAACCGCGGCAGCGCTGGGAAACGATCGAGAAGATCATGCATTCGCACCCGCTGGCGCTGGTCATCACCCGCAACCAGCCCTGCCCGGAAGACCTGCGCGCGGCCGCCGATGAATCCGGCACCCCGCTGTGGGTGTCGCCCAAGCGCGGCCATGAACTGCTGAACCACCTGTCCTACCACCTGGCACGCACGCTGGCACCGCGGGTGATCCTGCACGGCGTGTTCATGGAAATCTATTCGATCGGCGTGCTGATCACCGGCGAGGCCGGGTCGGGCAAGAGTGAACTGGCGCTGGAACTGCTCAGCCGTGGCCACCGCCTGGTGGCCGACGATGCCCCCGAGTTCACCCAGATCGCCCCGGACGTGCTCGATGGCACCTGCCCCGAGCTGCTGCAGGACCTGCTGGAAGTGCGCGGCCTGGGCGTGCTGAACGTGCGCGAGATGTTCGGTGATACGGCGGTAAAGAAGAACAAGTACCTTCGCCTGATCGTGCACCTGACCAAGCCGATGACCGAGCCCACCCCGCATGGCTACGAACGCCTGACCGGCGATTCCGGTACCCGCCATGTGCTGGACCTGGACGTGCCGCTGATCACCCTGCCGGTGATGCCCGGCCGCAATCTGTCGGTGCTGACCGAGGCGGCCACCCGGCTGCACATTCTACGTACCAAGGGTATCGACCCGGCGGCGATGTTCATCGCCCGCCACAGCAACCTGCTGGAACGGCGAACACCCTGAGCCCACTGCAAAGAGCCTGTCCATGAGCACCGCCTCCCCCACCGCCCCGACCCTGATCATCGTCAGCGGCCTGTCCGGCTCGGGTAAATCCGTCGCCCTGAAGACCTTCGAAGACCAGGACTACTACTGTTCGGACAACCTGCCGATCCGGCTGCTGCCGGATTTCGTACGCAGCGTGCTGGACAACCACGACGGCGCAGCGCCGCGGCGGCTGGCGGTCGGCATCGACGTGCGCGGGCAGAGCGACCTGAGCCAGCTGTCCGATTGGCGCCAGCAGGCCACCGACGCGGGCGTGCAGGTGAAGGTGCTGTTCTTCGAGGCCAGCGACGAAACCATGCTCAAGCGCTACGCCGACACGCGCCGGCGCCATCCGCTGAGCCAGCTGGGCCTGTCGCTGCCGGAAGCGATCGCCCGCGAACGCGAACTGGTGGCGCCGCTGCGCCGCGAGGCCGATGCCGTGGTCGATACCAGCGCCCTGAACGTGCACCAGCTGCGCCGCCGCATCATCACCGAATTCGCGCTGGGCCATGCCACGCGCCTGTCGCTGCTGTTCGAATCGTTCGCCTACAAACGCGGCGTGCCGGCCGAGGCCGACTTCGTGTTCGATGCGCGCGTGCTGCCCAACCCGCACTGGGACCCGGACCTGCGCGCCCTGAGCGGCCGCGAACCGGGCGTACGTGATTACCTGGAAGCGCAGCCGGACGTGCAGCGCTACCTGACCCAGCTGATGGATTTCCTGGACACCTGGCTGCCGAAGCTGGGCGATGGCACGCGCAGCTACGTGACCGTGGCCTTCGGCTGCACCGGCGGCAAGCACCGCTCGGTGTTCCTGGCCGAGCGCATGGCCCGGCACGCCCGCGAAATGGGCTGGGACGACGTGGCGACTTATCACCGCGAACAGGATTGACGAGGCGGCCAGCCCCTGCGCTGTTGGTAGGTGTCGACCTTGGTCGACACGTCCTGCGCTGTTGGTAGGTGTCGACCTTGGTCGACACGTCCTGCGCTGTTGGTAGGTGTCGACCTTGGTCGA
>NZ_JAAIUZ010000016.1:0-5505 GCF_010894375.1 Stenotrophomonas sp. B1-1 | reverse complement strand
CCTGCGCTGTTGGTAGGTGTCGACCTTGGTCGACACGTCCTGCGCTGTTGGTAGGTGTCGACCTTGGTCGACACGATGGGGTCAGAGCCCTTTCCCCGTGGAAAAGGGATCCGACCCCGGCAACACTGAATACGGGACACAGTGCCCCTCTCCTGCTGCTATCGCCCGTTCACCCTGACCTGTTAACGTGCAGTAATGACCTGTGGCATTCTCCTCGTAACACACCCCGGGGTCGGGACCGCCCTGCTTGACGTGGCGACCCGGCTCCTGCGGCAATTGCCGCTGAAAACCGAAGCTTTCGAAGTACCGTTCGACGCAGACCTGGATGCCCTTCTCCCGCTCGCCTCGGCTGCCTTGCGCCGGGTCGATGGTGGCGAAGGCGTGCTGATCCTGACCGACCTGTACGGCGCCAGCCCAGCCAACCTTGCCGGGCAGCTGGCCCGGCTGGGAACCCCGGTCCGCCGGGTGTCGGCGCTGAGCCTGCCGATGTTGCTGCGGGTGATGAATTATCCGGAACAGGCACTGGATCAACTGCCCGCCACTGCGGCGGCGGGCACCCGCAATGGAGCGATAGTCGACGATGCTTGAACGAGAACTCACAGTCAGCAACCGCCTGGGCCTGCATGCCCGGGCCACCGCCAAGCTGGTGCAGACCCTGGCGCCCTTCCGCTGCAACGTGACCATGGCCGCCAAGGGCCGTGAGATCAACGCCAAGAGCATCATGGGCGTCATGCTGCTGGCCGCCGGCCAGGGCACGCCGGTCACCATCCGCATCACCGGCGAAGACGAGGCGGCTGCCATGGACGCGGTGGTTGACCTGTTCGAGCGCCGCTTCGACGAGGACAGCTGAGCGTGCCGCGCGCACGTGCCGGACAACTGCCTTCCGGCCAACGGCCGGTGCAGCTGTTGTCCGGCCACGGCGCCGCACGCGGTACCGCGCTGGGCCGCGCGCGCGTGCGCCTGCCACATGCGCTGGAAATCGCCGAACAGCGCGTGGCCCCGCAGCAGGTACCGGCCGAGCTGGCCCGCCTGCACCGCGCCGTGGAAGCGGCGCGCACCGAGATGCACGACCTGCGCCAGCGCCTGCACGGTGCGCTGAACCAGGAAGTGGGCGAATTCCTGGACCTGCATGCTTTGCTGCTGGATGACCCGGAGCTGCTGTTCGGGCTGGACGACCTGATCCGCAGCGGTCCCTACAGCGCCGGCTACGCACTGCGCCTGCAGCGCGACCGCCTGGCCAAGGTCTTCGATGGCATGGACGATGCCTATCTGAAGAGCCGCATGGACGACCTGGACCATGTGATCGGCCGCATCCACGCCTTCCTGCAACCCGACCGCGCGCCGGTGGTGAAAGGCCTGGCCGGGGAAATCCTGGTCTGCGACAACATCGCACCGTCCGAACTTGCCCAGCTGCAGGCCCAGGGCGTGGTCGGCATTGTCACCGCCGCCGGCAGCGCGCTGTCGCACAGCGCGATCCTGGCCCGCAGCCTGCACCTGCCGCTGATCGTGAACGTGCCGCAGGTGCTGGGCCGGGTGGCCGACGGCGATGTGCTGATCATCGACGGCGCCGACGGCAGCATCACCGTGAATCCGCAGGCCGACAACCTGCGCGATTACCGCGTACGGCTGAAGGAACACGCGCGCGAGCAGCGCGAACTCGGCCGCCTGCGCAGCAAGCCCAGCCGCACCCGTGACCAGGTCGATATCGCCCTGCTGGCCAATGCCGAATCGCTGGAGGACGTGACCCAGGCACACGCGCTGGGCGCGCAGGGGCTGGGCCTGTACCGCACCGAATTCCTGTTCCTGCAGCGCAACGAACTGCCCGACGAAGAAGAGCAGTTCCAGACCTACCGCGATGCCGCCCTCGGCATGAGCGGGCGTCCGGTCACCATCCGCACCCTGGACCTGGGCGCGGACAAGGCCGACCGTACCGGCCTGACCCTCAGCAACGAAGAGAACCCGGCGCTGGGCCTGCGCGGCGTGCGCCTGTCGCTGGCCCGGCCGAAGGTGTCCGACACCCAGCTGCGCGCGATCCTGCGCGCCTCGGCCTACGGCAAGCTGCGCGTGCTGGTGCCCATGGTCAGCACCCGCGAGGAACTGCTGGCGGTGCGCCGGCGCCTGCTGAAGCTGGCCGAACAACTGCGCGCCGAAGGCCATGCGGTGGCCGACCATGTGCCGTTGGGGGCGATGATCGAAGTGCCCGCCGCCGCGCTGGCGCTGGAAAGCTTCATCGACCTGGTGGATTTCCTGTCGATCGGCACCAACGATCTGGTCCAGTACCTGCTGGCCGCCGACCGCAACAACGAAGCGCTGGGCGAGTTGTACTCGCCGCTGCATCCGGCGGTGGTACGCCTGCTGCAGCTGGTGATCGACACCGGCGCACGCCATCGCATTCCGGTGGCAGTGTGCGGCGAGATCGCCGGCGACGCACGCATGACGCCGCTGCTGCTGGCACTGGGCCTGACCGAGTTCAGCCTGCACCCCGGCACCCTGTTGGAAGTCCGCCGCGCGATCCGCGAAAGCGACCTGGCCACCCTGCGCGCACGCGCACCAAAGCTACTGGCCGCGCGCGATCGCCGCGGCATCGAACGCTGGCTGGCCCTGGTGGCCGACGCGGTCTGAGCACCGTGGGGGTCAGATCCCCTTCCCACGGGAAAGGGCTCTGACCCCGTCTCCGTGATCGGGGTAGGCGTTGCAACATCGGCTTGCGATAATGACGCGCTGAACACCCCTGTTGCCGCATCCTTGCCGGGATCGCGGCTTTTCTCTTCCCGCGGGAGCTGCGATGGCCGAAGCTGTACGCCACGACAAGACTGCGCGCCAACTGCGCCTGTTGTCCGATGCGCTGGACAGCGGCCGGCTGGGGCCGGTGCGCCGCCTGGTCAACACCCTGGCGCCGGCCGAGATCGGCAACCTGCTGGAATCGCTGCCGCCGGGCAAGCGCGAAGTGGTGTGGGGCCTGGTCGACCCGGAAGACGACGGCGAGGTGCTGGTCCACGTCGGCGAGGAAGTGCGCGAGAGCCTGCTCGCGGACATGGACCCGGACGAAATCATCGCCGCGGTCGAAGACCTGGACATCGACGATCTGGCCGACCTGGTCGAGGATCTGCCCGATACGGTCATCGACGAAGTGCTCAAGTCGATGGACCGCGAGAACCGCGAGCGCCTGGAACAGGTGCTGTCCTATCCCGAGGACAGCGCCGGCCGCCTGATGAACCCGGACGTGGTGACCGTGCGCGCCGACGTCAACGTGGACGTGGTGCTGCGCTACCTGCGCCTGCGCGGCGAACTGCCCGACCACACCGACCATCTGTTCGTGGTCAGCCGCCGCCACCAGTACCTGGGCCGCGTCTCGCTGGCCGCGCTGGTCACACACGAAGACACCACCCCGATCAACCGGCTGATTGATGACGAACAGCCGGCCATCGATGTTGGCGAAAGCGACCAGGAAGTGGCGCGGCAGTTCTCCGACCATGACTGGGTCTCCGCGCCGGTGGTGGACGACAACAACATCCTGCTCGGCCGCATCACCATCGATGACGTGGTGGACATCATCCGTTCGCAGGCCGAGCACCAGGCGCTGGGCGCCGCCGGTCTGGACGAGGAAGAGGATCTGTTCTCGCCCATCAAGCGTGCCGTGCGCGGCCGCGTCGTCTGGCTGGGCATCAACCTGTGCACGGCCTTCCTGGCCGCCAGCGTGATCGGCCAATTCGAACTGACCCTGCAGAAGGTCGTGGCGCTGGCCGTGCTGATGCCGATCGTGGCCGGCGTGGGCGGCAATGCCGCCGTGCAGGTGCTGACCCTGATGGTGCGCGGCATCGCCCTAGGCCAGGTCGGCCAGAGCAACGCCCGCATCCTGCTGTGGAAGGAAGCGCGCGTTGCCTTGATCAACGGCACCCTGATCGGCCTGCTGGTCGGCGTCATCGCCTTCCTGTGGTTCCACAGCCTGCTGTTGTCGCTGGTGATCACCCTGGCGTTGATCATCAACTTCCTGGCCGCCGCACTGGCCGGGGTGCTGCTGCCGCTGCTGCTCAAGCGCATGAACGTCGACCCGGCCGTGGCCGGCACCGTGGTGGTGACCGCGGTGACCGACGTGATGGGCTTCTTCAGCTTCCTCGGCCTGGCCACCCTCATCCTGCTGCACTGACCCGCACGCAGGGTCAGATCCCTGCGCAGCAGGGCTCTGACCCCTTGCCACGTCCTCCTACCTCTCTTTTCCCCAAAGCCCATGGCCACCACGATCGACAACTACTTCCAGCCCGGCTGGCGCGAACAGATGCACACCTGCGCAGCATGCGAGTGGAAAGGCAGCTCGCGCGCGATGGTGATGGAACTGGACGAAGACGCCACCGAGTACGACTGCCCGGTGTGCGAGAACCCGCTGCTGGTGGTGATGCACCCCGACCTGGCGCAGGTACAGGCCGCGGCTGCGGCCGGCAATGCCGAAGCGCAGGAACAACTGGCCATCATCGCCAGCGCGCCGCGCCCGCAGTGATGCGCTGCACGATGCCCGGCGCCGGGCGGCCGATTACCATGAAAACGCTTCCAAACCTTGGGGAAACGTCATGGCTCGTCCGTTCCTGCGCTGGCTGCCGCTGCTGGCCGTACTGATGCTGGGCGCCTGCGCCAGCACGCCGGACAGCGCGCGCGGGCATTTTGAATCACGCGCGGTGAAGGTCGACGGGCAGACCGCCTACTACCAGGTGTTCATTCCTGCCGTCAGCGCACGCGCCGCCGGTCCGCTGCCGGTGGTGCTGTTCCTGCACGGCTCGGGCGAACGCGGCGGCGACGGGGTGAAGCCGACCCACGCCGGGCTGGGCCCGCATCTGCGCCGCCATGCGGCGGATTTCCCGGCGTTGGCCGTGTTCCCGCAGGTGCCGGGAGACCAGGAATGGAGCGGCCACAACAACCGCGTCGCCATCGCCGCACTGGATGCGACCGTGGCCGAGTTCGGCGCCGATCCCGCGCGCCAATACCTCACCGGCATGTCGATGGGCGGCTACGGCAGCTGGAACATCGCCCTGGACGACCCGCAGCGCTTCGCCGCCATCGTGCCGGTGTGCGGCGCCGTGCTGGCCCCGCGCGTGGTGCGCCCGACCCTGTTCGTCGAACAGGTCGCACACGAAGCCGATCCCTACACAGCCATCGCCCAGCGCCTGCAGCGCACGCCGATCTGGATCTTCCACGGCGCGCTGGACGACGTCGTGCCCCCGGCCGACGACCGCAGACTGCACGCCGCGTTCCAGGCCGCCGGCGCGCGCGACGTGCGCTACACCGAGTACCCCGACGGCAACCACAACGCCTGGGACGCCACCTACGCCGACCCCGCCATGTGGGCCTGGCTGTTCGCGCAGAAGCGCTGACGCTCCGGTAGGTGCCAACCTTGGTTGGCACCCACACCGCTCCGGTAGGTGCCAACCTTGGTTGGCACCCACACCGCTCCGGTAGGTGCCAACCTTGGTTGGCACCCGCACCGCTCCGGTAGGTGCCAACCTTGGTTGGCAC
>NZ_JAAIUZ010000015.1:0-9747 GCF_010894375.1 Stenotrophomonas sp. B1-1 | reverse complement strand
CACCGCTCCGGTAGGTGCCAACCTTGGTTGGCACCCGCACCGCTCCGGTAGGTGCCAACCTTGGTTGGCACACGCACCGCTCTGGTAGGTGCCAACCTTGGTTGGCACACGCTTACCCAAGGCCCAGTCATTCCCCGATGTTCACCGCAGGCAGGCCCGCCCATGCTTGCTTCCATGAACAGCCCTCGACTTCTGCTCGGCCGTCACTCCAGCATCGGCCTCAGCTACATCCTCACCACCGTTGTGCATGGCCGCGCTCCGTTGCTTGCCGGCGACGCTGCTGCAGAACTGGCGATCCGCGAATTCCAGCGCCTCGACCAGGAAGGCTTCACCCGTTCCATTGCCTACGTAGTCATGCCCGACCACATTCATTGGCTGGTCGAACTGCGCGCAGGAACACTTGAAACGGTGATGAAGCGTTTCAAGTCGCGCACGGCACAGCAGGTGAATCGATCCTCAGGGCGAATCGGGCGCTTTTGGCAGGGCGGCTATCACGATCACGCGATTCGATCAGATGAATCGCTGTACCGGCATGCGATGTATCTGATGGGTAACCCGATCAGAGCTGGGTTGGCGGTACAGGTCGGGCAATATCGACACGCGTGGTGCGAATGGGAGCTGGAATCGCCAAGTGGTTGTCTGGGATCCACTGGCACTGACGAATAGTGCCAACCAAGGTTGGCACCTACCAGAGCGCTGGGTGTGCCAACCAAGGTTGGCACCTACCTGGGCGGGGTGTGTGCCGACCAACGGTCGGCACCCACCAATACAGCTGTCAACCCAGCAGGGTTTCCAGCACGGCCATGCGTACGGCCACGCCGTTGGCGACCTGGCGCAGCACCCACGACTGCGGGCCGTCGGCCACTTCGTCGGTCACTTCCACGCCGCGGTTGATCGGGCCCGGGTGCAGCACGGCGGCGTCCTTGCCGGCGCGGGCCAGGCGTGCGGCGGTCAGGCCGTACTGGGCGTGATACTGCTCCAGCGACGGCACCAGGCCTTCTTCCATGCGCTCGCGCTGCAGGCGCAGCATCATCAGCGCATCGGCACCTTCCAGCATGGCGTCGAAGTCGTCGCCGACCACGCAGCCCTTCAGGGTTTCATCGTCCGGCAGCAGCGACTGCGGGCCGCACACGCGGATCTCGCCCACGCCCAGCGTGCGCAACGCATGCAGGTCGGTACGGGCCACGCGCGAGTGCTTCACGTCGCCGACGATCACCACCTTCAGCTTCGAGAAGTCCGGGCCCTTGGCCTGGCGCAGGGTCAGCATGTCCAGCAGGCCCTGGGTCGGGTGCGAGCTGCGGCCATCGCCGGCGTTCACCAGTGCGGTGCCCTCGCCGGCCGCGGCGGCCAGTGCCGCCACCGCGCCATCGTCGGGGTGGCGCACCACGAAGCCGCGCACGCCCATCGCTTCCAGGTTCTTCAACGTGTCGCAGGCGGTCTCGCCCTTGCGCGTGGAAGACGTGGAGGCATCGAAATTCAGCACGTCGGCGCCCAGGCGCTGTGCCGCCAGCTGGAACGAACTGCGGGTGCGGGTGGACGGTTCGAAGAACAGCGTGCACACCGCCGAACCGGCCAGCACCTGGCGCTTGTTGCCAACCCGGCCAACGGCCGCATCGCGGATCTGGCCCGCGCGGTCGAGCAGCTGCACCAGGGTTTCGCGGGGAAGGCCTTCAAGGGTCAACAGGTGGCGCAGGCGGCCGGAGGCATCGAGTTGCTGGGCGGTCATGGCAGGCGTCGTGCAGTCAGGGAATGGGGATGGCGTCGTCGGGGGACGACAGCCAGCGGTCGATGATCACCGCCGCAGCCACGGCATCCAGCGCGGCTGCATCACGGCGGCGCTTGCGCCCTTCGGCGCGCTCGACGGCGAAACGGCGGGCGGCTTCGACCGAGCTGGAACGCTCGTCGATCATCACCACCGGCAGCTTGAAACGTTCCCGCAGCTGGCGGGCGAAGCCCTGCGCGCGCTTGCGGTTGGGTTGGTCCTGGCCATCCAGGGTAAGCGGATCGCCCACCACCAGGCCGTCGGGCTTCCATTCCTTGATCAGGCGCTCCACGGCGGCCCAGTCGGGGCCGTTGCCGTGCACATCCACCACGGCCACCGCGCGGGCATGCGCGGCGAACGCGCTGCCGATGGCCACGCCAATCCGCCGCGAGCCGACATCGAAGCCGAGCACGGTGCCATCGCGGCGGATCACGGCCGGCTCAGACATGGCCGCTGTAGTCGGTCAGGCGGAACAGGTCCACGCCGATACGCGCCGCGGCGCCCTGCCAGCGCTGTTCCAGCGGCAGCTGGAACACCACTTCGGCATCGGCCGGCACGGTCAGCCAGCTGTTCTCGGCCAGTTCGCTTTCCAGCTGCCCTGCCCCCCAGCCGGCGCAGCCCAGGGTGACCAGCGCATTGGCCGGGCCTTCGCCGCGGGCCATGGCTTCCAGGATGTCGCGCGAGGTGGTCAGGAACAGACCATTGCCCACTGCCAGGCTGGAATCCCACGCGCGGGCATCGTCATGAATGACGAAGCCGCGTTCAGGGTGTACCGGCCCACCGTTGAGCACCATGCGCGCCTGCAGCTCGCCATCGCCGGTGGCGATGTCCATCTGCGCCAGCACCTCGCCCAGCGTGTACTCCGACGGCTGGTTGACCAGCACGCCCATGGCGCCGTTCTCGTCGTGCTGGCAGATCAGGGCGACGGTACGGGCGAAGGTGGCGTCGGTCAGCGACGGCAGCGCGACGAGCAGGTGGTCGGCAAGGGAAGTAGGCGTTACAGGCATGGCGGCCATTCTACCTGCTGGGGCCGCACGCGGGCGCGAAGGCATGGTCTAGGATGGCCGCATCCAAGGAGGAAACCCCATGCAACAGGACGCACCACTGGCGTGGCCGACGCGCAGCATGATCGTACTGATCGCACTGCTGCAGGGTCTGGCGCTGTACGCCGCGCAGGAACTGAACGACACCACGCCCTTCCAGGAGATTGCCTGCCGCTACGGCTGGAATGCCTGGGTGCTGACCGTGCCCACGGCGCTCGGCCTGACCTTGGTCGACCTGAAGGACCGCCGGCTGTGGCTGCATGCGGCGCTGGCATCGCTGCTGGTGGTGGCGCTGGCCGGCTGGGTGGGCTGGAACCTGCGCGGCATGGAAGGCATCTGGATTTCCGCGCTGCGTGATCCGCTGGCATTGGGCCTGGCGGTGGCGACCTTCGTGGCCCTGCCCTGGTGGCAGTTCCGGCTGCAGCACGGGTCCTGGCGCGCCGACCACGCCGCCCTGTTCGAGCGTGCCTGGCAGAACGGGCTGGTGCTGTTGCAGGCGGCGGTGTTCACCGGCCTCGGCTGGATGCTGCTGTGGTTGTGGGCCGCCCTGTTCACGCTGGTAGGGGTGACCTTCTTCGAGCAACTGTTCGCCGAGCGCGCTTTCGTGGCACTGGCCACCGGCACCCTGGCCGGGTTCGGTGTGCTGATCGGGCGCACTCAGCACCGCGCCATCCAGATCACCCGCCAGGTGCTGTTCGCGATCTGCCGCGCGTTGCTGCCATTGCTGGCCTTCATCGCCGTGCTGTTCGTGGTGTCGCTGCCCTTCACCGGGCTGATGAGCAGCGCAGGTCACCGTTCGCCAGCCAAGGAGCTGCTGACCCTGGCGCTGCTGCTGATCTGCCTGGTCAATGCCGTGTACCAGCGCAGCGACAGTGAACTGCCCTACCCGCGCCTGCTGCGGCGTGCGGTGGAAGCCAGCCTGCTGACGTTGCCGATCTACGCCGGACTGGCGTTGTACGCACTGGCGCTGCGCATCGGCCAGTACGGCTGGACCATTGATCGTTTCTGGGCCACGGCCGCCGCGCTGATCACCGCCGGCTACGCCCTGGGCTACGCGCTGGCCGTGGTCCGGCCCGGGCAGCGCTGGCTGCAGGGCGTGGAACCGGTGAACCGGGTGATGAGCTGGGTGGTCGTCGCTGTGGCGGTGCTGGGCAATTCCCCCGTACTGGACCCGGCGCGCATCGCCGCGACCAGTGTGGCCGAGCGGCTGCGCAGCAACCCCGCGCAACTGGTGGTGCGCGACGTCAATTACCTGCGCGAACACAGCGGACGTAAGGGCGTGGAAGCGCTGCGCAGGCTGCAGCAGGACCCCGCCATCCAGGCCGACCGCCGCGCCTCGAGCATCATTGCCCAGCAACTGAGCGGCAAGAAGCTGCACCGCTATCAAATGGAGAGCCTGGCGGACGCCGGCGTCTACGACCTGGCCACGCTGAAGGCGCGCATCCACTTGGCCAAGGGCAGCACATCGCCGCCAGACAGTTGGTGGCAGGCGGTGCTGGATGACCTGGACAGCACCGAGTGCCTGTCCAGCAACGAGGGCTGCATCGCCCTGCAGCGCGACCTGGACGGCGACGGGCAGCCGGACGTGCTGCTGTGCCAGATCCGAAGGGCATGGGGTCCGCAGTGCGACCTGCACACCCTGGACGAGGGACAATGGACGGACGTGGGGCAGATCCACTTCGGCGCAGAGGCCGCCAACCAGGCGCTGCGTGAAGGCCGTCTACAACTGCGGGACAGCCGCTGGCCGGAGTTCCTGCTGGATGACCAGGCGTCCACCCTGCAGTACAACAACGACTTCGGTAAAAGGCGCAGCAAATGAGCGGATACTGCCTCATCGCCCCGGGCCATCCGGTGCACGATTACTACCACGCCCATGAATACGGCTTCCCGCAGCGCGACGAACGCGAACTGTTCGAACGCCTTGTGCTGGAAATCAACCAGGCCGGGCTGAGCTGGGAAACCATCCTGAAGAAGCGCGAGGGCTTCCGTGCGGCCTACGATGGCTTCGACGTGGACCGCGTGGCGGCCTATGCTGAGCAGGACATCGAACGCCTGCTGTCGGACACCGGCATCATCCGCAACCGGCTGAAAGTGCTGGCCGCGATCCACAACGCCCAGGTGATCCAGCAGCTGCGCGCGCAGCACGGCAGCTTCGCCGCATGGCTGGATGCCCACCACCCGCGCAGCAAGGCCGACTGGGTGAAGCTGTTCAAGAAGACCTTCCGCTTCACCGGCGGCGAGATCACCGGCGAATTCCTGATGAGCCTGGGCTACCTGCCCGGTGCGCACGCCGAGGATTGCCCGGTGCATGCGCGGCTGGTGAAGCTGGCCCCGCCGTGGCTGCAGGCGGCCGGCCGCTGATGCAGATCCGCCGGGCCATACCCGGCGAACGCAGTATGTGCGGTCACACTCCCATGTAACGGCCGGGGCGGTGGTTGAACATCAGCACCAGGCTGAGCACCACCGCGCCGATGGCCGAGTACATCACCTTCGACGGCGACAGCACGAAGAACGCGGCCACCATCAGACAGGCATCGAAGGACATCTGCACCTTGCCGGCACTCCAGCCGCGGGTGCGCTGCAGGTATACCGCCAGGATGCCGATGCCGCCCAGGCTGGCCCGGTGGCGGATGAAGAACAGGATGCCCAGGCCGGACAGCGCGCCGCCCACCAGCGCCGAGTACAGCGGCGCCATGTGCGAGAAGTCCGCCCAGCGCGGCAGGATGTCGGTCAGCACGCCACAGGCAGTGACCGCGGCGAAGGTCTTCAGGGTGAATTCCCAGCCCATGCGGCGCACGGCCACCCAGTAGAACGGCAGGTTCACCAGTACGAACACCAGGCCGAAGTTCCAGCCCATGGCGTAGTGCAGCAGGAAGGCTGCCCCGGCCATGCCGCCGATCATCAGCCCGCCCTTGGCGAAGATGGCCAGGCCCAGCGAGGCCACCAGCATGGCCAGCACCATGCCCTGCACGTCTTCGGCGACGGAATGGCGAAGTGCTTTGTCGTCGGCCGGGGTGCCGGCACTGTCCGGCGGCGGTGTCAGCGGACCGGCGGTGACCAGGTGGCCGTCAGCGTCGTCGCACGGCGCGGGGCCATGGGAATGCAGGGACATGGGTGTGGGGGTGCAGCAGTGGGGACGCGTATTAGACACGATCCCGATGACAGTTGCAGATGAAATCGATTCAGTTGGGTTGCCGGCGAACGGCGCAGCCCCTCGTGGCTGGGCGGCATTGCGTGGTTCGTCGGCTGGGCCGGGCGGGGTGGGTGCGCGGGACACGCCGTAAACCCGTCCATGGGGGCTCGTAGGCGCCATCCATGGCGCCTGCGGTCCCGCGCCCCCACCCCGCCCGGCCTTGGACAGGTTCCGTGCGCCGTCCAGCCACGTGAGAAAAAAAAAAAGTAAACGCGGGTCGCTTCGCTCGGTGAAGCGGGGGTCAGCGCGCGGCTTTGAGATGGTGGGCGACCAGGGCGTTGGCGTGGCCGTGGCCCAGGCCGTGCTCGGCCTTCAGGTAGCTGACCAGTTCCATGTGCTTCAGGCCCGGCTGCTTGGCCAGCAGGCCCAGCCAGTGCGCCACCGGCTGGCCGTAGGTTTTCTCGATGGAAGGGAAATACGAAGCCGGGCCTTTCGGCGGGGTGTCAGTACTCATGTGCAGCTCCTGTTGAACGTCATTCATTAGACGAACCACACCACCACAAATCGACAACATCACGACAACGGGGTCGGAGCCCGTTGCACAGCACCGGGATCCGACCCCGTGCAATACCGACAGATCGCAGGAAACTGTCGAAGGCGGGGTGGGTCCGGTTGAGGGGGCGTGAGCCGCATGGATGCGGCGACCGAGCTTACATGGGTGAGGGCGCTTTGCTTGCGAAGCACTGCTTCGCAAGCGCCCGAACGCCCAGCCGCCAGCGGCTGGGCCGGGCCCCGGAGGGGGACTTGCGCCGTCCCCCTCAACCGGACCCACCCCGCCATCCCACGGATAGCCCGCCTTTGACGTTGCTGTTGACGTTGACGTTGACGTTGCTTCGGCAGGTGCCGGGCGCAGCCCGGCCGTATCATCCCCTCATGCCCCGTGAAAACCTCAATGACCTGCAGGCCTTCGTCCACGTCGCCCGCGAGGGCAGCTTCACCCGCGCTGCCGCGCAGCTGGGCGTGTCCCAGTCCGCACTGAGCCATGCCATGCGAGGCCTGGAAGAACGCCTGGGCGTACGCCTTCTGACCCGCACCACCCGCAGCGTGTCCACCACCGAAGCCGGCGCGCGCCTGCTGCAGTCGCTGGCCCCACGGCTGGCGGAAATCGAAGATGAACTGGCCGCCCTGGCCCAGTACCGCGAGCGCCCGGCCGGCACCATCCGCATCAACGCCACCGGCCACGCCGCCGAGTACCTGGCCTGGCCCCGGCTGGCGCCGCTGCTGCAGCAGCACCCGGACCTGAACGTCGAACTGACCACCGATTACGGCCTGGCCGACATCGTCGCCGAGCGCTACGACATCGGCATCCGGCTGGGCGAACGCCTGGCCCGCGACATGGTGGCCGTGCCGATCAGCCCACCGCTGCGCATGCGCGTGGTCGGCGCACCGGCGTACTTCCGCCAGCACGTGGCGCCGGTGCACCCCCACGATCTGGCCGCGCACAACTGCATCACCCTGCGCCTGCCCACCCATGGCGGGCTGATGCCCTGGGATTTCGGCCGCGACGGCGGCGAGCTCAGCGTGCGGGTGTCTGGGCAATGGACCTTCAACACCATGGGCATGACCCGCACCGCCGCGCTGGCCGGCAGCGGCCTGGCCTGGCTGCCCGAAGACCAGGTGCAGGCCATGCTGGACGACGGACGCCTGCAGTCGACGCTGGATGACTGGTGCCCCACGTTCGACGGCTATTACGCCTACTACCCGTCACGCCGCCATGTCAGCGTGGCCATGCGCACCGTGCTGGACGCGCTGCGCGGGCCGATGGGGTGAAAGCTGAAGGAGTGCGGACCAACGGTCCGCACCCACCGCCAACGGTCCGCACCCACCACCAACGGTCTGCACCCACAATCAACGGTCCGCACCCACCACCACCGGTCCGCATCACCACAGATCAGGTCAGCCCTTGGCCTGCGCAGCGCGCTGCGCGTTGTAGCGCTCGCCGACGATCGCCACTTCGTCCAGCACCTGGGCGATGTGCTGCAGTTCCTGCGGCGACAACTGCAGGTCCGCAGCGGCCAGGTTCTCTTCCAAGCGGTGCACCTTGGTGGTGCCGGGAATCGGCACGATCCACGGTGCCTGCGCCAGCAACCAGGCCAGCGCCACCTGCGCCGGGGTTGCCCCACGGGCCGCGGCCAGGGTGCTGATGCGGTCCACCAGGGCCTGGTTCGCACGGCGCGCTTCCACCTCGAAACGCGGCACCGTGTTGCGGAAGTCGTTCTCGGCGAAGGTGGTGTCGGCGGTGATCGCACCGGTCAGGAAACCACGGCCGAGCGGGCTGAACGGCACGAAGCCGATGCCCAGTTCCTGCAGCGTGGGCAGTAGTTCGCGCTCGGGCTCACGCCACCACAGCGAGTACTCGCTCTGCACCGCCGCCACCGGCTGCACCGCATGCGCACGGCGCACGGTGGCCGCGCTGGCTTCGGACAGGCCGAAATGCAGCACCTTGCCTTCGGCAATCAGCTCGCCCACGGTACCGGCCACGTCCTCGATCGGCACGTTCGGGTCCACGCGATGCTGGTAGAACAGGTCGATGCGATCGGTGCGCAGGCGCTTCAGACTGGCTTCGGCCACCGCGCGGATGTTCTCCGGTCGGCTGTCCAGGCCGGTATCGGTGCGCGCCTGCTTGAAGCCGAACTTGGTGGCGATCACCAGCTGGTCGCGGTACGGCGCCAGCGCCTGCCCGACCAGTTCTTCGTTGGTGTACGGGCCATAGACTTCGGCGGTATCGAAGAAGGTCACGCCGCGTTCGACCGCCGCGTGCAGCAGGGCAATGCCCTGCTCCTGCGCCACCGGCGTGCCGTAGCTGTGGCTCAGGCCCATGCAGCCCAGGCCCAGCGTGGAAACCTTCAATCCGCTGCGGCCGAGTTCACGTGTCTGCATCGTCGTGTTCCTGAAAGGGGGAACGACGACGATACGCCTGCCAAGCCGCCGGATTGAACGGCCTGGATGGCAGTCAGTCATGACTGGAATTCATCAATCGGTATCAGAACCGACGACCGGCCAGCATCACCCCGAACACCAGTGCCAGCAGCAGCACGCTGCCGCCAACGATCAACAGCAGGACATGCCAACCACCGAAACGGTCCATCTGCTGCATGTCCACCCGCTCATCCTGGTGGTAGCGGCGCAGCAGGCTGTTGATCGGCAGCACCGGCATGAACGCCAGCACCGAGAGCAGCCCTACCCCGCCGCGTACCTGGCCAACCAGGCACAGCAGGATGTAGAACACCGTCAGCATGCCCGGGGTGAACGCCAGGATGCGCCGCCGGTTCTCGGCCACGGCCTGCAGTTCACGGAAGCAGAAGTACGCCCAGATGGGTGAGAACAGCGCGCGTGCCCAGGGCCATTGTTCGCCCCCGCTCTCCCGCTTGATCGCCCGCCAGTTCCGCCAGAACCAGTACATCGGGTACACGCCCAGGGTGGACAGGGACAGTGCGACGATCTTCATGGTGGGCGGCGAATAGTAGACCGCCGCGGTGGACGCGGTCTGGCTGGCCAGCGGCGTCGGCGCGGGCGCCGGCGTGGCCGGCAGCACCGGCGGGCGCGCAGGCGCAGCCGCCGGCGCACGGTACGGGTCGTGCAATTCCATGTGCAAACCTGTTGTTGTCGCGCCGGCGCGGTGCCGGCTCCCCCTGTCCCGCGAACGCGGTGACGGCGCGACTATCGCAGAACCCCCCGGTAGAGTCGAGATCCTATGTTCGTGGTCAAGTCTGCTGGAAGCAGGCTTGACCCACTTTCAGCATGCTCGG
>NZ_JAAIUZ010000014.1:0-65236 GCF_010894375.1 Stenotrophomonas sp. B1-1 | reverse complement strand
GGTGATCCTCAATGCCCGCAAGCGGGACGCCGAGGTGGCCCTCGGCAGCCCCTGACAAGACAGTTGCTACTCCGTGGGCATGCATCGTCGCGCCTGATCGCGCACAATCGGTGCATGCACCCGATCCGCACGCCCCTTCTGCTGTCGGCCTGCCTGCTGCTGGCCGCCTGCGCGTCCACGCCGCAGGATGTCCGCAACCCGCTGGCTACGTGGGTGCCATCACCCAACCAGAATGCGCGTGGCCCGGTGGCCATCGTCATCCACCATACCGACCAGGAATCGGTGCAGCAGAGCCTGCACACGCTGCGCACCGCCAACAGCGGCGGCCCGGTCAGCGCGCACTACCTGATCGGCGCCGATGGCCATCGCTACCAGCTGGTGGCCGATGCACGCCGCGCCTGGCATGCCGGCGCCGGCCGCTGGGGCACGCTCACCGATCTGAATTCCACGTCGATCGGCATCGAACTGGACAACAACGGGCAGACGCCGTTCACCGCGGCGCAGATCGACGCGCTCATCGTCCTCCTGCGTGATCTCACCACGCGCCTGAACATTCCGCCGCGGCAAGTGATCGGTCACGCCGATCTGGCTCCCACGCGCAAGGCCGATCCCAGCCGTTTCTTCCCGTGGCAGCAGCTGGCCGCCGCCGGTTTCGGCGTGTGGCCGCGCGCCAGCGATGGTCCCGCACCGGACGGCTTCGACGCGTGGAACGCGCTGGCCCGTTTCGGCTACCCGCTGGACGATCGCGAAGCGGCTGTCGCCGCGTTCCATCGCCGTTTCCGTGGCAGTGACGATCTGCCCAGGACGCTGGATGCAGAAGACGCGCGCATCCTGCATTCGCTGCTGCTGCAGACGCCGTAAGCCTGAACACCCGCGGGGCGTGGTCCGGCGCTACCCGTGCTCAAGGTTGCCGGGCCACCATCGGCCCCACTACATTGCGACGATGATCACTGTTACGTCGTCCCCGCGCGCGCTCCTCACCCTCCTGGCCGTTGCCCTGCTTGCTGGCTGTGCCACCACCGGCACCGGCCCGGGCGCACCGGCCGCCCCGCCGGCTGCCGCCACCTACGCCAAGGCCGACTGGAATGCGTTGCCGGCCGTTTCCGATGCCGACCTGCTGGCCGGCTTCAGCGCCTGGCGCAGCAGCTGCAGCCGCCTGAAGAACGATGCGATCTGGGCACGACCCTGCACGACCGCAGCCACGGTGTCCGACAAGGACCCGGCCGCCATCCGCGCCTTCCTGCAGCGCGATCTGCAGGTCTATGCACTGCGCGCCGGCGGCCACCGCGAACAGGGCCTGATCACCGGCTACTACGAACCCATCTACAGCGGCAGCCTGACCCGCACCGCGACCGCCACCGTGCCGGTGTATGGCACGCCCGATGACCTGGTGGTGGTGCAGCTGGACAGCCTGTACCCGGAACTGAAGGGCAAGCGCCTGCGCGGCCGCCTGGACGGCAAGGTGCTCAAGCCCTATGACGATGCCGGCACCATCGCCAGCAAGGGCGCCAAGGCCCCGGTACTGGCCTGGCTGACCGACCCGATGGACCTGCAGTTGCTGCAGATCCAGGGCTCGGGCCGGGTGCGCCTGGCCGATGGCAGCCAGGTGCGGCTGGCCTACGCCGAACAGAACGGCCACCCATACCGCGCCATCGGCCGCTGGCTGGTGGACCAGGGCGCGCTGAAGAAGGAGGACGTGACCATGGATGCGATCCGCGCCTGGGCCCGGGCCAACCCGGCGCGCGTGCCCGAACTGCTGCGCAGCAACCCCAGCTACGTGTTCTTCGTGCGCAACCCCGACAGCCCGGAAGGCCCACGCGGCTCGTTGAACGTACCGCTCACCGCCGGCTACAGCGTGGCGGTGGACCGCAGCGTGGTGCCGCTGGGCAGCCTGCTGTGGCTGTCCACCACGCGACCCGATGGCAGCCCGGTGGTGCGGCCGGTGGCCGCGCAGGACACCGGCGGTGCCATTGCCGGCGAAGTGCGTGCCGACCTGTACTGGGGCAGCGGCGACGCCGCAGGCAAGCTGGCCGGCGACATGAAGCAGCAGGGCCGCATCTGGCTGCTGTGGCCGAAGGGCGCCGCCCTGCCGAACTGACCCGGCCGGGGTCGGATCCCTTTCAGTAGGAAAGGGCTCTGACCCCGGATGCCTGATAATGGCGCCATCCGAACTGTCCGGCCCCCGCAATGAAGAACGTCAAAAGCCACACCACCAAGAAGTACTACAAGCACTGGGCCGAATCGGGCCTGGGCAAGGGCAACGTGCTGATGGAAGCCCGCGGCGAGAAGATCGTGCGCCAGGTGGAAATCTACGGCACCAAGCTGGTCTGGGCCGACGAGCACGGCCAGAGCGACGACCGCTTCGTGCTGGCCGACCAGCCCGTCTCGTTCCTGGATTTCGACGAAGACGACGAAATCAGCGCCCGTGAATTCGAAAGCGCCTGGAAGAAGGCCCGCGAAGCCACCGGCTACCCGGTGTAACCCCCCGCGCGATACCCGCTCCACCGCCCTTGTAGAGTCGAGCTTGCTCGACTGCTCCACCGCTCTTGTAGAGTCGAGCTTGCTCGACTGCTCTCGGCAACGGCAGGTGCGAAGTCGAGCATGGCTCGACTCTACAAAGCGCGCGGGCGAAATGTTATAGAATTACATTTTGCCCGCGCCCTTCCACCCCCATGAAGACCCCCACCCTGGTCGCAGCCCTAGCGGCCGCCCCTTTCGCTCCCGATGCCTTCGCGCAATCGGCCGACGCTGCGCTCACCCTGGGCAAAGTCGACGTACACCAGCACAGCGAAGGCCAGTTGAGCGCCCACCAGGTGCTGACCTCGGTGGACGTGCTGGGCGCAGACCAGATCGAAGACCGCAACGTCTCGCACAGCTGGGAACTGCTGGGGCAGATGCCCGGCATCCAGCTCACCGAAACCCGGCAGGGCGCCGAATCGGGCAAGGTCAGCTTCCGCGCCTTCAACGGCGAGGGCTACCTCAATGCCATCAAGACCCTGATCGACGGCATTCCCAGCAACGTCAACAGCGGCAACCAGCGCTTCATCGACATGCTGTTCCCGCTGGAAATCAGCTACATCGAAGTAGTGCGCGGCACCAACGACCCGCGCTACGGGCTGCACAACATCGGCGGCAACGTGAACTTCGGTACCCGCCAGGGCGGCAACTACACCGACGCGCGGCTGGCCTACGGCAGTTACAACACCCGCGATGCGCAGCTGGCGATCGGCCGTGAAAGCAACGGCTTTGCGCAGAACTACTTCGTCGGCCAGCAGGCCAGCGATGGCTACCGCGACCACGACACCTCGAAGAAGTACGCGCTGGGCGGCAAGTGGTTCTACGGTTCGCTGGAAGACGGCCTGCGCGTGGGCGTGACCGCGCGCGCCTACCACCACGAAGCCGACGAACCGGGCTTCATGACCGCCGAGGAACTGCGCACGCACCGTCGTGGCAGCGACCTGCGCAATGCCAACGATGGCGATGACCGTGACATGCGGCAGATCGCCGCGCATCTGGATCTGGCGCTCAGCGACGCCCTCAGCTTCGGCACCCGCCTGTACTACAACCGCTACGAAGACGACCGCCGCGTCACCTTCAGCGACCTGCCCAGCGGCAACCTGCCGCGCCAGCGCCGCGTGTGGGATGAGCGCCAGGCCGGCCTGATCAGCACGCTTACCTGGCAGGCCGCGCCCGTGCTCACTGTCGAAGCTGGCCTGAACTACGAACAGCAGGACAACGGCTACACCCGCGAGCGCTACAGCTACGCCGAGCCCACCGACTTCAGCGTGGCGCCGGCGCGGGTGCAGAACAACGATCGCCACAGCTTCGACAACTGGGGCGCCTACGTGCAGGCCATCTACCAGCCAAACACCGCCTGGAAGATCGTGCCGGCCTACCGCGTGGACCGCTTCAGCGGCCGCACCCGCTTGATGGATGGCAGCACCGGCCGCCTGCAGGATTACGGCAGCATCGGCCAGCCCAAGCTGAGCGTGATCCACAGCCTGGGTGCCAACACGCACGTCTACGCCAACTGGGGCCGCACCTTCCAGGTGCTCACCGGGTCCACCGCGCCGGCCTATCTCAGCCCCGGCCAGGCGCCGATGCAGCCGTCCACCAACACCGGCATGGAGCTGGGCCTGAAGTTCCAGCCGTTCCAGGGCGCGCAGGCGCGTCTGGCGGTGTGGCAGCAGGATGCGGAAAACGAGGTGTCCAACATGCCGGCCACCGGTACCACGGTCACCCTGGGCAAGACCCGCCGCCGTGGCGTGGATGCGCAGCTGAGCCTGCAGCTGGGCGATGACTGGACGGTGTGGGCCTCGCATGCCTACCAGGAAGCGAAGATCACCCGCGACGACCGCGATGCCAGCGTTTCCCTGCAGGGCCGCGAAGTGGCCGCCACGCCGCGCCACATCAGCAACCTGGGCGTGGATTACCAGGCCAGCGACGCATTGCGGCTGGGCCTGCAGGCACGCGCACAGGGCGACTACTACCTGGAAGAGCGCAACGTGGCCGGCAAGTTCGGTGGCTTTGCCGTGCTCGACCTCAGCGCCGCCTACCAGTTCAACCCGCGCTGGAGCGTGGACCTGCAGCTGAAGAACGTCACCGGCCGCGAGTACGCCTACGCCTGGTACGACAGTTTCTTCTGGGACAGCGCCCGCCCGATGTTCTCGCCCGCGCCCGGCCGCAGCGTCTTCGTCGGCCTGAACATGAAGCTGTAACCCGGCCACGCACCCGGTCGTGGTCGAGCTTGCTCGACCTGCGGCAGGGGTCACCGCGCATGGGGTCACCGCGCATGGGGTCAGATCCCTTTTCGCAGAAAAGGGCTCTGACCCCGGATCAACCTCCCGTCGCCGCTTTTCCCTTCGCCGCATCGAAATCGGCCTGCAGACCAATCCAGAACTTGTCAGTGACGCCGAAGTAGCGCGACAGGCGCAGGCCAGTGTCTGCCGTCACGGTGCGATGGGGTCAGAGCCCTTTCCTGCGGAAAGGGATCCGACCCCGGACCTCACCGCGCATGGGGTCAGATCCCTTTTCGCAGAAAAGGGCTCTGACCCCCACACCTCGTTTTGCACTACATTGGTGCAATGTCCGACCCCGCACCCCCGCCCTCCCTTGATGCCCTCGGCACGCCGCTGGCCTGGGCCGGGGCCGATGGCCGCATCATCGGCTGCAACCCCGCCTTCGCCCGCTGGCTGGGCGTCAGCGTCCGCCGCCTGCTGGGCCAACCGCTGGCCGCGCTGGAAGTGCAGGGCGAGGCACTGGCCCATTTCCTGGCCCGGGACGAGCGCGACAGCCTGCGCCTGAACCGGCTGGCGCTGGCCGTACCGGGCGAAGGCGCGCGCTTCGCCGAAGGCTGGATGAGCCGCCGCGATGACGGCGGCTGGCTGCTGGAAGCGCACCCGGTGGATGAATTTCCCGGCCTGGACCCGACCCAGGCCCTGCCCAGCGCGCTCAGCGCCGCCTTGAAGGGCCTGGCCCACGAACTGCGCAATCCGCTGGCCGGGCTGAAGGGCGCCGCCCAGCTGCTGGCCCGCCGGGCGGCCCAGCGCGATGCCAGCGAACGCGAACTGATCGAACTGATCGGCTCGGAAATCGAACGCCTCAATGGCCTGCTCGACCAGCTGCTGTCGCCGGCACCGGCCGCGCCGCACGCCTCGCTGAACATCCACGCTTCGCTGGAGCGCGTGCTGCGCCTGGCCGAAAGCGAAGCCGGCTGGGCGGTGCGCCTGCAGCGCGACTACGACCCCAGCATTCCCGAATTCGCCGGCGACGCCGACCGCCTCACCCAGGCCGTGTGGAACCTGGTGCGCAACGCCATCCAGGCCGGCGCCGGGGTCATCACCCTGCGCACGCGCGTCGAGCATGGCGTGCGCATTGCCGAACAACTGCACACGCTGGCGCTGCGCCTGGAAATTGCCGACGACGGCCGTGGCGTGCCCGAAGAACTGGCCGAGCACCTGTTCCTGCCGCTGGTCAGCGGCCGCGCCGAGGGCACCGGGCTTGGCCTGGCGCTGGCCCAGCAGGTCACCCGCGAGCATCGCGGCACGCTCACCTACCGCTCGCGCCCCGGCCATACCGTGTTCACCCTGCTGCTGCCGATCGGCAACGGCACCGCCCCGGCCGAGGAGGCCCCGCGCGATGTCTGACGTCTCTCTTTCCGCGCAGCGCGTCTGGGTGGTCGACGATGACCGCGCCGTGCGCTTCGTGCTGTGCACCGCACTGCGTGAAGCCGGCTACCAGGTCGACGATTTCGACAGCGCGGCAGCGGCACTGAAAGCGCTGGCCGAAAACCCGCCGCCGGCACTGCTGTTCACCGATGTACGCATGCCCGGCGACGATGGCCTGGTGCTGCTGGACAAGCTGAAGACTGCACTGCCGCAGCTGCCGGTGGTGGTGATGTCGGCCTACACCGATGTGGCCAGCACGGCCGGTGCGTTCCGCGGCGGCGCCCACGAATTCCTGTCCAAGCCCTTCGATCTGGACGATGCGGTGGCGCTGGCCCAGCGCGTGCTGCCGGCGGTGGCCCCGGCCCTGGCCGCGCCAACCCCGGTGAACGAAGCGCCCAGCGACCAGCCGCCGCAGCTGGTGGGAGACACCCCGCCCATGCGCGCGCTGTTCCGTGCCATCGGCCGCCTGGCGCAGGCGCCGCTGGCGGTGCTGATCACCGGCGAAACCGGCACCGGCAAGGAACTGGTGGCCAACGCGCTGCACCGTGAATCGCCGCGTGCGCAGGGCCCGTTCGTGGCGCTCAACACCGCCGCCATTCCCGCCGAGCTGCTGGAAAGCGAATTGTTCGGCCACGAAGCCGGCGCCTTCACCGGCGCGCAGCGCCGCCATATCGGCCGCTTCGAACAGGCCAACGGCGGCACCCTGTTCCTGGATGAAATCGGCGACATGCCGCTGCCACTGCAGACCCGCCTGCTGCGTGTGCTGGCCCAGGGCGAGTTCTTCCGGGTCGGCGGCCGCGAGCTGATCCATGTGGACGTGCGCGTGGTCGCCGCCACCCACCAGGATCTGGAAGGGCTGGTGGCGCAGGGCAAGTTCCGCGCCGATCTGCTGCACCGGCTGGACGTGGTGCGCCTGCAGCTGCCACCGCTGCGCGAGCGCCGCGAAGACATCGCGCAGCTGGCCAGCACCTTTCTGGCCGCCGCCGCCCACAAGCTGGACACGCCGCCGAAGCGGCTGACCGCTGCCGCCCTGCAGGCGCTGCGCGAACACGACTGGCCCGGCAACGTGCGTGAACTGGAAAATGTCTGCTGGCGCATGGCCGCGCTGGCCGCCGCCGAGACCATCGGCGTGGCCGACGTGGACACCGCGCTGAACCGCACCCGCCAGCGACGCGGCAGTGGCCACGCAGCGGGTGCCGATCCGGGGCAGTGGGAAACCCTGCTGTCCGAATGGGCGCGCCGGCAGTTGCAGGAAGGGGCCGAAGGCCTGCATGCGCAGGTGCGCGATCGGGTGGACCACGCCCTGCTGGAGGCCGCCCTGCAGATCACCCACGGCCGCCGTGCCGAGGCCGCGGCACGCCTGGGGCTGGGCCGCAACACACTCACCCGCAAGCTGGGCGCCGGCCGCCGCCGCGGCGGCCATTGAACGGAATCTGCACACCCTGCTCGCGCCCGCTTGCCGAACCGTTGATCCGTCATGGACGATGCCGTCCGTAGTGTTACCTGCAAGGAGTCTTCGATGCGTCTCTCACATGCCCTTCTGCCGCTGTCCGCCGCCGTGCTGCTGTCTGCCTGCGGCAGCGCGCCGAAGAAGCCGCAGCCCACGCCGCCGCCGCCGAACGTGATCAGCACCGCGCAGCAGGCCGAAGCGAACCTGGCGCCGGCCTCGGCCAGCATCGTCAGCGGTCGCCTGGTGTTGAAGCCGGAAAGTGGCGGCGTGCACCTGACCGGGTTGATCGGTGGGCTGCAGCCGATGCAGCAGGCCGGCTTCCACATCCACGAACGCGGCGACTGCAGTGCGGTCGACGCCAGCAGTGCCGGCAATCATTTCAACCCCGGTGGCAGCGCGCACGGTCGCGCCGGCAGTGGCAAGCATCACTTGGGTGACATCGACAACCTGCAGGCCGATGCGCAGGGCCGCGCCAACATCGATATACACCTGAAGGGCGTTACCCTAGGCGGAGGCGCCGCCACCGATATCGCCGGTCGTGCACTGGTCGTGCATGCCAACGCCGATGACTATCGCAGCCAGCCCGCCGGCAATGCCGGCGTCCGCATCGCCTGCGGCGTGATCCGGGTTACCCGCTGATCGCCCGCCGGCACCCTCACCAAGGAGATTCACATGCGTCTGATCCACACTTCGCTGTTCGCGGCCATCGCCGCCCTGGGCCTGGCGGCCTGCAGCCAGCCGGCCACGCCGGAAGCCGAAGCACCGGCCACCACCCCGGCCGAAGGTTCGGCAGCACCGGCCGATCCGGCCAGTGCCCCGGCTGCCGACGCGGCTGCTGCCGCCACCACCGACGCCACGGCCAGCGCCGAACTGGCACCGACCCAGGGCAATGAAACCAAGGGCAGCGTCACCTTCAAGGTGGTCGATGGCAAGGTGCACGTCAGCGGCCAGATCAGTGGCCTGAAGCCGGGCAGCGAGCACGGCTTCCACATCCATGAAAAGGGTGACTGCAGCGCGCCGGACGGCATGAGCGCCGGCGGCCACTTCAACCCGGGCAAGCAGGACCACGGCAGCGTGGCGGCCGATCCGCACCACGGCGGCGACATGCCCAACATCAAGGCCGACGACAAGGGCGTGGCCACCATCGATGGCCCGGTGTCCAGCAACGTCAACATCGGCAAGGGTGATGACTTCGACATCATCGGCCGAGGCCTGATCGTCCACGCCGACGCCGACGACTACAAGACCCAGCCGACCGGCAACGCCGGCGCGCGCCTGGCTTGCGCGGTCATCCAGAAGGCCCCGTAAGAAAGCAGAAACGCCGGCGAAAGCCGGCGTTTCTCATTGCGCTGGCGCCGGGCCATGCCAGGCGGATTGCATCCGATCGCCTTACAACGGTGCCGCGGCCAACTTCCTGGCCTGCACCGCCACTGCATCGCAGGCGGCCGTGCTGCCCTCGCAGAGGGTGGCTATCTTGCGGGTGCGACGAAACGGATGTTCGCGATCCCAGCCGATCGCCGTGCGCATGCGCACCACCGAGGGCGCCAACGGATGTGGCGCGGTGAACAACACCCAGGTGGTGGCGGTGTAGTCGGGGTCGTTCTCCACCGTTTCCTTGCTCGTCTGCAGCACGACCATGCCGGCCGGCGTCTGCGCCTGCAGTCGCTCGATGTCCTTGCGCTGCGGCAGCTTCTCAGCGAACGCTGCCACGCTGGTGTACTCCAGCGGCAGATTGTCATCACCCGTGCGCACCGGGGCGCTGGCCTGGGCCAACCCGCTCAGGGCCAGCCCGAGCAGGCAGGCGGCACGTCGGCACGCAGAAACGGTCATCGCAGGAACTCCAGTATGGTGCGCCGGGTCATGCCCGGCGGAACGCCGCTTTCGTAGAGTCGAGCTTGCTCGACTGGCCCTTCGCGCAGACGCGCCCGGGCACGGTAGCGCCGGGCCATGCCCGGCGGAAGGTATCCCGGAAGATCAGCGCGCCAGCAGCGCGCGCGCGTCCTGGCCGGCTTCGCAGTGCACGAACAGCACCGGCACGCCGTGTGCCTCCAGCACCGCGGCCATCTGCCGCTGGCGCATCAGGAACTGTTCGTAGATGCCCTGCAGGCGATCACAATCGCCCTTGCCATGGTTGTAGTAGGCGCACCAGCCGGCCGGGTCGAACAGCGCCATGCGCGCCTCGCCCTGCACATAGCGCAGCAGCGGTTCCGGCGCCGCGTCCAGCCACTCTTCCTCGGCCGGGGCCAGGATCGCCGTCTCGATCAGCGGCCACAGCGCGGCCAGGCCCTGGTTGTCGTACTGCATCGACATCATCGCGGCCAGGTCATTCACCGTGAAATAGCGCGCGTGCTCGACCCGGGCGCCGAAGCCCTTCTGCGCCATCAGCGCGGTATCGGCATGGGCCATGCCGTTGGCCAGCAGCGTTTCTTCCAGCGCATCGGCCACCGCGGCAATGGTGGCCGCATCGGTGCCGGTCAGCAGGAACGGCACCACGCGCAGGCCACCGCCCACCAGGGTGGTATCGGCCTGGAACGGCAGCGGCACGTCGCCCTGCGCATCGGCACCGAAGGCCAGCAGACGCGGGCCCTGGTTGCTGCCGGGCGCGCGCATCTGCAGTTCTTCCAGGCGGCGGTGGATCGGCCAGCCCGGGCGCAGTACTTCGGCCGGGTCGAAATGGGCGGCGGCGAAGACCAGGTCCAGCTCGGCCACCTGCGGCACCAGCTTGGAAAGATCGCGGCCGACACGTTCGGCCAGTTCGCCGGCCTGTTCGGCGCTGAGGACCGCCTGGCCAGGAATTTCTCCGCCGGCCAGTTCCAGGGCCAGCACGCCAAGGGCGTTCATCGCGGGGTCGGGTTTGCTCATGGTTCCACGGTTGGCCCATCACAGGGCGGCAGCTACACTTGGCCCCATTATGCCTGCTCTGTCGTGCAGGCCATGTTGCAGACACCCTCATCCATGCCAGGTATCTCCATGCCCAACGCTCGTCCCGTCGCCATCCTCGGTGGCGTCCGCATTCCGTTCTGCCGCCAGAACACCGCGTATTCGGATGTCGGCAACCTTGGCATGTCGGTACGTACGCTGGGCGCGCTGGTCGAACGGTTCGGCCTGCATGGCCAGCAACTGGGCGAAGTGGCCATGGGTGCGGTCATCAAGCATTCCAGCGACTGGAACCTGGGCCGCGAGGCCACCCTGTCCTCGGGCCTGTCGCCTTTGACCCCGGGCATCACCCTGCAGCGCGCCTGCGGCACCTCGCTGGACAGCATCATCACCGTGGCCAACAAGATCGCCCTGGGGCAGATCGAATCGGGCATCGGTGGCGGTTCCGATACCACCTCCGACGTGCCGATCGTCTACGGCAAGAAGCTGCGCGCGCGCCTGCTGGCCGCCAACCGGGCCAAGACCACCGGCGACAAGATCCGTGCCCTCACCTCGGGGTTCAAGTTCTCTGAACTGAAGCCCGAGTTCCCCGGCGTGGCCGAGCCGCGCACCGGCAAGAGCATGGGCGACCACTGCGAGGACATGGCCAAGGAATGGAACATCTCGCGCGATTCGCAGGACGAGTGGGCTGTCTCGTCGCACAAGAAGCTGGCCGCTGCCTATGAGCGCGGCTTCTTCAATGACCTGATCGCACCGTTCCGCGGCGTGGAGCGCGACAACATCCTGCGCGCCGATACCTCGCTTGAAAAGCTGGCGACCTTGAAGCCCGCGTTCGACAAGGTCTCCGGCCGTGGCACGCTCACCGCGGCCAATTCCACCCCGCTCACCGACGGCGCCGCGGCCGTGCTGCTGGCCAGCGAAGAATGGGCCCGCGCGCACGGCCACGAGCCGCAGGCCTACCTGCGTGATGCGCACGTGTCGGCGGTGGATTTCGTGCACGGCGAAGGCCTGCTGATGGCGCCGACCGTGGCCGTGCCGGAAATGCTGAAGCGCAATGGCCTGACCCTGCAGGATTTCGACATCTACGAAATCCATGAAGCCTTCGCCGCCCAGGTGCTGTGCACCCTGCGCGCGTGGGAGAGCGAGGATTACTGCCGCAACCGCCTGGGCCTGGATGCACCGATGGGCCGCATCGACCCGGACAAGATCAACCTGCTGGGTTCGTCGCTGGCCACCGGCCACCCGTTCGCCGCAACCGGCGCCCGCGTGATCGCCACCGCCGCCAAGCAGCTGGCCGAACGTGGCGGCGGCCGTGCCCTGGTGTCGATCTGCACCGCCGGCGGCATGGGCGTGGTGGCGATCGTCGAACGCTGAGCGCATCAAACGTTGGAATTGAAAACGCCGCCCATCGGGCGGCGTTTTCGTTGCGCGATGCGTCGATGGTCACGGCAATCGCGGGTTGCCGAACGCGTCGCGTTCTTCGTTCGCGTCATACACCGGCGGCTGCACCGCCGTAGGCTGCTCTTCCACCGTGGCCCGCAGCGGTGCCTCGGCGGTGCCGTCACGCGCCAGCGCCACGCTGTCCTCGCCGCGCTGCAGGCGCAGGGCGTTGCCCAGGCACTGCGCGGCCAGTGCAGGTTCGCCACGCTGGGCGAAGGCTTCACCCAGTGCTTCCCACGCCGGCGCCCCGGCACCGGCGGCAACGGCCTCGTGCAGGAAGGTTTCCGCCGCCGCCCAATCCTGCTGCGCCAGCGCCACCCGGCCCTGGGCCAGGCGCAACGCCGCCGAATCCGCATGCACGTTGCGCCAGCGCTGCAGGTTGGCCTGGCGGGTGGCCAGTCGGTCTACCGGCAGGCGGCCGTACAGCGCCACCAGTTCGTCGTCCCAGCGCTGGTCCAGTGCCTGTTCCAGCGCCAGCAGGGCGGGTTCGTCCCATTCCAACGCCACCGCGCGGGTGGCATAGGCACCCACCACATCGGGCGTCGGCCGCAGCGCCTTGGGCGTGGTTTCCCACTGCGCGGCCAGCGCGTTCACATCGGCCGCTTCCAGCAGCGCCTGCGCGGCAAGCCGGGCTTCCAGTTCGCTGGCGGCCTCGCTGGGCAGCACCTTGCTCTGGCGCAGCGCGCCCAGCTGGCCGTAAGCCTCGTGGGCGCGGCCAGCGCGGGCCAGCGCTTCGGTGCGCAGCCACAGGCCACGCGGCGGCAGCGGCTGGATCGCCGCCACGTCCAGCGCATTGATCGCATCCACCGGCAGATCGCGGGCCAGCAGCTGTTCGGCGCGCAGCAACGCATGCAGCGTGGCATCGCGCTCGCCCAGCCGCTGCAGCAGCGCTTCACCGCCGGCGCCGTCGGCCCGCGCCTGCGCGCTGCGCACCGCGTTGGCCAGCGCGATCGCCGTCACTTCCGAATCCTGCGCGGCACCGTCCAGGAGCTTCTCCGCGCGCTGCCACTGGCCGTGTTCATAGGCCTGCAGGCCATCGATCAGGCGCACCCGGCCCTGCTTGCGGCGGTAGCGGCCCCAGGCACGGAACGGTGCGGCAATCAGGCTCCACAGCAGCCACAGCACCAGCACGGCGATCACCGCCAGCAGCGCCACCTTGGGCAGGTTGCTGTGGTAGTCGTAGCCACCGTGGCGCAGGATCACCTCGCCATAGCGGTTCAGGTCTTCGGCGCCCAGCCATTGCGCGGCAACGATGCCGATGGCCACGGCCAGCAACAGCACGACCAGGGATTGCACGGGCTTCATACGGTCTTACCTCCGGTCGGTCTGGGTGCGCAGCTGCCGCAGCGTGCTGCCAAGTACGTTGCCATCGGCCTGTAGCGGCAGTTGGCGCAGGGCCTGCAGTTCAGCACGTTGCGCGCGCAGGGCTGGTGAATCCGGCCAGCGGCGCTGGGCCCACTGGTCCACACGGGCCAGCGCGGCATCGCGGCCGCGGCCATCACCGCGTTCAATGGCGGCACGGGCCAGGGTCAGTTCCAGTTCCAGTGCCTGTTCGGCGCTGGCACGTTCGCCGGCGGTCAGTGGCCCCTGCAGGCGGCTGGGGGTGATATCGACGAAGGCTGCGATGGCCGCCTGCCACCAGGGCCGCGCGACCGGCGCCACGGGCGCTGTGGGCTGCACCTGCGAAGGCAGGCGCTGCAACGCCTGCGAGACCGCATCCAAGCGCTGCAGGGCCAGCACGCGCGGGCCATTGCCCAGTGCATCCAGCGCTTCGCGTTCCTGCACCAGCGCCTGGCGCAGGTTCAGGCCATCGCTGTCGGGCAGTTCGGCCAGCGCGGTGGCGGCCAGGCCGTACAGGCGGCGCGCGCCATCCACATCGTCGGCGAAGGCCAGGCGCTGGGCGGCCTGGGTCAGCAGCAGCTCGGCCTCGTCGCGCTGCACCGCCTGGCGGCCCAGGTTGGCGCTCTCGGTCAGCTTGGCCAGGTTTTCTTCCAGCAGCGCGCTGCGCTGGGACAGGCCCAGCATCTCGTCGCGCAGCACGCGGTTGGTGGCCGCCGCATCCTGCAGGCGCTGGCTGCTGGCGCGCTGGTCGCGGCGCAGGGCGTCCACCGCTGCTTCCAGGCCCCGCAGCTGCACGGCGGCGGTCTGCGCCTGTGCCTGCTGTTCGCGCTGCTGGTGCTGCCAGAAGTACCAGGCGCCGTAGCCGGCGGCCGCCAGGCCCACCACCACGGCGCTGGCCAGCAGCCAGCGGGCAGGGGAACGGGGGGCGGCAGGGGGCGTAGTGTCGTTCATCAGGCTTCCTTGTCGGCGGCGCGCCCGGGTGGGCCCGGCCGGCGGCGTTGCACACAGCATCACCGTTGGCGATCAGCGCAGCAAGCGTGTGCCCAGCGCCTGTTCAGTTCGCTGCCGGGGCGGTGAGTGCGGCGTGTGCGGCCGCGGTCATCTGCGCGACAGTGGGGCCTTCGCTGCGCACCACGCGCTGCAGGCTCAGCGCCTGCGCCTGCGCGGCCAGTCGTTCGCTGGCGGCCAGCACGGTGGCCTGCTGGCGCAGGCGCTGCTGCCAGGCCGGTGACAACTGCTGCCAGAACCGCTGCAACGCCTCGCCACTGCTGACGGCCAGCAGCCAGGGTGTCGCCGATTGGGCCAGGCGCGACAAGGTACGGCGCGGAAGGCGCAGCGGCACGCGTTCGTAGACGTCCGAACGCAGGATCTGCGCGCCGGCCCGCTGCAACTGGGCGGCAATCAGGCCGCGGCCGCCGGGGGCGGTTACCAGGCCAATCTGCAGCCCCTGCACGTTATCCAGGGCGGGCAGGCCCAGCAGCCCTTCGCTGTCCATCCGCTGCGGCGCCTGCACGTCGGCCACGCCCAGCGCCTGCAGTGCGCGTGCGGTGCCTTCGCCCACGGTCAGCCACGGGCCGCGCTGCGCGGCGGGCAGGTCCACCCACGCCGCTGCAGCCGCCACCGCCGCCGGGCTGGTGAAGACCACCCGCGGGCAGGCCAGCGCCTGGTTCAGCCGCTGTTCCACCGCCGCGCCCTGCAAGCGCCGCAGCCGCCACGGCGAAAACGCCAGCGTGGTCCCGCCGTAGCGGGCTGCGGCGCGGCGCAGCCCGGCATGCTGCCCCTGCGGGCGCAGCGATATCAGGGTCCAGCCAGTGGGTATCGTATGGTTGGGCATTGACGTCATTATGCGGGCCCTTCGTTGTCGTGGTTGCTGCTCGATGTCCGTTGATGCCCTGACTTCCTCGCTGGCCTCCCTGCAGGACGTGCTCGACTGCATGCCGGCCGTGCGCGCCATGCAGATCCGTCTGGATGGCTACGCCGACGGCGTGCTGCGCATCACCGCGCCGCTGGCCGCCAACGTCAACGACAAGGGCAATGCCTTCGGCGGCAGCCTGGCCTCGGTGCTCACCCTGTCCGGCTGGGCCCTGGTCAGCCTGCGCCTGCGCCTGGCCGGGCACGACGCCGAGGTCTACGTGGCCGACAGCAACCTGCGCTACCTGGCGCCGGTCTACGAGGACCTGCACGCCCATGCGGCCGCCGCCGAAAGCAGCGCCTGGGACACCTTCCTGTCCACCTTCCGCCAGCGCGGCAAGGCACGCATCAGCATCGTCGCCACCCAGCCCGGCGCCGATGGCCGGCCGGCGGCTGAATTCAGTGGTCGCTTCGTTGCCTTCGCCAAAGGGTAGGATGTCAGGCTGACGTCCTTGGGGAACCCACCGATGCGCCGCTTGATCCAGATCCTGTTGTGTTCGTTGCTGCTGGTCAGCGCCGTTGCCGGCGCGGCCGCCGACGATCTGACCCGCAAGCAGCGCAAGCTGCTGGAAGAAACCCAGATCGCCTACGGGGCCACCATCCGCTGGGGCACGATGGACGACGCCATCGCTTACCTGGACCCGCAGCTGCGCAAGGACAAGCCGCCCACCCAGTTCGAGCTGAACCGCTACGCCCAGCTGCGGGTGTCGTCCTACCGCGAGCGCAGCTCGGCTTCGCTGGACGGCGGCCAGGTCGAGCGCCGGGTGGAAATCGGGGTGATCAACCAGAACACCCAGGCCGAGCGCACCGTGGTGGTGACCGAGCGCTGGCGCTGGGACCCGGAAGCCAAGCGCTGGTGGCAGGCGGCCGGCCTGCCGGACCTCTGGCAGGGGCAGTGACGGCCCGCCTGCGGCTTGTGCGACAATCGGCCCCCGCTTATAGACCCGTGATCTGAGTGAATTACGAAGAGCTGCTGGCCTTTGCCGGCCGAAACCCGATGCTGTCCGCAGCCCTGGTGGGCCTGACCGTGGCGATCATCGTCACCGAGGTCCGCCGCCTGTTCCGGGGCTTCAAGGGCATCAAGCCGGCTGAACTGACCCAGCTGATGAATGCCGGCGGCGCCGTGGTGGTCGACCTGTCGGCCAGTGGCGACTTCGAGAAGGGCCACATTGCCGGCAGCCGCCAGGCGCAGGCCAGCGCGTTCGGTCCGGAGCACAAGCTGGTGGCCAACGCCAAGCAGAGCCCGGTGGTGCTGGTGTGCCGCAGCGGCAACGCCTCGGAAACCGCCGCCAAGGCGCTGAAGAAGGCCGGTTTCGAAAAAGTGTTCGTGCTCGACGGCGGCATTCCCGCCTGGCAGCAGGCCGAACTGCCGCTGGTCAAGGGTCGCAACTGATCGAACGCGGTGGCGGCATTGGCCTTGTGTGGGCCGCCTGCCGCCCCCATCGCTGTAGTTCGACCTACGTTTTCATTGCATTCATCTGGAGTTACAGGAAATGTCCGAAGAGATCACCAACGGCGCCGCTGCGCCGGTCGATGCCGCTACCGGCCCCGCTTTCACCGTCGAGAAGATCTACGTCAAGGACGTTTCCTTCGAGTCGCCGAACGCGCCGACCATCTTCAATGACCAGGTGCAGCCGGAGCTGCAGCTGAACCTGAACCAGCAGGTGCAGCGCCTGGGCGAAAACGCCTTCGAAGTCGTGCTGGCCGTGACCCTGACCTGCCAGGCCGGTGAGCGCACCGCCTACGTGGCCGAAGTGAAGCAGGCCGGCGTGTTCGGTCTGGTCGGCCTGGACCCGCAGTCGATCGACGTGCTGCTGGGCACCCAGTGCCCGAACATCCTGTTCCCGTACGTGCGCCAGCTGGTCAGCGACCTGATCCAGGCCGGCGGCTTCCCGCCGTTCTTCCTGCAGCCGATCAACTTCGAAGGCCTGTACGCCGAAACCCTGCGCCAGCGCCAGGAACAGGGCGACGCGCCGTCGCTGGCTGATTCCGAGCCGGCCGGCAACGCCTGAGCTTGGCTACGACGTCACGGATGAGCGATACCGCTGACAAAGTCGCCGTGCTTGGCGCCGGTTCCTGGGGAACCGCGCTGGCCACGCTGCTCGCCCGGCACGGTCACCCGACCGTGCTGTGGGGGCGCGATGCCGCCGTGGTCGAGGCCATCGACCAGCGCCATGAAAACCCCCGCTACCTGCCGGGCATCCCGCTGCCGGACAGCCTGCGCGCGACCACCGACATGGCGGCCGCCCTGCAGGATGCCGCCTGGATCCTGGTGGTGACCCCGTCGCACGCGTTCAATGAAACCGTGCGCGCGCTGGCGCCGCTGCGACCGGCCGGTGCCGGCGTGGCTTGGGCCACCAAGGGCTTCGAACCGGGTTCGGGCCGCTTCCTGCACGAAGTAGCGCGCGAAATCCTGGGAGACGACGTGCCGCTGGCCGTGGTCACCGGGCCGTCGTTCGCCAAGGAAGTGACCCAGGGCCTGCCGACGGCGATCACCGTGCACGGCGACGTGCCCGAGTTCGCGCAGACGGTGGCCGAAGCCATGCATGGCCCGGCGTTCCGTGCCTATACCGGCGATGACATGGTGGGTGCCGAACTGGGTGGCGCCATGAAGAACGTGCTGGCCGTGGCCACCGGCGTGGCCGATGGCATGCAGCTGGGCCTGAATGCCCGTGCCGGCCTGATCACCCGTGGCCTGAACGAAATGCTGCGGCTGGCCGCGGCCATCGGTGCCAAGCCGGAAACCCTGATGGGTCTGGCCGGGCTGGGCGATCTGGTGCTGACCTGCACCGGCGATCTGTCGCGCAACCGCCGCCTGGGCCTGGCCCTGGGCCGTGGGCAGACGCTGCAGGATGCCGTGCGCGAAATCGGCCAGGTGGTTGAATCGGTGCAGACCGCCGACGAAGTGATGCGACAGGCGCGCCGTCATGGCATCGACCTGCCCATTTCCGACCGCGTGCGTGCCGTGCTGCACGGCGAGCAGACGCCTGAAGAAGGCCTGCGCGCGTTGCTGGCGCGGGAACAGAAACCGGAATACCCGGATACCCTGTTCAAGTGATCTGAAGAACCCCGGCCCAACGCCGGGGTTTTTTTTGGGTCGCGCGCGCGGCCATCCACGCATGGCGTGGATCTACAACCTGCGGGAACCCGCTCTTGGTAGGTGCCAAGCTTGCTTGGCACAGTGCATCACCGCGCGCGGCCCATCCACGCATGGCGTGGATCTACAACGTGCGGGAACCCGCTCC
This sequence comes from Stenotrophomonas sp. B1-1, assembly GCF_010894375.1. Taxonomy (NCBI): domain Bacteria; kingdom Pseudomonadati; phylum Pseudomonadota; class Gammaproteobacteria; order Lysobacterales; family Lysobacteraceae; genus Stenotrophomonas; species Stenotrophomonas sp. B1-1. Next base: position 46,805 of record NZ_JAAIUZ010000014.1, on the reverse strand, counting down.
TGATAGGTGCCAAGCTTGCTTGGCACAGTGCATCAACGCGCGCGGCCCATCCACGCGTGGCGTGGATCTACAACGTGCGGGAACCCGCTTTTGGTAGGTGCCAAGCTTGCTTGGCACAGCGCATCAGCGCACGCGGCCCATCCACGCGTGGCGTGGATCTACAACGTGCGGGAACCCGCTCCTGGTAGGTGCCAAGCTTGCTTGGCACAGTGCATCACCGCGCGCGGCCATCCACGCATGGCGTGGATCTACAACCTGCGGGAACCCGCTCCTGGTAGGTGCCAAGCTTGCTTGGCACAGTGCATCACCGCGCGCGGCCCATCCACGCGTGGCGTGGATCTACAATCGCGGCTTTACATCACGACACGGACAGGGAATGAAGTCCAGGAATCTCGCCATCTCATGGCTCATCGCGCTGTTGGCTGCGTGTTCGCAGGCACCGGCACCGCAGGCAGAGGCTGCGCCTGCACCCACGCCGATCACACCCGCACCCGCACCGTCCATTGAAGACGGCGTGGACCCGTCGGTGTGGGACAACGAGGGCGAGCCCGAAGGCGAAACCCCCAGCGGCGAACTGAGCTGCCATGACAATCCGCTGGCCACCTACTTCTTCACTCTGGTGGGCGGCAATACGGTGGACGACTGCGGGCGCAAGGACGCCCGGCTGCTGGCTGCGTTCGACGCGCTGATGCAGGAGACCGCCGATGCCGAATCCAGCGAGCCGGGCATCGCGCCGCTGCGCGAACGGCTGCTCAGTGGGCCCAGCGCACCGGGCCAGCCGGTGCAGCTGCAGGACGGCGCCTGGTGGTTCTACACCGCCTGCCAGGCCCACCAGTGCCCCAACACCGCGCTGGCGGTGCTGTACTCGCCCGAGCAGGGGCGCATGGTGGGCCGGCTGGCCGCGCGCTGCAAGGTGCGCTGGCTGGGCGGGCCCAACGACGAACAGCGCCAGCGCATCGCCCACCTGCGGCCGCTGGACCCGGCAACCCTGGCCGGCGAGGACGAGGACTGCCGGTAAGCGGGTGGCCTGGGCTATGCGTCCGGGCGCAGGCGCGTGCTGATCTGCGCGGTCATCGCCAGGCAGGCCATCATCAGCCCTTCCACCACGCGGTCGCCGGGGTGATCGCTGGGCGGGCCGTTCTGGCGGATACGCTCGGCGGCCAGCAGCATTTCCAGGCCCACACGCAGGCCGGACAACGCGCATTCGGCGTCGGCCAGTGCCTGCTGCCGGCCGGGCATCAACTGGCGTTCGGGCCAGGGCTGGCCATCGGCGGCCGCGCCCTGGCCGATGCGGCGCAGCGCGGCAACGAAGGCGCTGGGCAGTTCAGCGGTGTCGGCCGTGGCCGGTTGATCGGCGCTGGGGGCAGCGCGGTGCGGGTGCAGGCGGGGGAATTCCGGGGTGGTCATGGCTGGGGCTCCGTGCGGGACGAACGGTGGCCGCCACACAAAGGTGGCGGGCGGAGACGTGGCTCGAAAACCGGGGCTTCTGCTATTCCGGCAGGCACAAGGCCTCCACGCTCCGCCCGCCATGGCCGGCAGACGGATTGCCAGCCGGCGCCACGTGAGGTGACGCCGGCGGGCAAGCGTAATCAAGCAGAAGCACGGGTTTTCGAGGCCCGGCCACCGGTGCGCTGGTGGCCCACCCTGTCTACCCGTGCAGCCGCGCTGCGCCCATCAGACAAGTTGCAAACGCACCACGGTGCGACGCGCCGGCGTAGTCTTCCATGCTGCCCAAACCCCTGCGGCAAGGTGTGACGCAGGCGAACGCCGCCCAGTGCCGATATGCGACAACGGTCTTCATCGCGCCCCTTTGCTGCGCACCATCCAGTGCCAGTTGCGACAGCGCTGCAGTGCTACGCTGCGCCCAAACCGTCGCACCGTTCCTCCACGTTGTTCCGATAAGGGCCCGAGCCATGATGGATGCCACAACGCCTGTCGACCTGTTCGCCGCACTGCGCGGCCTGCTGCGCGACGCCGCCGGTTCACTGCAGGTGGTGCACGACAGCCCCGAACACTTCTACGCCAACGGCCCGCACCCCGATGCCAAGGGCAAGCCGCAGTTCTTCGGCGCGGTGAAAGTGTCCGGGCGCAAGCACGCCTTCCACTTCATGCCGGCCTATGAATTCCCCGAGCTGCTGGCCGGTATCAGCCCGGCGTTGAAGAAGCGCATGCAGGGCAAGTCCTGCTTCAACTTCGACACATGGGATCCGGTGCTGATGGACGAACTGGCACAGCTGGTCACGCAGGGAACAGCCCGCTACCGCGCGCTGGGTCGGCTGTAAGCAGCGCGGTTCGAACGGCAGGGCCGCACTCAGCCTGCGTGCACGTAGCGGTCCTCGACAATCTCGGTCACCTCGTCATCCTCGTCCAGGCGGAACTCGAGATACCCGTCGTGTTCGCTGAAGACGGCCACGCCCTTCGTTGCATCGATCACGCAGAAGGACAGCGGCACGGCCACGAAGAAGCCGCTGCGGCTTCGCAGTTCCACACGGCGTGCATGGCTGAAATCGCGCGCGCCCAGACCTCTTTCGCGCAGCTCCTGCGCTGAACGCCCGCGTTTTATCGACAGTTCCTCTGCCCAGTCGCGCACGACGTCCATGGGGCCGCGTAGGGGTTTGATCTGCATGATGTGCCATTCCGTCTGCGTGGACGACAAGCCTAACCTGCATGACCTGTGGCATGGACCGACCGCTATCTGAAGCGGCTGGAAGGCGGGGGTTGAAGCTCACGCGGCCTAGCGCGGTGAACCCGCCGCGCGCACCGACGCCCTGGCAATGATCACCACATAGGTGACCAGCATGCCGGCAGCCAGGCCCATGACTTCCATTTCCCAGTTGTCACGGTACGGGGAAGGGCCGGCGATGGCCCAGCCCAGCAGCAATGCCGCCATCAGCGCCATCATGCGGTGGGCCGAGGTGATCAGTGCATCTTCGCTGGCGTGGCCCAGGTTGGGATCCCAGCGGCCGATCAGCCAGCCAAAGCCACGCCAGTAGTCCCGCGCCACCATGTAGTGAAGTAACACCACCCCGGCCAGTGCGCTCAGCAGGAACTGCAACAGGGGATGCATGGGTCGTCCTTGTACGCGCGTGGGGGATCAGCCGTGTGGTTCAGCCGGGCAAGCAGGTCGACCGCCAGCACGAGACATCGCGTGCATCACCTCGTCGCTGGAGGTTTGAAGGCAGGTCTTGCCTGCTTACCCCGCTGCACGGTGGGGCCACCGCCCTCGACCCTGCTCAGAAAGTTCTCGCTCACCCGATCCCAAGCCTTGGCTGCGGTACTGAACCCTCGCCCTGGCGAGGACTTACGTTAAATCGCCCCGCATCGCGGGGAATCGTCACGTTGTGAGGGATTCTACGAACTTCCCATCCATCGGGCCAAACCACTACAAGTTCCCTGAACGGGAACTTCATTCATGTACTGGTCAGTACAATATTCAGGGTCGATTTCACCAGCAAACGGATAATTCACACCTGTCGACCGCCTCCTCTCTCCCTCTCCCGGGAGGCGGCCGACGAAACCAAAAATAATTAAAGGTGTGTCCCGATGATCAAGAATTCGCTGCTTGCCCTGGGTCTGCTGGCTGCCCTGCCGTTCGCTGCATCGGCTGCCGATGGCCTGTCGTACAACTACGTTGAAGGCGGTTACGTGAACACCGATGCCAAGGGCGGCGACGCCGATGGCTGGGGCGTGAAGGGCTCGGTTGCAGTGCACCCGAACTTCTCGGTCTTCGGTGACTACAGCAAGCAGGAAACCGACACCTTCAAGAACGATGTCGCCCAGTGGCGCATCGGTGCCGGCTACAACTATGGCATCGCACCGAACACCGACCTGGTGGCTCGTGTTGCGTACCAGAAGTTCGACCTGAAGCACGGCCTGGACTTCAACGGCTACTCCACCGAAGTGGGTCTGCGTACCGCGTTCAACCCGTACCTGGAAGGCTATGCGCTGGCCGGTTACGAGGATTACAGCAAGAAGCACGGCATCAATCCGGAAGGCGAGTTCTACGGCCGCGTCGGCGCCACCGCCAAGTTCAACCAGAACTGGGGCCTGAGCGGCGAAGTGAAGCTGGCCAAGGCCGGCGATCGCGAGTGGTTCGTGGGTCCGCGCTTCAGCTGGTAAGACATCGCTCTGTCGTTAGTGCGTGTAAGTGGCATGTGACTCTCTCTCTCTCCCGCATGCCATCCGAAGCCCGGCCTTGTGCCGGGCTTCTTTTTTGCCTGGAATCGCCGCGTCGCCCAACGGTAGATCCACGCCATGCGTGGATGCTCTCCTCAGCCACGCATGGCGTGGCTCTACTGCAGCCGTGTTCGGGGTGGTTCGGCTATCATCGCCGCCTCAAGCCAGCAGGATGTTCCATGAATTCCCAGCCCGCCCCGATCACCGCCCTGAACCACACGCTGGACAACGAGCCGCAGCAGATCACCGCGCCGTTGACCCATTGCGCGGCCTTCCTGGTGCTGAAGGTGAAGGACGATGCCGATTCCATCGCCACGGTGCGGCAGGTGCTGGGCAGTACCGATGATCTGATCAAGAACACCGCCATCCGCGAGATCGAGCGCACATTCACCTGCAACGTGGCCATCGGCCATCGCGTGTGGGAACCGCTGGTGGGCAGCACGCCGCCGCGCGAGCTGAAGCCGTTCCGCCAGATCCAGGGCGCCACCCACACGGCGGTGTCCACCCCCGGCGACCTGCTGTACCACATCCGCGCGCGCACCCAGGATCTGATCGTGGCCTTCGAGCGCAACCTGCTGCTGGCCTTCGGCGATGCGGTGGAAACGGTGGATGAAGTGGCCGGCTTCCGTTACTTCGACGGCCGCGACCTGCTCGACTTCGTTGATGGAACCGCCAACCCGGAAGGGCTGTCGCTGCCAGAGGCCACCATCGTGGGTGACGAAGACCCCGACCATGCCGGTGGCAGCTACGTAGTGGTGCAGAAGTACCTGCACAACCTGGAGGCCTGGCGCGCGCAGAAGACCGAGGCGCAGGAAGCCATCATCGGCCGCACCAAGCACGACAACATGGAACTGGACGATGCACCGGCCGATGCGCAGAAGTCGCACAAGACGCTGTGCACCATCGAAGATGCCGAGGGGGAGCACGAGATCCTGCGCGACAACATGCCGTTCGCGCGCCCGGGCCACAACGAGTACGGCACCTACTTCATCGGCTACACGCGTCGGCTGTGGGTGATCGAGCAGATGCTGGAGCGCATGTTCATCGGCAATCCGGCGCCGCTGCACGACCGCATCCTGGATTTCTCCACGGCGGTCACCGGCGTCACCTTCTTCGCACCCTCGCGCAAGGTGTTGGCCGACCTGGGCGAGTAGATCCACGCCATGCGTGGATGAACCGCGCGGCCCAACCCAGCCACGCATGGCGTGGCTCTACTTCCGGGACCGAGCAGATCCACGCCATGCGTGGATGAAGCCCCGCAGCCCGGCGTACCTGGGCAGTCGAGCAAGCTCGACTCTACGGGGCCGAGGCGACCTGCGGTGCGCGCGCGGCGGCCTGCCACGCGCGCAGGCCGAATACCGCCAGGCCCAGGAAGAACACGTACAGCGCCGCGGTCACGTGCAGCGACTTGAACAGGTACGTGCCCACGTACACCACGTCCACGCCGATCCACACCCACCAGCACGCCGCATGCCGGCGTGCCTGCCACCACTGGCCGACCAGGCTGAGTCCGGTCAGCAGGGCATCCAGCCACGGCAGTGCGGCATCGGTGAAGCTGTGCATGACCGCACCCAGTGCCACGCCGCCGCACACGCCAATGGCCAGGTCGCGCAGCAGCTTGCCCCGCGCCAACGGCACGATGCGGATGCTGCCTTCATCGGCGGCGTGCTGGCGCCAGTTCAACCAGCCGTAGACCAGGAAACCGCCGAAGATCACCTGCAGCAGGGTGTCCGAATACAGCTTGGCTTCGGCGAACACCAGCCCGTACAGCGTTACCGACAGCAGCCCCACCGGCCATGCCGACAGCCGGCGCCGGGCCATCAGCCAGACGCCCAGCACGCTGCACAGCGCGGCAGTCCACTCGAGCAGGGGCCCGTTCACAGCGCGAACGTCACCGACAGGCGCGCCTGTCGCGGCGCACCGGGGAACAGGTAGTAGTCACCGGCACTGCTGCCGGTGTCACGCCAATAGAAGCGGTTGAACACGTTGTCCACCGACAGGTTCCAGGTGACCGCACGTTCGTGCGGGCGGTGCTGGAAGCGCAGGCCGGCATCGAACACCGAATAATCCGGCGCACGCATCGCGCCATCGGCACGCGCCACGTTGGCCGATGCGTAGCGCCAGCCCCCGGTCACCTGCAGGCCCTGCACGAACGGCAGCGCGTAGGCCAGGTGCACGCTGGCGCGCACCTTCGGCACGTTCACCAGCTGGTGGCCTTCATAGGCCGGCGTACCGGCATCGCGTGCGCGTGCGCGCAGCACGCTGGCGCTGGCCACCACCTGCAGTGCATCGGTCAGCTGGCCGTTGGCGGTCAGCTCCAGGCCGGTGTGGGTCTGCTGGCCTTCCTGCACGAAGGTGAAGCCCACATCGCTGTCGTCCGGCTTGGCGTACTGGTAGGGCTGGCTGATGCGGAACACCGCCGCGCCCACGCTCAGTGCCTCGTTCGGCGCGTACTTCACGCCCGCTTCCAGCTGGCGCGATTCCACCGCCGGCAGGAAGGTGTCGGCGGTGCTGGTCCAGAACGGCGCTTCCTGCCCCAGCGAAATGCCACGCACGTAGCTGGCGTAGGCATTCAGCTGGTCGGTGGCCTTCCACACCAGGGCGGTCTGCGGCAGGAAGCGCGACAGGCGGCTGTGTCGTTGCGGGTTGCCGCGCTTGTCGTAGGCGCGCTCGTCCAGGCGCACGTAGCGGCCACCGGCCAGCCACTGCCAGTCGTCACCGAAGCTGAGCCGGTCCAGCGCAAAGAAGGCGTTCTGGCGGCTGTCCAGGCGCCGCGCGGACGGGCCCGGCTGCAGCGGCGACGGATCGAACACCGGCACCTGGCCGTCGTGGTAGTTGGTGGTGCCCACGTACTCGTTCACGCTGGGGCGGCGGTCCACGGTGCGGCGGTAGGTTTCGCCGCCCAGGGTCAGCTCATGGCCCACGCTGCCGGTAGTGAAGCGCCCGCGCAGCTCGGCGCGTGCCTGCTGGTTGCGGCGGGTGTCGTCGGGGCTGCGGTAATCGTAGACATCGTAATCGCCATTGGGCGCGAAGTAGTTGCCCGGCACGCTGCCGTCGGCGCACTGCGCGGCGTAGTAGCAGCCGTAGGCGAAGGCTACGTTGTCATCGATCACCGTGCGGCTGTGGCCCAGCGCCACGCGCGACTGCCAGCTGCTGCTGAAATCGTAGGTGTGCTGCACGGTGATGTTGGTGCTGGCGATGCCCACCGGCATCTGCCACGGCTGGTAGCCCAGCAGGTGGTCACGGTCCACGCCGCGCGGCAGTTCGCTGGCACCCAGCAGCTGGTAGCCCGATGCCGAGCGCTGCGAACTGGTCTGGTAGTTGGCATCCATTTCCAGCTTGCCGCGTTCGCCGATCAGCCAGTCGGCGGCCAGCGAATAGAAATTGCGGCGGCCATCGAGGTGTTCGATATACGAATCGCTGGCATCCCAGGCGGCGTTGAAGCGCACGCCGAAGCGCGGGGTCAGCCAGTGGCCCACGTCCACGGCGGCGTAGCGCGAGCCTTCCGAATCGGTGCCCAGGGTGACCGTGCGCACTTCGGCCGGGCGCTTGCCCACGTAGTTGATGATGCCGCCCGGGGCCATCACCCCGGCAGCCAGGCCGGCTTCACCCTTCAGGATTTCCACCGATTCCACGTTCTCCAGCGCCAGCCGCTGTTCGCCGGCCATCGACAGGCCGTTGAAGCGGTAGCCGGTGGCGGCGTCCAGCGCGAAGCCGCGAATGGCCACGTTCTGGTAGTAGCCCACCGGGGCATAGGCATCGCCCAGCGAGGCATCGTTGCTGGCCAGTTCGGACAGCGAACGCACCTGGCGCTGTTCCAGGTAGCTGCGGTCGAGCACGTTCACCGATGCCGGGGTGTCTTTCCAGCTGCCACCGCCGAAGGCATTGGCGCGCGAACTGGCAGAGGCGGGCTTGCCGGCCTGCACGCGCACGGCGGCCAGATCGGTGGGCGAACGATCGGAGGTGTCGGCGGCATCGGTGGCGGCCTCGCTGGCATGCAGCGGCAGGGCGGCACACAGGGCCAGGGCGAGCAGGGTGGGGCGCAGGCAGCGGTTCATTCGGTTCGTCTTCTGACAGCAAGGGAGACGAAGCGACGGCGCACGGACGCACGGGCCCAGGGAACGGGGGTGCGACAGCTGCTCAAAGCTCCCTACGCCGGTGCAAACCGGATCAGGTTCCAAGGGACTCTCTCAGCCTGGCAGATCCAGGCACCCCCGCTTCAGGTGACCATTTCACTACAAACCGTACGGATTTGCGAGTCCGGGAACGGGGCAGGGGGGCCGGGGCTGGGGGTCAGATCCCTTTCCGCAGGAAAGGGCTCTGACCCCCAGGCCTGTAGGACGCTATGCCGCAGCGCGCAGCGCCTGCAGCAGGCCCTGGCCGGCCTCGGTATGGAACCAGGCCGGGTGGCCCAGCATGAACGGCTGCCAGGCCACGTCGGCATTGGCGGTGGAGCCGGTGATGCCTTCGAAGTACTCCACTTCGGACAGTGCGAAGTCGAAATGCACCATCGGCAGCAGGTCGGCCAGCAGGTGCACGCGCTCGGCCGACAGCGGCAGCACCTGCCGGTAGCCGGCCAGCAGGGCCAGGGCGATATCGGGGCGCACCGCGTCGGCGCCGCGCTGCAGCTCCAGCCAGGCCACCGCATTGCGCTCGATGGCCGTGGCCAGGTCGAACAGCGCGCTGGTGGGCGAGGCCAGGCCGAAATCCAGTACGGTGGCGATCTGCCCGTCGCGGGCCCACAGCAGGTTGGAGACGTGCCAGTCGTTGTGCGCCCACAGCCGCGGTTCGTGCTGCAGCCGCTGGGCCAGGCCGGCATGCCAGGGCAGCACGTGCTCGCGCAGCTGCGCCTGCCAGGGAATGCGCGCCAGGTAGCGGGCCAGGCCGGGGCGATCAGGCAGGCTGGCCTGCAGCGCCGCGATGGGATCGTGTGCGCGGATCAGATCGTCGCGTGCCACCAGGATGTGGGTATCGCGCTGCGGCGCCTGGTAATCGGCTGCGGCACGGTGCAGCCGGGCCAGCATGCGGCCTGCTTCCTGCGCCTGTGCGATGTCGGTCAGCAGGGACCACGAAGGTGCATCGCGATAAAGGTCCACGCCGGCGCCCACCGCGTGCAGTTCGTAAGTCCAGGGGCCCTGCTCCAGCGCGGTCTGCCCGTTGTCTGCAGCCAGCACCTGCACCACCGGTACATCACGCGCCGCCAGATGGGCAACGAAACGGTGTTCTTCCTGCAGCACGGCGGCACTGCGCACGCTGTGGTGGTGGCGCTTGATGAAAACGGCGCCGTGTTCGCCGCGCGCGATCGCCGCGGCCGAGAGCGGGCGCGGGCTGTGCCATTGCAGCGTGGCAGTAGGGCCGAGCTGCGTATAGCGCTGCCCCAACCAGGCCAGGTCCTGCGCGGAAATCGCCGGCCAGTCGGCCGCGACCTCATCGTTGTTCAGGCCCTGCACGCGGTGGGAAGTATCGGTCATGGTGGCGCGTTCGCAGATCGGATGGGCAGCAGCACAGCGCGCTCATGGTACCGCCCGTGCCGCGTTCCTGCGCTGGCCCGGTGAAGAGGGCGCATACCCGTGCTGGTTACACTGGCAGGCTTACATTCTGGAAACAGGGAGGCACCGGGACGCAATCGTGCGATGTTTTTTCTCTATTTTTCTTGGCGCACTGGCGTGCGCATCGGCCGGCCAGGCGCTGGCACAGCCCCACGATCCCAATGCGGAACCGTGGTTCGACGCAGGCGGCGCCGTCCGCTTCAACTATGGGTGGCTGGATTACGGCCCCACCAGCGGACTGCAGCTGGAACTGCTGCGTGCCGACATCGATGCCGGTGCCGGGCCGCTGTTTTTCTCGGCGCAGTACCGCTGGTATGACGGCTTCGATGCGGTCCACCACGCCTATGCAGGCTGGCAGTTCAACGAAGACACCGATCTGCGTGCGGGTATCCAGCAGGTGCCGTTCGGCCTGCTGCCCACGGCTTCGCAGAGTTTCTGGTTCGGCTCTGGCTACTACCTGGGCATCGAGGATGACTACGATCCCGGCCTGGTGCTGCAGCATCGCAGTGGCCACCACCTGTGGCACGTCGGCTGGTTTGCCGGCGATGAGTACGGCGACGCGGCGCGCTACGACCGCTACTCGTTCGATGTGGCGCGCACGCCGGAGCTGCCCTACCGCGAGCGCGACCGGGTAAACCTGCGCTACGAGCATGACCGTGACTGGCACGGTGGAACGCTGCTGCTGGGTGCGTCGGCGTTCAGCGGTTCGGTGCAGAACGTGGAAACGCGCCGCCATCATGATCACCACGGCATGGCCGTGCATGCGCAATGGGCGCGCGATGGCTGGACCACCCAGCTGCAATGGGCGCGCTACCACTACGCTGTGCCGGGCGCGACGATCGCGTTATCGGCTTTCCAGGCACCGTTCCAGATCGCGCGCAAGGCCGATGTGCCCAGCGTCAACGTGGCCTATTCGTTTGGCGAACAGCGTTGGCTGGATGACATCACCTGCTACAACAACCTGAGCATGACCCGCCCGCTGCAACGCCAGCCCGGCATGCGCGACTCGTGGCAGAACGTCACCGGCTGCAGCCTGGGCAGGGGCATGATGCTGACCTACATCGACTGGATCGCCGGCAAGAACATGTGGTTCGCCGGCGGCGATGGCATCGGCCTGGACCCGCAAGGGCCCTCACGCTGGCACTCACGCCTGAACCTCAATATCGGTTTCTACTTCTAGGACGCCCTTCATCGCGGTCCGCCGCGTATTCCCTTCACGCATTTCCGTTCACGGAGGACGACATGCCGAGCTCCGCTCCGCACCCCACCCCCGTCAGGCAGCGCATCCTGCCGCAGGTATTCATTCCCACCGCGGCGATCGTCATCGCCCTGCTCGCCCTGGCCGCGTTCGCCCCGGACCTGGCCACGCGCTGGTTCACCGCCGCCAAGACCTGGACCGCCAACGATGCCGGCTGGTTCACCATCCTGGCCGTCGCCGGCTTCCTGGTGTTCGTGGTGGGCGTGGCCGTCAGCGGCTATGGCCGCATCAAGCTGGGCCCGGACCACAGTCGCCCCGACTACAGCTATGCCTCGTGGTTCGCGATGCTGTTTGCCGCCGGCATGGGCATCGGCCTGATGTTCTTCGGCGTGGCCGAACCGATCATGCACTACGCCACCCCGCCCACCGGCACGCCGGAATCGGCCGCGGCGGCGCGCCAGGCCATGCGCATCACTTTCTTCCACTGGGGCGTGCATGCCTGGGCGATCTACGCGGTTGTGGCGCTGGCGCTGGCGTACTTCGGCTTCCGCCACAACCTGCCGCTGCGCGTGCGCTCGGCGCTGTACCCGCTCATCGGTGAACGCATCCACGGGCCGATCGGCCACACCGTGGATACCTTCGCTGCGCTGGGCACCATCTTCGGCCTGGCCACCTCGCTGGGGCTGGGCGTGATGCAGATCAACTCGGGCCTGAACTACTTGTTCGGGCTGGAAGTGAGCACGCTGGTCCAGGTGGTGCTGATCGCCGTCATCACCCTGGTGGCCACCGGCTCGGTAGTGGCGGGCCTGGACAGCGGCGTGCGCAGGTTGTCGGAATTGAACATGATCCTGGCGGCGGCACTGCTGGCCTTCGTGCTGGTCTGCGGGCCCACCGTGCACCTGTTGCAGGTGCTGGTGCAGAACACCGGCATGTACGTGTCGCAGCTGTTCTCGATGACCTTCAACCTGTACGCCTACGAGCCCACCGGCTGGCTGGGCGGTTGGACGCTGTTCTATTGGGGCTGGTGGATCGCCTGGTCACCGTTCGTGGGCATGTTCATCGCGCGTATCTCGCGTGGCCGCACCGTGCGCGAATTCGTGGTGGGCGTGCTGCTGGTGCCGCTGGGCTTCACCTTCCTGTGGATGACCATCTACGGCAACACCGCTTTGTTCATGGTGCGCGCCGAAGGGGTACAGGAACTGGTGCAGACCGTTTCCAGCGACAGCTCCATGGCGCTGTTCGAATTCCTGCGCCACCTGCCGTGGACGATGGCAACCTCGTGCCTGGCGGTGCTGCTGGTGGCGTTGTTCTTCGTCACCTCGGCCGATTCGGGAGCATTGGTGATCGACATGCTCACCTCCAAGGGTGAGGAGGAATCACCGCTGTGGCAGCGCATCTTCTGGGCGTTGCTGGTGGGTGCGCTGGCGGTGGCGCTGTTGTTTGCCGGTGGCCTGGAATCACTGCAGGCGGCCACGATCGCCAGCGCGTTCCCCTTCACCCTGGTGATGATCCTGATGTGCTGGGGCCTGCTGAAAGCGATGCGCCTGGATGCCACCAAGCGCTCGATCATCCGCGACGCACGCATCCTGCCCGGCACCAGCGATGACTGGCGTGCGCGCCTGCGGTTGCTGGCGCACAACCCGGTGCAGGCCGAGGTGCTGCGCTTCATCGACCAGCAGGTGATGCCGGCCCTGCAGGACGTGGCCGGTGAACTGCGGCGACAGGAGCTGGAGGTCGAGGTGACCCTGGGCGAGGATGGCCGCGCCTGGCTGCAGGTCGGCCATGGCCAGGAAATGGACTTCTTCTACTCGGTGCGGCCGCAGCCGTACGAGCCGCCCAGCTTCACCCTGCAGGACCCGCGCCGTGCCGCCAAGGCCGGGCGTTACTTCCGCGCCGAGGTCTACCTGCGCGAGGGCGGGCAGGACTATGACGTGATGGGCTGGACCCGCGTGCAGCTGATCCACGATGTGCTGGATCAGTACGCCCGCCACCGGCAGTTCCTGGACCACGTGCGCTGAACAGCAGAACGCCGGCCGTCACTGCGGCCGGCGTTCCGGGTGTTGCCAGGTGTACTTACCAGCCGCGGTGGCGACCGCGGTCGTGGCGGTAGCGGCGATCGTCGTGGCGGTAGTAGCGGCGGTCGTGGCCGCGGTCATGGCCGTAGCGACGGTCATAACGGCGGTCGTAGCGACGATCGTCGTGACGGTCCTTGGTGGTCAGGTTGCCGATGGCACCACCGGCCACGGCACCGCCCACGGTGGCGGTCGGGTCGCCGTTGGAAATCAGGTGACCGGCCACGCCGCCCACCACGGCACCGACCACGGTGCGCTTGTCCTTGCGTGACAGGGCGCTGGCATCGCCGACCACGGCCAAGCCGGCCAGCAGCGCCAGGGCGAGGCCGAGGCTGCGGAAGCTGAGTGAGGACGTATTGAGCATGTTCGGGTCTCCAGTTGGGGGCATGCCACGCGGGGCAGGGAAGGCGCCAGGGCGCCGTGGCTGCCGCAGGTACCACGCTGGGCTTCGGACATTGCCGGAACATTGCGTGGGCCACCCGGTCGGCGTGCGCATTCATCTAGCGTCATGCGCCATGAAGCCCGCCTGAAAGGAGAAAGCTGAACCGAAGGTTCGGAGCCCGCCCTGCGGACGGAATCCGAACCCAGGGTCAGATCCCCTTCCGCAGGAAAGGGCTCTGACCCGAAGCCGGCACCACCGGCCTCAGTGCCCCATCGCGCGCTGGTTCTGGCGCACCTGTTCCTGCTGCTGATCGTCCTGCTGCTGCAGCACGTTCGGTGCGCCCTGCACGGCACCGCTGCTCAGGGCCACGCTCTGTTCGCTGGCGGCCTTGGCATCGACCGAGGCACGCACGGCGGCCGGGTCGCCCATCGCGCCCTGCACGGCAAACAGACGTTCACCGTTCATGCTGGGCACCACCGAATCGATGCGCTGCAGACCGGCGGCATGGGCGTCGCGGGTGAGCGTGGCGGCGGTGGCTTCCAGCGCGTGGCGGTCCTTGAACGTACCGGGCGGCAACTGCTCCAGACCGTGCACGGCCTGGTTGTACATCGGGTTGCGCGGGTGGCGTTCGTCGTTCAGCAGCGGACGTTCGCGCGCATCGTTGATGGCATCGAGCGTCTTCGGGCCGATGATGCCGTCCACGGCCAGGCCGTTGTCCTTCTGGAACTCACGCACGGCCGCTTCGGTGTTGCGGCCGAACTTGCCATCCTCGAACAGCGGCTTGCCGTCGGCACCCACGTAGCCCAGGTGGCCCAGCTGTTCCTGCGCCTTGCGCACGCCTTCGCTGTGGTCGCCATTGCGGTGGATCTCGCTGCGCGGCGCGCTGGCGGTGGCCTGCGCAGGTGCTTCCTTGCCCTGTTCGTGCTGTTGGGTCTGGCTGCGGTTTTCCAGCAGGTCGCGCGCCTTGTGCAGCGGGTCGGAGGCGAACAGCTTCCAGTTCGGGTGGTTTTCCACCTGCTTCAGGTAGTCCTCCACCGGCATGGTGTGCACGCCCAGCTTGCCGGTGGACTGGCTGATCAGCAGCTTGTCGGTGTTGGGGTCGCGCACCACCATCACGATGTGGTCGATGCCGTTCCAGTGCTCGTGCTTGGTCTTGGCCGTGTCCAGGCCGATCACCATGCCTTCCTGCAGCGCGCCCGGCTTCAGGATGTCGTCGCGCTGCAGCAGCACGCCCGAATCCTTGTAGGCCTGCTGCACGATGCCGCCGGAACCGGCGAAGCCCAGCTTGATCTTGTCGGCATCGCCATAGACGGCGTGGCCGGCCTTCTGGTTGATCTCGTCCTGGGTCTTGTTCAGCATCGTGCCGACCCAGCCGGAGCAGTCCACGTAGCCCTGGTCCACGTTCTTGCCGGTGATGCCGTTGCCACGGTAGTACTGGCTGGACGCGATGTTGATTGCGTACTTCACATCGTCGTACTTCACGCCGGCATCGTAGGCGGCGGTCAGGGCGATGCCCGGCTTGTCCTGGTTGGCCGCCGCTGCAGCCGACACGGTGGCGGCGGTGGGCGCCGGCACGGTCTGGGTCGGGCCCGCGGCGGCCTGCACCGGTGCACTGCGCGCCGGCGCATCGGCGCTGATGGCGGCGATGTTCTTTTCCGGAATGCTGATGCCGTCGTACTTGCGGTCGTAGTACTGGGCGAAGGTGCTGGCCAGGTCCTTGTCGTTCATCGTGCGCATTTCCGCGCGGGTGTGGCCGGTCAGCGCTTCGATGTCGCTGCCGATCTGGCCCATGATGCGCGGGCGCATGTTGATCGGTTCGCCGTGGCCATCACGCACCACGCCGAAGGTGCCGGTGGCGATGGCGGTCTGGATGGAGCCGTAACCGGCCGCACCCTGCTGGTGGGCCAGGTACAGGTCCAGGCCGGTGGGCGATGCTTCGCCGGACAGGTACGGGTGGCCGGTGCGCGCGTGGCGCTTTTCCATGTCGGCCAGGTTGCGCTGGAACATGTCCGCGGCCGCTTCGGTGTTGCGGGTCGGGTCGTACTCGTGGCCGCTCAGGCCGTACTGGCGCGCCGACGACGGCAGGAACTGGAACAGCCCCTTGGCGTCGGTGCGGCTGTTGTGCGCGCGCTCGTCGAACTGGCCGCCGGTCTCGATATGGGCAAAGCGCAGGAAGTCTTCGCTGGGAATGCCCTTGCGCTGGGCCACCTGTTCGATGATGTCGAGAACTTCCTGTCTGCTGTAGTCACGTTGTGCCATGACGTTTTCCTCTGGGGTTGATGGAGCGGCCTGTGCCGCGTTACGCCAACCGGACTCATCCGTGAGTCATCAACATGTCGGTCAACAGGTACTGCGTGTAAGGGTTACTGCGCGACGTAGGCCTTGCGGGCGGCGTCGTAGTAATAGCGGCGTGCATCGCTGGCGCCCAGTGCACGGGTCTGCCCCGGTGCATCGATCGTGGTGCCGGTGGCGACCACGGTGATGGCCGGCAGGTCCCTGCCCGGCACGGCGCTGAAGCTGAGCGTGCCCTGGTTGCTGATGCACGGCATCACCGCACCGTCGTCGCAGGCAGCCGAATTGTCTTCGCCGGTGTTCACCGTGCCGGCACTGGCCCAGACCTGGCCATCTTCGGACGTCTCGTAGTCCGGGTTGAACACCAGGATCTCGTAGCCTTCCACGCTGGTGCCGTTGCTGAAGCTGCGGGTGGGCACGGCCAGCACCAGCTTGCCGGCGGCGGTGCGGTGTTCGACCGGCTTGCGCTTGCCGTCCACGTCCGGGGCGGTGCCATAGGCGCCGATCGCGCCGATCCACGGCTCCACGCCCTTCAACACCCAGGGGCGGTCGGGCTTGTCACCGCTCAGGGTGAAGGTGGCTTCGGACAGGGTGACACGGCTTTCCGGGCCCACGTCGTCTTCGCCGGGCTTGCCGAACTTCTGCGGCGTGTTCCAGGCAAAGCCGGTGTAGTAACGGGTGCCGGCCACTTCGTAGCTGTGGCCGAACCAGAAGGTCGCCACGGCGCCATTGGCCACTTCGTAGGAGACGGCGCCGTCGCCATCCACCTGGTAGATGAAATACAGCACGCTGCCGGCATCGGGCGGGGTGGCAACCGCGGCGGGGGTCGCAGCGGCGGTGGCGGAGTTCTGCATGGGGGCAACTTCCTGTCGTGGCGCGGCGGCGCCCTGGGGTGACGCGGTCGAGGTCGAGGGAGTGCAGGCGCTGGCCAGCAGCGAAACGGCCAGGCCAGCCAACGCCATGCGCAATCGCGGGCGGGCGGCAGCCGGGACGTAACGGGGGGAATGGGTCATGCGCCTCTCCATGGTGTGCGGGCGTCGGGCCGGATGGCCAACGCAGAATGCGCGCCGCCCGCAGTCGGGCAGCGTGGTGATGGGCCGGTCGATTCCTTCGACCTCGCATGGGAGAGCCCATCGGCGCGGATCATGGCACAGCTGTGGCGTCGATCACAGTGTCAGCACCGGGCGGCCACCGTGAAATCGTGAAGCAGTTCTCAGATTTTGCCGTCGCGCAGGTAATCGAACAGCTCGGCGTCGCCCTTCAGCCCCAGCTTCAGCATGGCATCGCCTTTCTGCCGGCTGATGGTGCTGACGCTCTTGTGCAGTTGCAGCGAGATCTCCTTCACGGTCATGCCGGTGCCGAGCAGGCGCAGCACTTCCACTTCGCGCGGCGACAGCGGCTTGCCGTCGCCTTCGCGCATGCGCCAGCTGCCGGCCTCTTCCACGCGCTCGCGCAGGCTGCGGCTGATGTAGGACTGCCCGCGGTAGACCGCCTGGATCGCCTGTGGCAGTTCTTCCATGGACGAGCTCTTGTCCACCAGGCCGAGCACGCCGCTGTCCAGCACCATGCGCAGGATGGCCAGGTTGTTGGACACGCTGAGCAGCAGCACCGGCAGATCGGGATAGCGGCGGCGGATCATGCCGATCATCGCGAAGCCGTCGGCCTGGGCGCTGCCGGGCATGGAATAGTCGGTGACCAGCAGGTCGCAGGGCTGGCTGGCCAGCAGTGCGATCAGGGCCTGGGCATTGTCGGCTTCGCCAACCACCCGGCCCACGCCGCTGGATTCGATGACCGCGCGGGTTCCGATGCGGACCACGGGGTGATCGTCTGCGATGATGATGCGCAAGGTCATGCTCTAGTATGGCCTTCGGGCAGTGCCGGCCGCGAGCAGCGCGGTACCCGGCGGGTTCAAGGGAGATCGTCGCAGATGCGGAACGGCGCTGTTCGTGGATGGGTCCTGTTACTGGGCTTGCTGGGCCTGTCGCTGCTGGCCCAGGCCGAGCCCGGACCCTTGCCGCTCACCCCGTTGCAGCGCCAGTTCCTGGCCGCGCATCCGGTGGTGGTTGTCGGCCAGTATGACAGCGGCTGGCCGCCCTACGAGTTCCTGCAGGACGACCGGCCGGCCGGGCTGGGGCCAGATTACCTGTCGCTTCTGACCCGTCAACTGGGCAGCAAACTGGAGTTCCGTCGCTACCCGGACTGGAACGCGGTGCTGGACGCGGCGTGCCGTGGCGAGATCGATGTGGTGATGAACATCGCCCTGAGCGCCGAGCGCACCCGTTGCATGGTCTACACCCGCGCCTACGCCGAAGCGCCGCTGGCGATGGTGGGCCGACCGGGTGACCTGCGCGCGTCCGAGGCGCCGGATCTGGACGGGCTGCGGGTGGTGATCGAGCAGGATTTCATGACCGCGCCGCAGGTGCGTGCCCGCTTCCCGCGTGCCCGACAGCTTGTCGCAAACAACACGCAAGCCGCGTTGGAAATGGTCAGAGACGACAAAGCCGACGTGTTCATCGGCAATGCCTATGTCGCCACCGAGCTGATCGCCCAGGAAAAACTGCAGGGCGTAGTGCTGCTGCGGCCCAGCGATCTACCGCCCGAGCGGCTGCATTTCGGTGTGCCCAACGGCAAGCAGCCGCTGGCCGAAGCGCTGGACCTGGCGCTGGCGGCCAGCAGCGCCTCGCAGCAGGAGGCGCTGGTGCAGCGCTGGCTGCCGCCGCTGCAGTGGTCGGCATCGGCCCAGCTGGCCCTCAGCCAGGCCGAAAAGCGCGTGCTGCAGGAGCCGCTGAAGATCGGCTTCCCGCCCAATGCGGCGCCGCTGTCCTTCGCCGACGCGGGCGGCCAGCCCACGGGCCTGGCCGCCGAATACCTGCGCCTGCTGGTAAAGGCCGGCGCCAACCTGCAGATCGAACCCAGCCACGACTGGTTCGAGGTGCGGGCCAAGGCCAAGCGCGGCGATGTGCAGGCAGTGATGGGCATTCCGCTGGATTCGCAGTACCTGGGGCCCGACTGGGTGTTCAGCCAGCCCTTCATCAGCGTGCCCAATGTGATCGTGACCGCGCAGGGCAGCCCGGTGCTGCTGGGGCTGGCCGACCTGCAGGGCAAGCGCGTGCTGCTGTCCGACCCCGAACGCGTGCGTGGCTATGTGCTGCAGCAGGCGCCGCAGGCGCGCATCATTCCCGCGCGCAGTGCCGAACAGGCGCTGCAGCGGCTGCTGGACGGTGATGCCGATGCGTACGTGGGCAACCTGGCGCTGGTCGACCACATGCTGCGCGAGCGCTTCCCCGGCCGCCTGCAGATTGCCGCACCGGCAGGTTTCAACGACCAGTTGGCGCTGGCCGTGAACCACCGCCATGCCGCCCTGGCCACCACCTTCGACCGCCTGCTGCTGCAGATGACCCCGCGCGAACGCGAATCGTTGCGTGGCGACTGGCTGGCTGTGGAATACCGCCAGGGCGTGCACTGGAGCGGGCTGCTACGCTGGATCATTCCGCTGCTGCTGGTGCTGCTGACCGCGGCCACCGTGCATGGCCTGGGCCACTGGCGCCTGCGCCGTGAAGTGGCCGGACGCCGCCACGTGGAGCAGCGCCTGGCCGAGGTGACCGACAACCTGCCGGCGATCGTCTACCAGGCCCGCCGCGCGGCCGACGGCACGCTCACCTTCCCGTTCATTGCCGGCGATGTGCAGGCGCTGTTCGGCATTACGCGGCAGCAGGCGATGGAGGAGACCGGGGCGTTGCTGGGCCGTATCGCGCCGGATGATCGCGCCGTGATCCTGCAGGCCACCGCGCAGGCCGCGCGTCACTTCGCTGCACTGTCGTTCGAATTCCGCGTGCTGACCGACGATGACAGTCAGCGCTGGGTACGCAGCCAGGCCCACCCGTACGCCGCCGAGGCCGGTGCGGTGACCTGGAGCGGCTACTGGGTGGATGTGAGCGAGGCGCGCGCGCAGGCCGACGCGCTGGCCGCAGCCAAGGTGGAAGCCGAGCAGGCGGCCGACGCCAAGTCGCGCTTCCTGGCCACCATGAGCCACGAGATCCGCACGCCCATGAGCGGCGTGCTGGGCATGCTGGAAGTGCTGTCCCATTCGCCGCTGGACCAGGAACAGCAGCGCATCATCACCGTGATCGAGGATTCGGCGCAGATGCTGCGCCAGATCCTGGACGACATCCTGGATTATTCGCGCATGGAAGCGGGCGCGCTGCGCCTGGCGCCGGTGCCGATGCCGCTGCGCCCGCTGCTGGACAGCGTGTGCCGGTTGCTTTCGCCGCAGGCCACGGCCCGGGGCCTGGAGCTGCAGGTGGACATCGACCCGCGCCTGGCCCAGGCACACGAAGTCGATGGCGTGCGCCTGCGGCAGATCGTCTTCAACCTGCTCAGCAACGCGATCAAGTTCACCAACGAGGGCCATGTGCGCCTGCAGGTGGATGTGCTGGGTGCCACCGCCGAGGATGGCAGCCAGCCGCTGCGACTGACCGTGTCCGATACCGGCATCGGCATTGCCGAAGACCAGATTCCGCACCTGTTCGCGCCCTTCACCCAGGCCGGCGCCTACATCCAGCGCGAGCATGGCGGCACCGGGCTGGGGTTGAGCATCTGTCGGCGCCTGGTGCACAAGATGGGCGGTGAGCTGAGCCTGCACAGTGTGCTGGGCGAAGGCACGCGGGTGGACGTGGAGGTGGCGCTGGTGGAAGCGCGCGCCGAAGACGTGGCCGCGCTGCTGGCCGAGCAGGAACAGACCGCGCTGCTGCCGCCGGCGTTGCGGGCGGCGCGCGTGCTGGTGGTGGAAGACCACCCGACCAACCATGCGATGATGGCCTGGCGCCTGCAGCAGCTGGGCGTGCCGCATGTGCTGGTCGATGACGGGCGGCAGGCCCTGGATCGGCTGGCGAAGGAACCGTTCGATCTGGTGATCACCGACTGCCGCATGCCGGTGATGGATGGCTTCGCCTTCGCCCGCCTGCTGCGCGAGCGTGAGAGCCGCAACGGCCAGCCGCGGCTGCCGGTGCTGGCGCTGACCGCCAGCGTGCTGGACGACGACGCACGGCGCTGCCGCGAGGCGGGCATGGACGATGTGCTGGCCAAGCCGTTGTCGCTGGCCACGCTGCGCCAGGCCTTGCTGCGCTGGCTGCCACAGGCGGCCGGGCTGGATGCGGCCGAGCTGGCCGCCGCCACCCATGCGCCGGGTGAGGTGGTGGATGCATCGCTGGCGCTGCCGGATCTGGCGGCGCTGCAGCAGCGCTTCGGTTCGCTGCAGGTGGCCACCCAGTTGCGCGACAGCCTGCTGGCCGCCACGACCAGCGACATGGCCGATCTGCACGCGGCGCTGCGCGACGGCGACCGCGCCCAGCTGGTGCAGCACCTGCACCGCATGACCGGTGCGCTGGGCGCGGTGGGCGCGCAGGGCCTGGCCGCGCGCGCCGGCGCCCTGGAAGAGCAACTGCAGCAGGGCGACGAGGCGGCCATGGGGCCGTTGCTGCAGCAGGTGAGCGAGTTCATGGCCCTGCTGCAACAGCAGCTGCAGCGGCTGGCTCAGTGAACGCTGTGCTCCTACTGGGCATGCTCCTGCAGGTAGGCGATCACCAGGGCGCGCCGTTCCGGGCTGGGGAACGCGTTGTACATGCGCGTGCCGGGCACCATGTGGCTGGGTGACTGCAGGAAGGTGTCCAGGGTCTGCGCGCTCCACACGAAATCGGCGCGGCGCATGGCGTCGGAATAGCCGTAGTCGGGCAGGCTGCCGGCACGCCGGCCGAGTACCCCATGCAGGTTCGGACCGAAGCGATGGATGCCGCCGGCCTTCACCGTGTGGCAGCCGGCGCACAGTTCAAACGCGCGCTGCATCGCCTGCTGGCGCGCCTGTTCGGGGCTGGCCGGTGCGGCGGGTGGGCGCTGACAGCCGGTGGCCGCCAGGGCCACGGCGAATGCAACAGGTAGAACGATCGCGCGCATGGGCCGGTAGCATACCGGCCCCTGCGTGGACGCGGGCTGCGACACGCCGTCGCAGCCCGGGGCCTTACATGCCCGAGTAGTTGGGGCCGCCACCGCCCTGCGGGGTCACCCAGACGATGTTCTGGGTCGGGTCCTTGATATCGCAGGTCTTGCAGTGCACGCAGTTCTGCGCGTTGATCTGCAGCCGCGCGTTGTCGGCTTCGCCAACGAACTCGTACACACCGGCCGGGCAGTAGCGCGCCTCCGGGCCGGCGTACTCGGCCAGGTTCACCTTCACCGGAATGCTGGCGTCCTTCAGGGTCAGGTGGCTGGGCTGGTTTTCGTCGTGGTTGGTGCTGCTCAGGAACACCGAGCTGAGACGGTCGAAGGTGAGCACGCCATCGGGCTTGGGGTAGGCAATGCGGGTGTGCTTGGACGCCGGCTCCAGGCAGGCGTGGTCCGGGGTGCTGTGGCGCAGGGTCCACGGCGGGTTGCGCACGCCCAGCTTGGGCAGCAGCCACTGTTCCACGCCAGTCATCAGCGTGGCCACGGTCTGGCCCTTCTTGAACCACTGCTTGAAGTTCTTGGCCTGCTGCAGTTCGGTGAACAGCCAGCTGGCTTCGAACGCCTGCGGGTAGGCGCTCAGTTCATCGTGCTGGCGGTCGGCCACCAGCGCATCGAAGGCGGCGTCGGCGCACAGCATGCCGGTCTTGATGGCCGCGTGGCTGCCCTTGATGCGGCTGACGTTGAGGTAGCCGGCTTCGCAGCCGACCAGCGCGCCGCCGGGGAACACCGTCTTCGGCAGTGACATCAGGCCACCGGCGGTGATGGCACGTGCGCCGTAGCCGATGCGGGTGCCGCCTTCCAGGTGCTTGCGGATCTGCGGGTGGGTCTTGAAGCGCTGGAATTCCTCGAACGGGCTCAGCCACGGGTTCTTGTAGTCCAGGCCCACCACGTAGCCCACCGCCACCTTGCCGCCGTCGGCGTGGTACAGGAAGGCGCCGCCATAGGTGTCGTTGTCCAGCGGCCAGCCGGCGGCGTGCACCACCAGGCCCGGCTCATGCTTGGCCGGGTCGATCTGCCACAGTTCCTTGATGCCGATGCCGTAGGCCTGCGGGTCCTTGCCTTCATCCAGCTTGTAACGGGCGATCAGCTGGCGGCCGAGGTGGCCGCGCGCACCTTCGCCGAAGATCGTGTACTTGGCGTGCAGGGCCATGCCGCGCTCGAAGGCCGGACCAATGCTGCCGTCCTTTTCGATGCCCATGTCGCCGGTAGCCACGCCGACCACTTCACCGTTGTCGCCGTACAGCACCTCGGCGGCGGCGAAGCCGGGGAAGATCGCCACTTCCAACGCCTCGGCCTGCTGTGCCAGCCAGCGGGTCACTTCGCCCAGGCTGATGATGTAGTTGCCTTCGTTGTGGAAGCATTCGGGCAGCAGCGCGTTGGGCGTGCTGCGCGAACCGGTCTCGCTGAGGAACAGGAATTCATCGCGGGTGACCTTCTGCTTCAGCGGCGCGCCGCGTTCGGCCCAGTCCGGGAACAGTTCGGTCAGTGCCCGCGGGTCCATCACCGCACCGGACAGCACATGCGCGCCGGGCTCGGAGCCCTTTTCCAGCACGCACACCGACAGTTCACGGCCGGCTTCGATCGCGCGCTGGCGCAGGCGGATGGCGGTGGCCAGGCCGGCAGGACCGGCGCCGACGATCACCACGTCGAATTCCATTACTTCACGCGGGGGCAGGGCGTTGGCTTCAGCGCTCATCGAATGCATGACTCGTGGGTAGTGCCGGCATCGGGGCCACCGGCGGTGCCTGGGAATCGCGCGTGCTGCCACGTGCGAAACGCTTGTTTGAATGTGTCAGGGTACCGGGCCGCGCGTGATCGAGCTAGATCGCCGATGTTCACGTCATGATTGCTGCAGTGCAGCGTAATGCTCGTGGCCGGGTAGGTGCCAACCTGAGTTGGCACATTGTTTCACCGCCCGGACCCGCTTCCGTGTGGACCAAGGTCCACACCTACCAGACGCGATGCTTGCCGATGACCGACAATGGCCCGGTCCTGACTGCGTGTGAGTGCCATGGCTTTGCATCCGTACGATCTGTTCGATGTCCGTTCACTGCTCAGCGAGGAAGAACGCGCGGTGCAGGACAGCGTGGCCCGTTTCACCAACGAACGGGTGCTGCCCATCATCGGCGATGCCTTCGACCAGGCGCGTTTTCCCGACGAACTGGTGCCGGAGATCGCCGCACTGGGCCTGCTGGGCGCGACCCTGCCGTCTGAATATGGCGGCGGCGACCTGGGCGCGGTCAGCTACGGCCTGATCTGCCAGGAGCTGGAACGCGGCGATTCGGGCCTGCGCAGTTTCGTTTCCGTGCAGAGCTCGCTGTGCATGTACCCCATCTACGCCTACGGCAGCGAGGAACAGCGGCGGCAGTGGCTGCCGGCGATGGCCCGTGGCGAGCTGATCGGTTGCTTCGGCCTGACCGAAGCGCATGGCGGTTCGGACCCGGCCGCGATGAAGACCCGCGCGGTACGCGACGGCAGCGACTGGCGCATCAGCGGCAGCAAGATGTGGATCACCAGCGGCCCGGTGGCCGACCTTGCCATTGTCTGGGCGCAGACCGAAGACGGCATCCAGGGCTTCGTGCTGGAAAAGGGCATGGCCGGCTTCACGAGCCAGGAGATCAAGCACAAGATGAGCCTGCGCGCCTCGCTGACCGGTGCGCTGTACTTCGACGACGTGCGCGTGCCCGACAGCCACCGCCTGCCCAACGTGAAGGGCCTGAAGGGGCCGCTGGGCTGCCTGACCCAGGCCCGCTTCGGCATCAGCTGGGGCCCGATCGGTTCGGCCATTGCCTGCCTGGACGAAGCGCTGGGCTATGCCAAGGAGCGGGTGCTGTTCGGCCGCCCGTTGGCCGCCACCCAGAGCGCGCAGATCAAGCTGGCCGAAATGGCCCGCCGCATCACCACCGCGCAGCTGCTGGCCCTGCAGCTGGGGCGCCTGAAGGAAGCCGGCCAGCTGCAGCCGCAGCAGGTCAGCCTGGCCAAGTGGAACAACTGCCGCATGGCGATTGATATCGCCCGCGAATGCCGCGACCTGCTGGGCGGGGCCGGCATCACCACCGAGCACGTGGCGATCCGGCATGCGCTGAATCTGGAATCGGTGATTACCTATGAAGGCACCGAGACCGTGCACCAGTTGGTGATTGGTCGCGAGCTGACCGGTATCAACGCGTTCTGACCGTCATCCACGCATGGCGTGGATCTACCGGGTAGGTGCCGACCTTGGTGGTAGGTGCCAACCTTGGTTGGCACAGACCCTCCGCGCGCGACCGGGCATTGGTGCGGACCAAGGTCAGCACCCACCAGAAGCGGCATTGGTAGGTGCCGACCTTGGTCGGCACAGTCCTTCAGCGCGCGACCAGGCATTGGTGCGGACCAAGGTCCGCACCCACCAGGGGGGGCCGCACCTACCCAAGGCGCATCATGCGCCGCCGGCAAACCCGTGCTGGCGCCAGGCTTCGTACATCAGTACGGCCACGGTGTTGGACAGGTTGAGGCTGCGGTTGCCCGGCTGCATCGGCAGGCGCAGGCGCTGGCCGTCGGGCAGGGCGTCGAGCACATCCTGCGGCAGGCCACGGCTTTCGGGGCCGAACAGGAATGCATCGCCGTCTTCAAACGCCACGCTGTCGTAGCGCACGCTGGCCCGGGTACTGAGTGCGAACAGTCGTTTCGGCGCGATGCGCGCCAGCGCGGTGTCCAGGTCGGGGTGCACCTGCAGGCGCGAATACTCGTGGTAGTCCAGCCCGGCGCGCTTGAGCTGCTTGTCTTCCAGTGCGAACCCGAGCGGTTCGACCAGGTGCAGCTGCGCGCCGGTGTTGGCACAGAGCCGGATCACGTTGCCCGTGTTGGGCGGGATTTCCGGTTGGAACAGGATCACGTGGAACTGGGGCGCGGCATTCATCGGTGCAGTGTACCTGCCACCACTGCCGCCTTTACGGCGCACGCCCTGCGCGGGGCAGGGCGGCACCGGTTACGGGCGCAGCAGCACCTGGGCGGTTTCGCTGGCCAGGGCCTGCAGATCGGCGGCGCTGGGGCGAACCTGCAGGGTCGGCAGGTTGGTGATCACCTGGTTGGCCACCGAGGTGGCAGCGGCAGCCAGGGTGGCGGCGTAGCGCTGTGCTTCCTGTTCGGCGGCCAGGGCGACGCGCTGTTCCAGGCTGGGGCGCACTTCGACGGCGGCCAGGGTGGTGATCGGCATTGCAGCGGCGACCGGGGCAGCCACGTAGCCGTTGCGTTCGGCCAGCTGGTCAGCACTCGGGCGCACCTGCACTGCTGCCAGCGTGGGGATGCCGCTGGCCTGTTCCCAGGCCTGCTGGGCCAGCTGGTCGGCGGCCGGGCGCACCTGCACGGTGTCCAGGGTCTTGATGGATTCGGAGGCCTGCACCGACGAAACAACCGCGGTGCCGGCGATCAGGGCGATGGCGATGGCAATGGTCTTGGCGTTCATGACGGGGCCTGTTTAGTGTTGTTGAGCGGTGGTGTGGTAGTAAGGTAGTACACCAATTCTGGGCATGCAAGAGAAATTTTCGCTTTTCTCTATTTGTTCAGCGTTCGGTCAGTTTCGATCTGAAGCCCTTCCTGGCGCAGGAACTACACAGCAATCGCCGTGCCAACTTTCAAGCGTTGATTTCAAAGGGTTTTTTGCGGTCTTCGGAGTGTCCGCGGGGCGGACACCTGTCCGTTCGGCAGGCCGTGGACACTGTCCGGACGCGCTGGCGCGGCTTACGTGACCGCTACGGCGGGGCGGTCCGGCGCCCCCAGGGCAGTGACTGCTGGCCGATACCGGGCGGGCGGGACACACGCTAGGATCGGCATTCACCAACGTGACCAAGGATCTGGAAATGTCTTTCGCCCTGCGCCCGCGCACCGCGCTGCTCGCCGTTGCCCTCAGCACCGCCCTCGGCACGCTTGCGCCGACCACCGCCCTGGCGGCCAAGCCGGCCGCGCCGGCCAAGGTGGACATTCCCTTCGAGCAGTTCACCCTGCCCAACGGCCTGCGCGTGATCGTGCACACCGACCGCAAGGCGCCGATCGTGGCGGTGAACGTCTGGTACCACGTGGGCAGCAAGGACGAGCCGGCCGGCCGTACCGGCTTCGCCCATCTGTTCGAACACCTGATGTTCCAGAGCAGCGAAAACCACGACGGCGAATACTTCGAACCGTTCAAGCAGGTGGGTGCCACCGGCCAGAACGGCACCACCAATACCGACCGCACCAACTACTTTGAGAACGTGCCGACCACCGCGCTGGACATGGCACTGTGGATGGAATCGGACCGCATGGGCCACCTGGTGGGGGCGATCGACCAGGCCGCGCTGGACGAACAGCGTGGCGTGGTGCAGAACGAGAAGCGCCAGGGCGAAAACCAGCCCTATGGCCAGGTCTGGGAAAAGCTGAACCGCGCGCTGTATCCGGCCGGCCACCCGTACCACCACAGCGTGATCGGGTCGATGAACGACCTCAACGCCGCGTCGCTGGATGACGTGAAGACCTGGTTCCGGACCTGGTACGGCCCGAACAACGCGGTGCTGGTGCTGGCCGGTGACATCGACCTGGCCACCGCCAAGGAAAAGGTGGCGCGCTATTTCGGCAGCATCCCGGCCGGCCCGACCATGGCGCAGCCGAAGGTGGACGTGGCCAAGCGCGATGCCGACACCCGCGAAGTGATGACCGACAAGGTGCCGCAGGCGCGCATCTACCGCGCCTGGAACGTGGCCCAGGTCGGCACGGCCGACATCGACCAGCTGCAGCTGCTGGCCGAAGTGCTGGGCGGTGCCAAGTCCTCGCGCCTGAGCCAGCGCCTGCAGCACCAGGACAAGCTGGTGGACAACATCAGCGCCGGCGCCTACGCCTCGCAGCTGGGGTCCAACTTCATGGTGATGGCGACGGTGAAGAAGGGCCAGGACCCGGCCCGCATCGAGAAGATCATCGACGAGGAAATCGAGCGCCTGCTGAAGGACGGCCCGACTGCCGATGAACTGGCACGCGCCAAGACCGGCTTCCGCGCCGGCTTCATCCGCGGCATCGAGCGCATTGGTGGCTTCGGCGGCAAGGCCGATGCGCTGGCCGAATGCGCGGTCTACACCGGCGACCCGGGCTGCTTCCGCACCTCGCTGGCCAACATCGACAAGGCTACCGCCGCCGATCTGAAGCGCTTGGGGGCACAGTGGCTGGACAAGGGCAGCCACACCCTGGTGGTGGAACCGGGCGAGCGCGTGGCACTGAAGGAAGAAGCCTCGGCCACGCCCAAGCCGTTCAACGTGCCGGCCGTGGACAGCAAGTACAGCACCCTGCCCGAGCAGGTCGACCGCAAGGCCGGCGTGCCGCAGACCCGCGAATTCCCGCAGTTGAAGTTCCCGGCCCTGCAGCGCGCCACCCTGAAGAACGGCACCCAGGTGGTGCTGGCCGAGCGCCACGAGATTCCGGTGGTGCAGTTCAGCTACCAGTTCCCGGGTGGCTTCACCGCCGACCAGGGGCGCAAGCCGGGCACGGCCAACTTCACCATGAGCCTGATGACCGAAGGCGCCGGCAAGCTGGGTTCGCTGGCCTTCGCCGATGCCGCCGATGCGCTGGGCGCCAGCCTGGATGCCTCGGCCGGGCTGGATTCGGTGGATGTTGAACTGTCGGCACTGAAGGAAAACCTGGTGCCGTCGCTGGCGCTGTATGCCAGCCTGCTGCGCGAACCGCGCTTCGAGCAGGGCGAGATCGACCGCGTAAAGGCCTCGTGGATCGCCGGCATCCAGCAGGAAAAGGTCAACCCCAATGCGGTGGCCATGCGCGTGCTGCCGCCGCTGCTGTACGGCAAGGGCCACCCGTATGCGATTCCGTTCACCGGCAGCGGTGACGAAGCGGCCATCGCCAGCCTGGACCGCGAGGACCTGGTCGATTTCCACCGCGACTGGCTGCGCCCGCAGGACGGCACCCTGATCGTGGTGGGCGACACTACCCTGGCCGAGATCGTGCCGCTGCTGGACAAGCAGCTGGGCGACTGGAAGGCCAGCGGCGATGCGCCCACGGTCAAGGCCACCACCGCCGTTGCCGTGCCCAGCGCACCGCGCGTGTTCCTGATCGACCAGCCGGGTGCGGTGCAGGCCAACCTGTTCGCCGGCCAGGTGGTTCCGCCGTCCAGCGATGCCGGTTCGACCCGCTTCGACATTGCCAACGGCGTGATCGGTGGCGACTTCACCTCGCGCCTGAACATGAACCTGCGCGAGGACAAGCACTGGTCCTACGGTGCCCGCACCATGGCCAGCAACACCGTGGGCCAGCGCCCGTGGATGGCGATGGCGCCGGTGCAGATCGACAAGACCGGCCCGGCGCTGGCGGAAATGCGCAAGGAGATCGCCGGCTTCGCCGATGGCAGCAAGCCGGCCACCGAGGCAGAGGTCAACCGCATCCGCAACATCCAGACCCTGAGCCTGCCGGGTGCGTATGAAACCGCCGCGGCCGTGGCCTCGACCATTGGCAACATCGTGCAGTTCAAGCGCCCCGACGACTACGTGCTGCGCCGCAAGGCCGAGATCGAAGCGATGACCCCGGCGCAGGTGCAGCAGGCAGCGGCCGAGATCAAGCCGCAGGCGCTGACCTGGGTGGTGGTGGGTGACCTGAAGCAGACCGAAGCAGCGGTGCGCGCGCTGAACCTGGGCGAGGTGACCGTGATCGATGCCGACGGCAACCCGGTGAAGAAATAAGGCAAGACCCGGCCAGGGGTCGGATCCCTCCTGCAAGGAGGGCTCCGACCCCCAGTGTGCATCCGGGGTCAGAGCCCCCTGCCGGGGGATCTGACCCCATCACCGGCTACCCCCGATTCAGGCTGTTCAGGCAGAATCGCCCCATACCCTTCCAGGATCTGCCCATGCGCGTTCTGCTGCTTTCTTCCCTGCTGCTCACCGTCACCGCCTGCACCTGGGTGCCGATCGAACCGGCCGGCAAGGCGACCCGCGTGCTGCCGGCAGGCCCGGTTCCGGCCGGCTGCATCACCAAGGGCGAGGTGGTGGTAACGGTCAAGAGCAAGGTCGGCTTCTACAACCGCAACCCGCTGCGCGTGCAGGAAGAGCTGGAAACCCTGGCCCGCAACGAGGCCCCCAGTGCCGGCGCCAACGCCGTGCAGGCCGCCGCCGCCCCGGCCGATGGCAGCCAGCGCTTCGCCGCGTTCCAGTGCCCGCCACGCTGAATCCTTCACCATACGGGGAAGGCTGAATTCGTAAAGATGCGGTGAAGGCGCGGGGGTTATAGAATAGCGCCCCCTTTTGCCTGAGCCTTGGCGCTAACCTCGATGCTCTTCAAGAATGTCTCGATCGCCGGCCTCGCACACGTCGACGCGCCGCATACGTTGACGACCAAGGAAATCAACGACCGCCTGCAGCCGACCCTGGACCGCCTGGGTATCCGCACCGACGTGCTGGGCGATATCGCCGGCATCCACGCCCGCCGCCTGTGGGACACCGGCGTGCTGGCCTCGGACGCGGCCACCATGGCCGGCCGCAAGGCGCTGGAAGATGCCGGCATCACCGCCGGCCAGGTCGGCCTGCTGGTCAACACCTCGGTCAGCCGCGACTACCTGGAGCCGTCCACGGCCTCCATCGTGTCGGGCAACCTGGGCGTCAGCGACGAATGCATGACCTTCGATGTGGCCAATGCGTGTCTGGCCTTCATCAACGGCATGGATATCGCCGCGCGCATGCTCGAGCGCGGTGATATCGACTACGCGCTGGTGGTGGATGGCGAAACCGCCAACCTGGTCTACGAAAAGACCCTGGAGCGCATGACCGCCCCGGACGTCACCGCCGACGATTTCCGCAACGAACTGGCGGCCCTGACCACCGGATCGGGTGCTGCGGCCATGGTCATGGCGCGCTCGGAACTGGTTCCGGACGCCCCGCGCTACAAGGGTGGCGTAACCCGCTCGGCCACCGAGTGGAACCAGCTGTGCCTGGGCAACCTGGACCGCATGGTGACCGACACCCGCCTGCTGCTGATCGAAGGCATCAAGCTGGCGCAGAAGACCTTCGCCGCCGCCAAGATCGCCCTGGGCTGGGCCGTGGAGGAACTGGACCAGTTCGTCATCCACCAGGTCAGCCAGCCGCACACCGCCGCGTTCATCAAGAACTTCGGCATCGACCCGAAGAAGGTGATGACCATCTTCGGCGAGCACGGCAACATCGGCCCGGCCTCAGTGCCGATCGTGCTGAGCAAGCTCAAGCAGCTGGGCAAGCTGAAGAAGGGCGATCGCATCGCGCTTCTGGGCATCGGCTCGGGCCTGAACTGCTCGATGGCCGAAGTGGTCTGGTAAACAGCCTGCTGCACGATCTCCTGTAGAGCCGAGCCCTGCTCGGCTCACGCGCGCAGCGCGGCTCTTCAGCAGCGGACGAGAAAGCAGCCGAGCATGGCTCGGCTCTACAGTGCGCCGCGACTCTCCTTAGGTGCTCCGCATGCGCGATCTTCCCGGTTACCCCGCCCACCCGCAGCGTTTCGAGGTTCGCCCCGGTCTGTCGATGAACTATCTCGACGAGGGCCCGCGCGATGGCGAGGTGGTGGTGATGGTGCACGGCAACCCGTCGTGGAGCTATTACTGGCGCACGCTGGTGGCCGGCCTGTCGGACAGGTACCGCTGCATCGTGCCCGACCATATCGGCATGGGCCTGTCGGACAAGCCCGATGACAGCCGCTACGAGTACACGCTGCAGTCGCGCGTGGACGACCTGGATGCGCTGCTGAAGCACCTGGGCATCACCGGCCCGGTCACCTTGGCCGTGCATGACTGGGGCGGCATGATCGGCTTCGGCTGGGCGCTGTCGCACCACGATCAGGTGAAGCGCCTGGTGGTGCTCAACACCGCGGCCTTCCCGCTGCCGGCGGCGAAGAAGATGCCGTGGCAGATTGCGCTGGGCCGGCACTGGAAGGTCGGTGAGTGGATCATCCGCACCTTCAATGCGTTCTCGTCCGGTGCCTCGTGGCTGGGCGTGGAGCGGAAGATGCCGGCCGATGTGCGCCGCGCCTACGTGGCGCCGTACAACAGCTACGCCAACCGCATCAGCACGATCCGTTTCATGCAGGACATTCCGCTGTCGCCGGCCGACAAGGGCTGGTCGCTGCTGGAGCGCGCCGGCCAGGCGCTGCCGTCCTTCGCCGATCGCCCGGCCTTCATCGGCTGGGGCCTGCGCGACATCGTGTTCGACCACCACTTCCTGAAGGGCTTCCAGGCCGCGCTGCCGGCCGCCCAGGTGCATGCGTTCGACGATGCCAACCACTACGTGCTGGAAGACAAGCACGAAGTGCTGGTGCCGAAGATCCGCGCCTTCCTGGATGCCAACCCGATCTGATCGGTGCGCGGGGTCGGAGCCTTTTCTGCGAAACGGATCCGACCCCTGGCCTCAGGCCGCGATCGGGCTGCCGTCGCTGCCTTCCCAGTCCGCCGGGGTCAGCGGGTCCAGGCCATAGGCAATGCGCGCCCTGTCGCACTGCGGGCTGGCCTTGCCGTATTCCCACGAGGCATCGACCTCGCGGCACACGCTGGGCCGGTTGGGGTGGATGGTGCAGCGTGAATACACGCCGATCTGCGCATCCAGGGCCACGCAGCGCACCGGCTTGGAATGGGTGCCGCGCATGCACAGGCGGTGCGGGTCCAGCGTTTCGGTCAGCTGGTGCGGTACCCCGCCGGGGGTGACCTCGTCCGATTCCATCCAGTGAAAAGCCACGCGGTACTGGGTGCAGCAGGCGCCGCAGGTCATGCAGGGATGTTGCATGGTCAAGCCGCCTCGGGCGGCAGTGGAATGGGTGACGAGGCTGCGGATTTTCCACGAAGTCGGCCGCCGCGCAAGAAATTCCGTAAGCGGCGACAATGAACGGATGAACCGACCCTGCAATATTGCCGCGCGCCTGCCGGAACTGGCCCGTGAACGCCCCGACCAGATCGCCATCCGCTGCCCCGGCCGCCGCGGCGCCGGCAACGGCATGGCCGCCTATGACGTGACCCTGGACTACCGCCAGCTGGACGCCCGCAGCGATGCCATGGCCGCCGGCCTGGCTGGCTACGGCATCGGCCGCGGCGTGCGCACGGTGGTGATGGTGCGGCCTTCGCCGGAGTTCTTCCTGCTGATGTTCGCCCTGTTCAAGCTGGGCGCGGTGCCGGTGCTGGTCGATCCGGGCATCGACAAGCGCGCGCTGAAGCAGTGCCTGGACGAAGCGCAGCCGGAGGCCTTCATCGGCATTCCACTGGCCCACGTGGCCCGTCTGGCGCTGCGCTGGGCACCGTCGGCCACCCGTCTGGTGACCGTGGGCCAGCGCCTGGGCTGGGGCGGCACCACGCTGGCCGCGCTGGAGCGCGCCGGCGCCGCCAGCGGCCCGATGCTGGCCGCCACCGACGGCGAGGACATGGCCGCGATCCTGTTCACCAGCGGCTCCACCGGCGTGCCCAAGGGCGTGGTCTACCGCCACCGCCATTTCGTCGGCCAGATCGAACTGCTGGGCAACGCCTTCGGCATGGAAGCGGGCGGGGTGGACCTGCCGACCTTCCCGCCGTTCGCGCTGTTCGACCCGGCGCTGGGGCTGACCTCGGTCATTCCGGACATGGACCCGACCCGGCCGGCGCAGGCCGACCCGGCGCGGCTGCACGATGCCATCCAGCGTTTCGGCGTCACCCAGCTGTTCGGTTCGCCGGCATTGATGCGCGTGCTGGCCCGCCATGGCCGGCCGCTTCCCTCGGTCACCCGGGTCACCTCCGCCGGCGCCCCGGTGCCGCCGGACGTGGTGGCCACCATCCGCCGCCTGCTGCCGGACGATGCGCAGTTCTGGACGCCCTATGGCGCTACCGAATGCCTGCCGGTGGCCGTGGTGGAAGGGCGCGAGCTGGAACGTACGCGCGCCGCCACCGAAGCCGGCGCCGGCACCTGCGTGGGCAGCGTGGTGGCCCCCAACCAAGTGCGCATCATCGCCATCGATGACGCCCCGCTTCCCGACTGGTCGCAGGCGCGCGTGCTGGGCGTGGGCGAAGTGGGCGAGATCACCGTGGCCGGACCGACCGCCACCGACAGCTACTTCAACCGCCCGCAGGCCACCGCCGCGGCGAAGATTGCCGAAGCCCTGGCCGACGGCAGCACCCGCATCGTGCACCGCATGGGCGATGTCGGCTACTTCGATGCGCAGGGCCGCCTGTGGTTCTGTGGGCGCAAGACCCACCGCGTGGAAACCGCGCGCGGGCCGCTGTACACCGAACAGGTGGAGCCGGTGTTCAACACGCTGCCCGGCGTGGCGCGCACCGCACTGGTGGGCGTGGGCGCGGCCGGTGCACAGGTGCCGGTGCTGTGCGTGGAGCTGCAGCGCGGCAGCCGCGATGGCGCGGCCCTGCAGGAGGCGCTGCGCGCCCATGCGGCCACGCACCTGCCCGCTGCCGGCGTGCAGCACTTCCTGGTCCACCCGGGCTTCCCGGTGGACATTCGACACAACGCCAAGATCGGCCGCGAAAAGCTGGCCGTCTGGGCCAGCGCTGCATTGGAGAAGCGTGCATGAAGATCCTGGTTACCGGTGGTGGTGGCTTCCTCGGACAGGCCCTGTGCCGCGGCCTGCTTGAGCGCGGCCACCAGGTGCTGGCGCTCAACCGTGGCCACTACCCGGCGTTGCAGGCGATGGGTGTGGGCCAGATCCGCGGCGACCTGGCCGACCCGCAGGCTGTGCAGCATGCGGTGGCCGGGGTGGACGCGGTGTTCCACAACGGCGCCAAGGCCGGTGCCTGGGGCAGCTATGACAGCTACCACCAGGCCAACGTGGTGGGCACCGACAACGTGATTGCCGCCTGCCGCGCGCACGGCGTCGGCCGCCTGGTCTACACCTCCACGCCCAGCGTGACCCACCGCGCCACCCACCCGGTGGAAGGGCTGGGCGCCGACGAAGTCCCGTACGGCGAGAATTTCCAGGCCCCGTACGCGGCAACCAAGGCGATTGCCGAGCAGCGCGTGCTGGCCGCCAACGATGCCAGCCTGGCCACGGTGGCGCTGCGCCCGCGCTTGATCTGGGGCCCGGGTGATCTGCAGCTGGTACCGCGGCTGGCCGAGCGTGCCCGCCAGGGCCGCCTGCGCCTGGTCGGTGACGGCAGCAACAAGGTCGACACCACCTACATCGACAACGCCGCATTGGCGCACTTCCTGGCGTTCGACGCGCTGGCCCCGGGTGCGGCCTGTGCCGGCAAGGCGTACTTCATTTCCAACGGCGAACCGCTGCCGATGCGCGAGCTGTTGAACAAGCTGCTGGCGGCGGTGAATGCCCCGGCCGTGGAGAAAACCCTCAGCTTCAAGACCGCCTACCGCATCGGCGCCGTGTGCGAGCGCCTGTGGCCGCTGCTGCGCCTGCCCGGCGAACCGCCGTTGACCCGGTTCCTGGCCGAACAGCTGTGCACGCCGCACTGGTACAGCATGGAACCGGCGCGCCGCGATTTCGGTTACGTGCCGCAGGTCAGCATCGAAGAAGGGCTGCGCCGCCTGCACGCGGCCTCGTGACGGCGGCATCACGGCGCTGAAGGCTTCATCGCGCGCAGAAGTTGCCGTCACCGGTTGCACACCGCCGGATCGGGAGGATGGACCCACGCCATCCACGGCCCGACCCATCGCGAGGAGCGCCATGCTGCACTACGCCGTCATTTTCTTCGTCATCGCCATCATCGCCGCCGTGCTCGGCTTCTCCGGCATTGCCGGCGCCGCCAGCAACATCGCCTGGATCCTGTTCGTCGTGTTCCTGATCCTTGCGGTGATCTCGATGTTCCGCAAGCGCGGGTAGAGTCGAGCTTGCTCGACCGCCCTTGTAGAGTCGAGCCATGCTCGACTGTTCCAACAGCAGTCGAGCAAGCTCGACTCTACAGAAGCGGGGCCCCGCATGTCGCACGCGATGCGGGGTCCCCCGCACTACACCAGCGCCTTGTCGGCCGCGTGCCGTTCCAGCG
Source organism: Stenotrophomonas sp. B1-1 (assembly GCF_010894375.1). Taxonomy (NCBI): domain Bacteria; kingdom Pseudomonadati; phylum Pseudomonadota; class Gammaproteobacteria; order Lysobacterales; family Lysobacteraceae; genus Stenotrophomonas; species Stenotrophomonas sp. B1-1. The sequence goes on along the minus strand of NZ_JAAIUZ010000014.1, from coordinate 11,215 downwards.
CCAGTTCAATCAACCGCGTGATCAGCGCGGTGTAGCCCAGCCCACTTGCGCCCCACAGCTTGGGATACATGCTGATGCGGGTGAAGCCGGGCAGGGTGTTGATCTCGTTGATGGTGATCTTCCCATCCGCGCCCAGGAACACATCCACCCGCGCCATGCCCGCGCACTCCAGCGCCTGGTAGGCCTGCAGCGCGATCTGCTGGATACGCGCCTGGCTGTCAGCATCGATCGCCGCCGGCACCACCACATCGGCACCCGCCGCGTTCAGATACTTGGTGTCATAGGCGTAGAACTCGTCATGCACCACCACCTCGCCACAGACACTGGCCTGCGGCTGTGCGTTGCCCAGCACCGCACATTCGATCTCGCGACCGGCCACGGCCGATTCCACCAGCACCTTGTGGTCGTGGCGCAGCGCCAGTTCCAGCGCCGCCGCGAAGCCGGCCGCATCCTTCACCTTGCTCACGCCCACCGACGAACCCTGGTTGGCCGGCTTCACGAACAGGGGCAGGCCCAACTGTGCGATCAGCGCGGCCACATCCACCTGCGCCGCCTGGTGGCGGCGGATGCAGACCCACGGCGCCACCGGCAGGCCGGCATCGCGCAGCAGTCGCTTGGCCACGTCCTTGTCCATCGCCGCCGCCGAACCCAGCACCGACGAGCCCACGAACGGCAGGCCGGCCATGCGCAGCAGGCCCTGCAGCGCACCGTCCTCACCCAGCGGGCCGTGCACGATCGGCAGCACCACATCGATCGGCCCCAGTGCCGCCGGTGCGTTCACCGGTTGCAGCTGCGCCTGCCCTGCACCCGGCTGCAGCGCCAGCGTGGCGCCGGACGGGCGCAGCGCGATCCGCGCCGGATCATCGGCGTTGAGCAGGAACGCATCGGGTTGCAGCAGATGCCACTGGCCCTGCTTGTCGATGCCGACCAGCACTGGTTCGTAGCGCTCGCGATCCAGCGCATCGAGGATGTTCTTCGCCGACTGCAGCGAAACTTCGTGTTCGGAAGACGTGCCGCCGAAAATGATGCCAACCCGGGTACGTGCCATGGGCAATGCGATGTCCTGTGCAACAAGGGCCCACAGCATGAACCGCCCGGTGGCACGGGGAAAGGTAGAGTCGACCGTTGGTCGACTGGCAGGACGCGGAAGGTCAGTCGACCAACGGTCGACTCTACCGCGGCAACGTGCCTGCATCCGCCCACCACCCACGCAGGTAGAATGCGCAGATGGCTCTTTCCCTGCTCAAGTCCCTCAAGCCGGTCGCTGGCCGCGCCCTGCAGATCGCCCTGAACCGCGCGCTGGCGCTGGATCCGGACACCCGCCACGCCCTGGCCAGCCTGCACGGCCGGCATATCGACCTGACCCTGGAAGCGCCGGCGCTGGCCATGCGTATCAGCGTGGACGGCGACCAGCTGCGGGTCGGCCCGGTGGACGCCCAGGAAGCCGACCTGGCCGTGCGCAGCAGCCTGGCCGGGGTGCTGGCGCAGTTGCCGCTGCTGGCCAACGCGCGGCGCGGCGACGACGCCGGCAAGGGCCGCGTACGCGTGGCCGGCGATGCCGAACTGGCGCGTCGCCTGCAGCAGCTGGCCAAGGGCTTCGATCCGGACTGGCAGCAGCCGTTCGTGAGCGTATTCGGCGACGTGCTGGGCGTGCAGGTGGCCAACACCCTGCGCAGCGCCTTGCAGCACGCGCGCCAGGGCGCCATCGACCTGGCCCACAGTGCCGCCGAATTCGTCACCGAAGAATCGCGTGACGTGGTGCCGCGTGGCGAACTGGACGCCTTCCATGATGACGTGGACGTGCTGCGCGACGACGTTGAACGATTGCAGGTGCGCGTGCAGCGCCTGCGGGGTGCCGCATGAAGGCCCTGCTGCGGGCCAACCGCATCGGCCGGGTCATTCTGCGTTACCGCCTGGACGACCTGCTGCAGGGCACCGCGGCCGAGCGTTGGCTGCGCCTGGCCAAGCCGTTCGTGCCGCGCGCACCGGCCGCCATTGCCGCGCAGTCGCGTGGCGCACGCCTGCGCCTGGCACTGCAGGACCTGGGCCCGATCTTCGTCAAGTTCGGCCAGATCCTGTCGACCCGTCGCGACCTGGTGCCGCCGGACGTGGCCAATGAACTGACCCTGCTGCAGGACCGGGTCAAGCCGTTTGACGGCGATACCGCGCGCCGCATCGTGGAAGAAGCGCTGGGCCTGCCGGTCAGCGAGGCCTTTGCCAGCTTCGATACCGAACCGTTGGCCTCGGCCTCGATCGCGCAGGTACACGCCGCCACCCTGGCCGATGGCCGCCAGGTGGTGGTGAAGGTGCTGCGCCCGGGCATCGAGAAGCAGATCGATGCCGACATCGCGCTGTTGAACTCGCTGGCCAGCCTGGTCGAGCGCACCCACCCGCGTGCCGACAAGATCCGCCCGCGCGAAGTGGTGGCCGAGGTGGAAAACACCCTGGCCGCCGAGTTGGACCTGCAGCGCGAAGGCGCCAATGCCAGCGTGCTGCGCCGCTTCTGGGAAAACAGCGACGATCTGTACGTGCCGGAAGTGATCTGGAGCCACACCGCCGAACGCGCGCTGACCCTGGAACGGGTGTGGGGCATTCCGTCCGACGACATCGTCGCCCTGGACCAGGCCGGCATCGACCGCAAGGCGCTGGCCGCCAAGGGCGTGCGGGTGTTCTACACCCAGGTGTTCCGCGACAACTTCTTCCACGCCGATGCGCACGCCGGCAACATCTGGGTCGACACCGATCCGGCGCGCCGCGACAACCCGCGCTTCATCGCGCTGGACTTCGGCATCATGGGCCAGCTCTCGCAGGAAGATCAGTACTACCTGGCCGAGAACTTCATGGCCATCTTCAACCGCGACTACCGCCGCATTGCCGAGCTGCACGTGCAGGCGCGCTGGATGCCCGACAACGTGCGCATCGACGATCTGGAAGCGGCGGTGCGTTCGGTGTGCGAACCGTACTTCACCCGGCCGTTGTCGCAGATTTCGCTGGCCGAAGTGCTGCTGAAGCTGTTCCGGGTGGCCCAGCGTTACCAGCTGACCCTGCAGCCGCAGTTGATCCTGCTGCAGAAGACCCTGCTGAACATCGAAGGCGTGGGCCGCCAGCTGGACCCGCAGATCGACATCTGGGCCGTGGCCAAGCCGGTGCTGGCGAAGATCCTGCGCGAGCGTTACAGCCCGCGCCGGGTGGTGCGCGAGATCGGCAAGCGCGTGCCGGAAATCATGACCCACGCGCCGGACATGCCGCGCCTGGTGCATGCCTGGCTGAGCCAGCAGGTGGAAGGCCGCCACGAACTGGCCATGCGTTCGCGCGATCTGGTGGCGCTGGACGCCAGCCTGCAGAAGCTGCAGAAGCGCGCGGTCGGGGCGATTACCGGCGTGGGCCTGCTGGCCATTGCCGCGCTGCTGTACGTGCTGCAGCCGCCGGGCTGGTACTGGGGCGACCTGCCCATGCTGGGGCTGGGTGCGGCGGTGCTGGGCGCGGTTGCGCTGGCCCGCGCCTGGTGGCGATGAGCGCCGCACTGCAGGCACTGAAGGACGAACTGGCGCGCCACGGCGCCCACAACGATGCGCGCGAAAGCGAACGGGGCCGGCGCATGCTGAACATCACCGCCGACACCGGAGAACTGCTGTCGGTGCTGGTGCGTTTCGGCCAGGCCCGGCGCGTGCTGGAAATCGGCACCTCCAACGGCTATTCCACGCTGTGGCTGGCCGAGGCTGCAGCGGCGATCGATGGTCAGGTGACCACGCTGGAATACGCTGCCGACAAGGTGGCGATGGCGCGCGCGAACTTCGCTCGCAGCGGGCTGGGCGGGCGCATCACCCTGGTGCAGGGCGATGCCGGGGTCTGGCTGGCCGCGGCGGACGACGCCAGCGTGGACCTGCTGTTCCTTGATTCGGACCGCGAACAGTACGCCGGCTGGTGGCCGCAGCTGCGCCGCGTGCTGCGCCCCGGCGGCCTGCTGGTGGTGGACAACGCCACCTCGCACGCCGCACAGATGCAGCCGCTGCGCGCGTTGCTGGATGCGGATGCGGATTTCAGTACCAGCCTGGTGCCGGTGGGCAATGGTGAACTGCTGGCGGTGCGCAACGGCTGATCGCTGCGTGTCCCACACCCGGGGTCAGAGCCCTTTTCCGCAGGAAAAGGGATCCGACCCCACGCGAGCGCCCCCGTATAATCCGGCGGTGAGTACCGATACCGAAACCGCCCCCGAAACCGCCCCCCTGCAGCTGCTGCATCTGGATGAACGGCTGGCCGTGGTCAACAAGCCGGCCGGGCTGATGGTCCATGACAGCAAGCTGGCCCGCGGCGAAGATGATTTCCTGGCCGACCGCCTGCGCGAGCAGTTGGGCCGCCCGATCTTCCTGGTGCATCGCCTGGACCGCGCCACCAGCGGCTGCCTGCTGCTGGCTTTCGACCGCGACACCGCCAGCACGCTGGGCAAGGCGCTGATGGGCGGTGAGGTGAGCAAGGATTACCTGGCCATCTGCCGCGGCTGGCCGGCCGAGGAGGCCTGGCAGGTGGACCACGATCTGGACGGCGGGCCCGGCAAGCCGGTGAAGAAGCCGGCGGTGACCGATTTCCAGCGCCTGGCCACCGGCGAACTCTGCGTGCCGGTGGGCGAATTCGCCAGTTCGCGCTATGCGCTGCTGCGCTGCCAGCCGCTGACCGGTCGCTTCCGGCAGATCCGCCGGCACCTGAAGCACCTGTCGCACCACCTGATTGGCGATACCAGCCACGGTGACGGCCGCCACAACCGCAATTTCCGCATGCAGGGCGTGCACCGCATGCTGCTGCACGCCGAGCGCCTGCGTTTCCCGCACCCCGATGGCGGCATGCTGGATGTGCGCGCACCGGTGGATGCCGGTTTCCAGAAGGCGCTGGACCTGTTCGGCTGGCAGGTGGACTGAAGGTAGCGCCGGGCCATGCCCGGCGTGGTACCCCGGGGTCAGAGCCCTTTCCCGTTGGGAAAGGGATCCGACCCCGATGGCGTTATTTCTTTTCCGGCTCGTTCACGATCGCTTCCAGGTCCTTCTGCAGATCGGTGATCAACGGCTGCATGCGGGTCTGGATGGCCACCATCACGTTCTGCATCAGCGCCGGGGTCTTGTCCAGCAGGCTCTGGCCGGCCGGGCTCTCGTAGAACTCGGCCATGGCCAGCACGTCTTCCTTGCTGAAGGTCTTCTTGTAGAGATCGACATACATCGGGCGCAGCTGCTGCCACGACAGCGCCTGGCGCAGGGTCTGGTTGGTGCGCGCCTGGATGCGCTGCAGCTGTTCCTGCTGCTGGGCGGTCAGTTGGCGCTGCGCGGTGGCCTGCTGGAACTGCTGCTGCTGCATCGCTTCGATCTGCGGCAGCGCCGCGTCGAGCATGGTCTGGGCGCGCGAGGCGGCCAGCAGGCGGTTGATGTCGCTGTCGGTCGGCGGCGCGGCCCAGACCGGGCTGCTGCACGCGGCCAGGGCCAGCAGCAGGGCAACGCGGCGCAGGCGCGCGGGCAGGGTGGGAACAAGGCGGGTCATGCGAAGCTTCCTGCGGTACATGGAAGGCCCAGCATACCCGCAGCGCAGGCGAAGGCGGCGTGTTCGATGCCTGATCGGCGGCATACGGCGCGCGATGGCGGCCACGGCGGCGCCGGTGCCGCTACAATGCGCGCATGGGCAGTGGACCGGTCACCATCAGCGCGCAGCTTGAAATCCCCGACGGCGAGATCGTCGAGCGGTTCGTGCGTGCCAGCGGTGCCGGCGGGCAGAACGTCAACAAGGTGTCCACCGCGGTGGAACTGCGTTTCGATGTGGCCGGCTCGCCCTCGTTGCCCGAGCCGCTGCGCGAGCGCCTGCTGGCGCGCCGCGACCGGCGCATGACCGGCGAAGGCGTGCTTGTCATCGATGCGCAACGGTTCCGCACCCAGGATCGCAATCGCGAGGATGCGCGCGAGCGGCTGGCGGCCTTCATCCAGGCTGGGCTGAACGTGCCCAAGCCGCGCAAGGCCACCAAACCGTCCCTGGGCTCGAAACTGCGTCGTCTGGACGCCAAACGCGGGCGCGCGCAGATCAAGCGCGGGCGCTCATCACGTGACTGGGAGTGATTGCTTGAACAACCCGACGCCGTTGCTGCCGGCCGTGCCGCCGAACATGCCGCAGGTCAAACCCAACGCCTTCCTGCGCTGGCTGGCGCGCTGCACCCTGCGCCTGGGCGGCTGGAAGGTGACCGGCACGCTGCCGGACATTCCGCGCCTGGTCTTCATCATCGCTCCGCATTCGTCCAACTGGGACGGCCTGTGGGGCATGGCGGCCAAGATCGCGCTGGGCATGAAGGTGAAGGTGCTGGGCAAGGCCTCGCTGTTCTGGTGGCCGCTGGGCCCGCTGCTGCACCGGCTGGGGGTGATCCCGCTGGACCGCAGTGCGCCGCAGGGCACGGTCGGCCAGGCCGTGGACCTGCTGCGCAACAACGAAAAAATGTGGTTCGCCATCACCCCCGAAGGCACCCGCAAGGCGGTGAAGGACTGGAAAGCCGGTTTCCTGAAGATCGCGCGGATGGCCGACGTGCCGGTCCTGGCGGCGTACTTCCATTACCCGGAAAAGACCATCGGCATCGGCCCGCTGTTCACCCCCACCGGCGATGATGCGGCCGACATGGCGGCCATCCGTGAGTTCTACCGCCCGTGGATGGGCAAGACCCGCGGCACGGTCTGAAACGCCCCGCAGCGGCCGCATACACGCCACGTCCGGCACATGCCGGGCGGCCGCGACAGGAGTAGGGTGGAGGGCTGTCATTCCCTACCGCCCGCCCAAGGAGCGTTCTACATGTCGCGTACCGTAGTCCTGGCCGCCGCCATCAGCCTGGCGCTGGCGGCCTGTTCCGGCAAGGAGTCCACCCCCGTGTCCGAAGCCCAGCAGACCCCGGCCCAGCAGCCGGCCGATGCCTCCACCAACCCGCTGCTGAGCGCCAGCACGCTGCCGTTCCAGGCGCCGCAGTTCGACAAGATCAAGGACAGCGACTACCTGCCGGCGTTCGAAGAAGGCATGCGCCAGCACCTGGCCGACGTGCGCAAGATCGCCGACAACCCCGAGCCGGCCACCTTCGACAACACCCTGGTGGCGATGGAGCGCAGCGGTGAAACCCTCACCCGCGTGTCGCGCATCTTCTTCGGCCTGGTCCAGGCCGATGGCACCGAAGCGCGCCAGAAGATCCAGGAAGAGATCGCACCGAAGCTGGCCGCGCACCAGGACGAGATCAACCTCGATCCGAAGCTGTTCGCGCGCGTGAAGTCGCTGTACGACCAGCGCGACACGCTGGAACTGGACCCGGTGCAGAAGCGCCTGGTCGAGCATTACTACGACGGTCTGGTGCGCGCTGGCGCCCAGCTGTCCGACGCTGACAAGGCCAGCCTGCGCAAGCTGAACGTGGAAGAGACCACGCTGTCCACCCAGTTCCACACCCGCCTGGTCGCGGCCACCGCCGCCGCCGCTGTTGTGGTGGATGACAAGGCCAAGCTGGCCGGTCTGGACGAGAACGCGATCAACACCGCGGCCAACGACGCCAGCGCCCGCAAGCTGGACGGCAAGTTCCTGCTGCCGCTGCAGAACACCACGCAGCAGCCGGTGCTGGGTTCGCTGAGCGATCGCGACCAGCGCGCCGCCGTGCTGAAGGCTTCGGAAACCCGCGCCGAGCGCGGCGATGCCAACGACACCCGGCAGACCGTGCAGCGCCTGGCCCAGCTGCGTGCGCAGAAGGCCAAGCTGCTGGGCTTTGACACCTACGCCGATTACAACCTGGGCGACCAGATGGCCAAGACCCCGGCCGCGGCGCTGAAGCTGCTGACCGACACCGTGCCCGCGGCCACCGCCAAGGCGCGCGAGGAAGCGGCCGACATCCAGAAGGTGATCGACGCGCAGAACGGCGGCTTCAAGCTGGCCGCTTCGGATTGGGACTTCTACGCCGAACAGGTGCGCAAGGCCAGGTACGATCTGGACGAATCGCAGATCAAGCCGTACTTCGAACTGGACAACGTGCTGCAGAACGGCGTCTTCTACGCCGCCACCCAGCTGTACGGCATCACCTTCAAGCCGCGCACCGACATTCCGACCTACAACCCGGACATGAAGGTGTACGAAGTGTTCGACAAGGACGGCACCTCGCTGGCCCTGTTCTACACCGACTACTTCAAGCGTGACACCAAGTCCGGCGGCGCCTGGATGGACGTGTTCGTTGAACAGGACGGCCTGACCGGTGCCAAGCCGGTGGTCTACAACGTCTGCAACTTCACCAAGCCGGCCGCAGGCCAGCCGGCGCTGCTCAGCTTCGACGACGTCACCACGCTGTTCCATGAGTTCGGCCACGCGCTGCACGGCATGTTCTCCAACGTGAAGTACCCGTCGATCGCCGGCACCGCCACCTCGCGCGACTTCGTCGAGTTCCCCTCGCAGTTCAACGAACACTGGGCGCTGGACCCGAAGGTGTTCGCCAACTACGCCAAGAACTACAAGACCGGCGAACCGATGCCGCAGGAGCTGGTGGACAAGATCCTGAAGGCACGCAGCTTCAACCAGGGCTACGCCACCACCGAATACCTGTCGGCGGCGCTGCTGGACCTGGCCTGGCACACCCAGAAGGCCGATGCCCCGCTGCAGGATGTGGGCGCCTTTGAAGCCAGCGCGCTGAAGAAGTTCAAGGTGGACCTGCCGCAGGTGCCGCCGCGTTACCGCACCACTTACTTCGACCACATCTGGGGCGGCGGCTATTCGGCCGGCTACTACGCCTACTTCTGGGCCGAAGTGCTGGACCACGACGCGTTCCAGTGGTTCACCGAACACGGTGGCCTGACCGCGGCCAACGGCCAGGAGTTCCGCGACAAGATCCTCTCGCGCGGCAACAGCGTGGAACTGTCGACCCTGTACCGCGATTTCCGCGGCAAGGACCCGTCGGTGGAACCGCTGCTGAAGTTCCGCGGGCTGAAATAAGAGAGCGAAAACGGCGGGGGCAACCCCGCCGTTTTTCATTATGTAGAGTCGAGCCATGCTCGACTGGTAGGGTCGAGCCAAGCTCGACTGGCCGTACCCGGGAACCTCTCCCGCCGATGTGTGGTCTGATCCACCTACCACCCACCCGGAGCCTGTCATGGATGCTGTCGCCCGCCCTCCCTTTTCCCAACGCGCACTGGTCTGGCTGAAGAAAGAAGCCCTGCCGCTGCTGGTGATGCTGGGCCTGCTGGCCGCCGCCCGTGACACCCTGGCCAACCACTACGTGGTGCCCAGCGGCTCGATGCAGCCCACCCTGCAGCCCGGCGACCGCGTGGTGGTGGACATGCGCGCCTATGGCCTGCGCCTGCCGTTCACCCACCAGCAACTGCTGGCCACCGGCACCCCGCAGCGCGGCGAAGTAGCCGTGTTCGATTCGCCCGCCGACGGCACCCGATTGATCAAGCGCGTGGTGGCCGTGGCCGGTGACCACGTGCAGCTGCACGGCGGCCACCTGATCATCAACGGCCAGCCGCTGCAGATCGCCGGGCTGGCCGATACCGAAGCCTTCGGCCCGCGCCACGCGCAGCTGGACCTGGACATGGGCGGTGGCCCTGACATCGCCGACCTGCAGGTGCCGGCCGGCAAGGTGCTGGTGCTGGGCGACCACCGCGGCAACAGCTTCGACGGCCGCTTCTTCGGTTTCGTCGATGCCGATGCCCTCTACGGTCGCGCCGTGTCGGTGTACTACCGCCGCGGCGACGGCTTCGAGTGGCAGCGGCTGTAAGCTGAATTGATACGTTCTACATATCAATCCTGACCTATCAGGTTATGGATCGACTGGATGAGGCGGCCTACGCTGGCCGCCTGATCCCCATCTTGGCCGCCCCCACGGCCACCCGATTCCATGACTGGCGAAACCGCGGCGGCCGACAGCGCCCGCCCCCGTACCCTCGATTCCGGCACTGACACCCGCATCCAGCAGGGCACCCCGGCGTTCCGCCGTACCGCGGTGGCGCTGTTCCTGGCCGGTTTTTCCACCTTCGGCCTGCTGTACACGGTGCAGCCGCTGCTGCCCGAGTTCAGCCGCCACTTCGGCGTGTCGGCCGCCGGCAGCGCGATGTCGCTGTCGCTGAGTACCGGCACGCTGGCGGTGGCGATGCTGCTGGCCGGCCTGCTGTCCGATGCGGTGGGGCGACGGCCGTTGATGATCGCGGCCCTGATGGCCTCGGCGCTGCTGTCGCTGTGCACCGCGCTGGTGGACGACTGGACCACGATGCTGGTGCTGCGCACCCTGCTGGGCCTGGCCTTGAGCGGCGTGCCGGCGGTGGCCATGACCTACCTGGTGGAGGAAATGGACAGCCGCGCGCTGGGCCTGGCCATGGGCCTGTACATCGGCGGCAATGCCATTGGCGGCATGAGCGGGCGCCTGCTGGCCGGCATCATTGCCGATCATTGGGGCTGGCGCTGGGGCATCGGCGCGGTGTCGATCATTGCGGTGGCCAGCACCGTGCTGCTGTGGCTGCAGCTGCCGCCGTCGCGGCACTTCCAGGCCCGTCGCGGTGGCCTGCGCCAGTTGCCGTCGCGCTGGCGCACCCTGTTTGCCGACCCAGGCCTGCCGTGGCTGTTCGCCACCTCGTTCGTGCTGATGGGCGTGTTCGTCACCCTCTACAACTACCTGGGCTACCACCTGCTGGCGCCGCCGTACCACCTCAGCCAGACCGTGGTCGGGCTGATCTTCAGTGTCTACCTGGTGGGGACCTTCAGCTCGGCGTGGATGGGCCAGCTGGCGATGCGGCATGGGCGGGGCCGCATCCTGACCATTTCCTTCGGCCTGATCGGCGCCGGCATCGTGCTGCTGATGCTGCCGTGGCTGGCGACCATGGCGGTGGGCATCGCGCTGGTCACCTTCGGTTTCTTCGGCGGGCATTCAGTGGCCAGCAGCTGGGTCGGCAGCCGCGCCGGTTCGATGCGTGCCGAAGCCTCGGCTCTGTACCTGTTCGCCTACTACCTGGGCAGCAGCGTGCTGGGCGCCGTGGGCGGGCTGGCCTACGCCGCGTGGGATTGGCTGGGCGTGTGCCTGTTCACCGGCGTGTTGACCCTGCTCGGCGGCGTCATCATCTGGGCGCTGCAGCAGCGCGCCCCGCAGCCGGTGACCGCCTGAACCCCGCCGGGTTCCGCGCGCGTCCGCTCTGGTAGGTGCCGACCTTGGTCGGCACTCTGGCGCGGGCCAACCAAGGTTGGCCACTACCAC